>NZ_JBJJMM010000076.1:0-365 GCF_046231795.1 Pseudomonas sp. KCJK9016 | reverse complement strand
GCGCCGACGGTACGACCGCCTTCACGGATAGCGAAACGCAGACCATCTTCCATCGCGATGGTTTTGATCAGGGTAACAGTCATCTGAATGTTGTCACCTGGCATTACCATTTCAACGCCTTCTGGCAGTTCGCAGTTACCGGTCACGTCAGTAGTACGGAAGTAGAACTGTGGACGGTAGCCTTTGAAGAACGGAGTGTGACGACCGCCTTCTTCCTTGCTCAGAACGTAAACTTCTGCGGTGAACTTGGTGTGCGGCTTAACCGAACCTGGCTTGACCAGAACCTGACCACGCTCAACGTCGTCACGCTTGGTACCACGCAGCAGAACGCCGCAGTTCTCGCCAGCACGACCTTCGTCCAGCAG
>NZ_JBJJMM010000075.1:0-434 GCF_046231795.1 Pseudomonas sp. KCJK9016 | reverse complement strand
GCGGCCTGGATGTGAACGGCGGCGAACTCACCGTCTACGAGAAAAACCTCAGCACTGGCAGTGCGCCGGATGCCACCGCGCTGACCCAAAGCGGCACGTTCACCATCACTGCTTTGGATGGAGTGACCACGTTGACCGTGGGCGGTATCGCCGTCGTCACCAACGGCGTGGCCGCAGGCTTTCCGCAATCGGTGACCACGCCATTGGGCAGCACGCTGACGATTACCGGGTTCAATGCCACGACCGGCGTTGTCAGTTACAGCTACACCCTCGACCACAACGACGCACACCCAACTGCCAACGGCGCCAACACCCTGAGCGAACAGTTCGCCGTCACCGTGGTGGATGACAACGGCACCACCGCCAATGCCAGCCTCGACGTCAACATCGTCGACGACCTGCCAAAAGCCGTAAACGACAGCAACGCCGGCACT
>NZ_JBJJMM010000074.1:0-511 GCF_046231795.1 Pseudomonas sp. KCJK9016 | reverse complement strand
CCAGATGGACGGCGCGATCCTGGTTTGCTCGGCTGCCGATGGTCCGATGCCACAAACTCGTGAGCACATCCTGCTGTCTCGTCAGGTAGGCGTTCCGTACATCGTGGTTTTCCTGAACAAGGCTGACCTGGTAGACGACGCAGAGCTGCTGGAACTGGTTGAGATGGAAGTTCGCGACCTGCTGTCCACCTATGACTTCCCAGGTGACGACACTCCGATCATCATCGGTTCTGCTCGTATGGCGCTGGAAGGTAAAGACGACAACGAAATGGGTACTACCGCTGTCAAGAAGCTGGTAGAAACTCTGGATGCCTACATCCCTGAGCCAGTTCGTGCTATCGATCAGCCATTCCTGATGCCGATCGAAGACGTGTTCTCGATCTCGGGTCGCGGTACTGTTGTGACCGGTCGTATCGAGCGCGGTATCGTTCGCGTTCAGGACCCGCTGGAAATCGTTGGTCTGCGTGACACCACCACCACTACCTGCACCGGTGTTGAGATGTTCCGCAAG
>NZ_JBJJMM010000073.1:0-511 GCF_046231795.1 Pseudomonas sp. KCJK9016 | reverse complement strand
GCAGATGGACGGCGCGATCCTGGTTTGCTCGGCTGCCGATGGTCCGATGCCACAAACTCGTGAGCACATCCTGCTGTCCCGTCAGGTAGGCGTTCCGTACATCGTGGTTTTCCTGAACAAGGCTGACCTGGTAGACGACGCAGAGCTGCTGGAGCTGGTTGAGATGGAAGTTCGCGACCTGCTGTCCACCTATGACTTCCCGGGTGATGACACTCCGATCATCATCGGTTCTGCTCGTATGGCGCTGGAAGGCAAAGACGACAACGAAATGGGTACTACCGCTGTGAAGAAGCTGGTAGAAACTCTGGATGCCTACATCCCTGAGCCAGTTCGTGCTATCGACCAGCCATTCCTGATGCCGATCGAAGACGTGTTCTCGATCTCGGGTCGCGGTACTGTTGTGACCGGTCGTATCGAGCGCGGTATTGTTCGCGTTCAGGATCCACTGGAAATCGTTGGTCTGCGTGACACCACCACCACTACCTGCACCGGTGTTGAGATGTTCCGCAAA
>NZ_JBJJMM010000072.1:0-515 GCF_046231795.1 Pseudomonas sp. KCJK9016 | reverse complement strand
GCCTCGGAAACCAATCTGACCCTGACCGGCAATGTGCTGACCAATGACGTGCAAGGCGCCGACCGTGTGCCGACCGGCCCGGTCACCGCCGGAACCTTCACTGGAACTTACGGCACGCTGGTGCTGAATGCTGACGGTTCCTACACCTACACCCTCAACACCAACGATGCCGACTTCAAGAACCTGCACGGCGGTGGCAACGGCACCGAGACCTTCACCTACACCATCACCGATTCGGATGGCGACACCAGTACTGCGAATCTGGTTTTGCAGATCCACAACAATGACGATCCGGTGATTATCAGCGGCCTTGACGTTAACGGCGGCGAGCTGACGGTTTTCGAGAAAAACCTGAGTACCGGCAGTGCGCCGGATGCCACCGCGCTGACTCAAAGCGGCACCTTCACCATCACCGCACTGGACGGTGTCACCACACTGACCGTGGGTGGCATCGCCGTCGTCACCAATGGCGTGGCCGCCGGATTCCCTCAATCCATCACGACTCCGCTGGGCAG
>NZ_JBJJMM010000071.1:0-523 GCF_046231795.1 Pseudomonas sp. KCJK9016 | reverse complement strand
GATCTTGATACTCGCTCGCTGACGCAAGCATACGGTGCCGTGTTCAGCGATCAATTCACGGCCATCGGCCAGGACAAGGCACTGGATGTGCTGTGTGCCTACCCGTTCGAGTTTGCGGTTCAGGGCACGCGCCCCTATTTCGGTTGCGGGTGGACAGCGACGGTCAAGGCTCAGGATGCCAGCTCCTGCACGACCCAGGGTGCGACCGACGTCCAGAGCTGGCTTGCGCACTTTGCACAACAGGACAATCAGCCTGCGAAGCAATGCTCGCTCAGCACTCAAGACCCTGCGCAGTTCAGCGCCAGTCTGATCGCACACCAACGCATCGACACCGAATGGTCCGCCAGACCCACGCTGCTGCAAATCAGGAACTGGGATGACCAGACTCCGAAGCAACTGCCACTGCAAGGCCTGTTCTACGACGTGACGAAGAGTGGCTCATTGCTGGGCGCACAAAAGGATCAACGCGACTATTTCAACGCCACCGGCGACTGGCTGCCGATCCTGCGCATGGACCTGAGCC
>NZ_JBJJMM010000070.1:0-605 GCF_046231795.1 Pseudomonas sp. KCJK9016 | reverse complement strand
TGCAGCGTGGTGATGCGTTCGCGCTCGATCACGTCGCTCAGGTACAGCGGATCCTTGTGCCCGCCCGGACGGGCCATGACCAGTCGCGCACCGGTCATCAGCGGCCAGAAGAACTCCCACACCGACACGTCGAAGCTGAACGGTGTCTTTTGCAGCACCGTATCTTCAGCCGTCAGGCGATAAGCGTCCTGCATCCACAGCAAGCGGTTGACCACCCCGCTGTGCTCGTTGATCACGCCTTTCGGCTGCCCGGTCGAGCCGGAGGTGTAGATCACGTAGGCCGTGTGCTGCGGGGTCAGTCCGTCGACCGACGGATTTTCGGTCGACAACGATTGCCAGGTGTCGTGATCCAGATCGACCACCGGCACCGCCACCTCACCCAGCAACGCGCGGGTCGAGCCTTGCACCAGCACCGCCGACGGCGCGCTGTCCTCCAGCATGTAGGCCAGCCGCTCCAGCGGATACGCCGGATCCAGCGGCACATAACCGCCGCCGGCCTTCAGAATCGCCAGCAGGCCGACCACCATCTCCAGCCCGCGCTCGACGCAGATCGCCACCCGCGCATCAGGACCAACGCCCAAACCGCGCAAGTGATGGGCCAGGCG
>NZ_JBJJMM010000069.1:0-704 GCF_046231795.1 Pseudomonas sp. KCJK9016 | reverse complement strand
GGCGAGCGCAGCGAAGTCTCCGATTCGCACCAGAACTGCGAAAAGGTCCAGGACCCGTACTCGCTGCGCTGCCAGCCGCAAGTCATGGGCGCCTGCCTGACCCAGTTCCGTCAGGCTGCCGAAGTGCTGGTGATCGAAGCCAACGCCGTCTCCGACAACCCATTGGTATTCGCGGCTGAAGGCGACGTGATTTCCGGCGGTAACTTCCACGCTGAACCCGTGGCCATGGCCGCTGACAACATGGCCCTGGCCATCGCCGAAATCGGTTCCCTGAGCGAGCGCCGCATCTCGCTGATGATGGACAAGCACATGTCGCAACTGCCGCCGTTCCTGGTGGCCAATGGCGGCGTGAACTCCGGTTTCATGATCGCCCAGGTGACGGCGGCGGCGCTGGCCAGCGATAACAAGGCGCTGGCCCATCCGCATTCGGTGGACAGCCTGCCGACCTCCGCCAACCAGGAAGACCACGTGTCGATGGCCCCGGCCGCCGGCAAACGCCTGTGGGAAATGGCCGAAAACACCCGCGGCATCCTCGCGGTGGAATGGCTGGCGGCGGTGCAGGGTCTGGACCTGCGCAACGGCCTGAAGACCTCGACCAAACTGGAAAAGGCCCGGGGCATTCTGCGTCGCGAAGTGCCGTTCTACGAGAAGGACCGCTTCTTTGCGCCGGACATCAATGCGGCGATCGAGTTGCTGGCTTCGCG
>NZ_JBJJMM010000068.1:0-738 GCF_046231795.1 Pseudomonas sp. KCJK9016 | reverse complement strand
ACGGCTTGAACGTCGAGGGCGGCGAGCTGACGGTTTTCGAGAAAAACCTGAGCACCGGCAGTGCGCCGGATGCCACCGCGCTGACTCAAAGCGGCACCTTCACCATCACTGCTTTGGATGGAGTGACCACGCTCACCGTGGGTGGCATCGCCGTCGTGACCAACGGTGTCGCCGCAGGCTTCCCGCAATCGGTGACCACACCATTGGGCAGCACACTGACCATCACCGGTTTCAACGCCACGACCGGCGTCGTCAGCTACAGCTACACCCTCGACCACAACGACGCACACCCAACTGCCAACGGTGCGAACACCCTGAGCGAACAGTTCGCCGTTACCGTGGTGGATGACAACGGCACAACCGCCAATGCATCGCTGGACGTGAACATTGTTGATGACCTGCCCAAAGCGGTGGACGACAGCAATGCCGGCACCGCTTCGGAAACCAACCTGACGCTGACCGGCAATGTGCTGACCAATGACGTGCAAGGCGCCGACCGCGTACCGACCGGCCCGGTCACCGCCGGAACCTTCAACGGGACTTACGGCACGCTGGTGCTGAATGCCGACGGTTCCTACACCTACACTCTCAACACCAATGATGCCGACTTCAAGAATCTGCACGGCGGCGGCAACGGCACCGAAACCTTCACCTACACCATCACCGACTCGGACGGCGACACCAGCACCGCGAATCTGGTTTTGCAGATCCACAACAACGACGATCCGGTGATCATCA
>NZ_JBJJMM010000067.1:0-778 GCF_046231795.1 Pseudomonas sp. KCJK9016 | reverse complement strand
AGCCTGATCCGGCACCGGCAACGCCTTGCGGTCGAGCTTGCCGTTGGGGCTCAGTGGCAGCGCATCGAGGTGCACGAACACCGCCGGCACCATGTAATCCGGCAGGTGTTCCAGCAGGTGACTGCGCAGCACGTCGATGTCCAGCCGGGTGCCGGTGTAATAAGCGACCAGGCGTTTGTCCCCCGGCACGTCTTCACGGGCCAGTACCGCCGCTTCCTGCACGCCGTCGATATCGGTCAGGCGAGACTGGATTTCACCCAGCTCGATGCGCAGACCACGGATCTTCACCTGATCGTCGTTGCGGCCCAGGTATTCGATGTTGCCGTCGGCCAGGTAACGGGCGACGTCACCGGTGCGGTACAGGCGGCCATCGGGCTGGAACGGATCCTTCAGGAAGCGTTCGGCGTTCAGCTCTGGACGATTCAGGTAACCGCGAGCGACCTGCACGCCGCCGATGTACAACTCACCCACCACACCTTGCGGCACCGGTTGTTGCTGAGCATCGAGGATGTACATCCGGGTGTTGGCGATCGGTTTGCCGATAGGCGTGTTGTCAGGCGTTTGCTCCAACGGCCCAGCGCAATCCCACGCGGTAACGTCCACCGCCGCTTCGGTCGGGCCGTACAGGTTGTGCAATCCAGCGCCCGGCAATTGCTGCTTGAAGCGCCGTACCAGACTGCCCGGCAACGCTTCACCACTGCACATCACCTGGCGCAGACCGTTGCAACGGCTCGTGTCACCATGGGCGAGGAACACGTCGAGCATCGACGGCACAAAA
>NZ_JBJJMM010000066.1:0-778 GCF_046231795.1 Pseudomonas sp. KCJK9016 | reverse complement strand
GGCCTGATCCGGCACCGGCAACGCCTTGCGGTCGAGCTTGCCGTTGGGGCTCAGTGGCAGCGCATCGAGGTGCACGAACACCGCCGGCACCATGTAATCCGGCAGGTGTTCGAGCAGGTGACTGCGCAGCACGTCGATGTCCAGCCGGGTGCCGGTGTAATAAGCGACCAGGCGTTTGTCCCCCGGCACGTCCTCACGGGCCAACACCGCCGCTTCCTGCACGCCGTCGATATCGGTCAGGCGAGACTGGATTTCACCCAGCTCGATGCGCAGACCACGGATCTTCACCTGATCGTCGTTACGGCCCAGGTATTCGATGTTGCCGTCGGCCAGGTAACGGGCGACGTCACCGGTGCGGTACAGGCGGCCATCGGGCTGGAACGGATCCTTCAGGAAACGCTCGGCGTTCAGCTCCGGACGGTTCAGGTAACCCCGCGCCACTTGCACGCCACCGATGTACAACTCACCCACCACACCTTGCGGCACCGGTTGTTGCTGAGCATCGAGGATGTACATCCGGGTGTTGGCGATCGGTTTGCCGATCGGCGTGTTGTCAGGCGTTTGCTCCAACGGCCCCGCGCAATCCCAGGCGGTGACGTCCACTGCCGCTTCGGTCGGGCCGTAGAGGTTGTGCAATCCAGCGCCCGGCAATTGCTGTTTGAAGCGCCGTACCAGGCTGCCCGGCAACGCTTCACCGCTGCACATCACCTGGCGCAGACCGTTGCAACGGCTCGTGTCGCCATGGGCGAGGAACACGTCGAGCATCGACGGCACGAAG
>NZ_JBJJMM010000065.1:0-871 GCF_046231795.1 Pseudomonas sp. KCJK9016 | reverse complement strand
AGGGCCTCGGGAATCAGTTGCACGTACTGGTTGAACAGTGCGGTGGTGACGAACAGGATCGTGACGCCGGAGCTGGCCAGCGCCTGACCGAACAGGTCTGGATCAAGCAAGGTGTCGTGATCGATGACCACCACGCGCCCACCGTTGAGCAGCGGCCCCCAGACGTCCATGGTGCTGGCGTCGAACGCCGGGTTGGAAGCGAACGCCACACGGTCCTGCGGGTTGAAATCGGCATAACCGTTATTGATCACCAGTCGCCCGATGGCTCGGTGCGGCACCATCACCCCTTTCGGCGTGCCGGTGGAGCCGGAGGTGTACATGATGTAGGCCACGGATTCCGAAGACTGCGGCAAGTCCGGGTTGTGCGTCGGTTGCGCGTCGAGTTTCAGCGCATCCAGATCGATCCGGCGCACGCTGTAGTCGACTGACTCCGAGCTCAAGGTCAGCAGCGCTGTCGCCCTGCAATCCTCGACCATGAACGCCTGACGTTCAGCCGGAGCGTTGATGTCCAGCGGCACATAAGCCGCCGCGCATTTGCCGATGGCCAGTTGCGCCGCCAGCAGATCCAGCGAGCGCGGCAGCAGGATCGCCACATGATCGCCTGGCTGCACGCCCTGCGCGATCAGGTGATGGGCCAGGCGGTTGGCCCGTTGATTCAGTTCGTCATAGGTCAACGCCGAGCGGCCATGCACCGCTGCAACGGCTTGCGGATGCAGTTGCACTTGCTGTTCGAACAGACCGTGAACCGTCGAACGCGACGGGTATTCCCGCTGGGTAGCATTGAACCCGACCAGCAATTCCCGCCGCTCATCCGGCGGCAGGATCGACAGTTGATCGACGCCCAATTGCGGCGTCTGCTCCAGCGCCTGCA
>NZ_JBJJMM010000064.1:0-954 GCF_046231795.1 Pseudomonas sp. KCJK9016 | reverse complement strand
TGTCTGCGACGGTACGGATGAGGCGGCCGAGCGCATCGCTCGCGTGCTGCACAACGACCCGGGCACCGGTGTGATGCGTCATGCCGATGCCGGTTACCAGATCGCCATCGACTGCGCCAGGGAGCAGGGCTTGAACCTGCCAATGATTACTTCGGTTAAAGGAGCCTGAACATGACTGCACTGAATCTGATCCCTGGCCAACTGAGCCTGTCGCAACTGCGTGACGTCTACCAGAAACCGGTCAAACTGACTCTCGACTACAGCGCCGCCGCACAGATCGAAGCCAGTGTCGCCTGCGTCGAACAAATCCTCGCCGAGAACCGCACTGCCTACGGCATCAACACCGGTTTCGGCTTGCTGGCCTCGACCCGCATCGCCAGCGCCGACCTGGAAAACCTGCAGCGCTCGCTGGTGCTGTCCCACGCCGCCGGCATCGGCGAGCCGATCAGCGATGAGCTGGTGCGCCTGATCATGGTGCTCAAGGTCAACAGCCTGAGCCGTGGTTTCTCCGGCATCCGTCGGGTGGTGATCGATGCGCTGATCGCGCTGATCAATGCCGAGGTTTATCCGCACATTCCGCTGAAAGGTTCGGTGGGTGCTTCCGGCGACCTCGCGCCATTGGCGCACATGTCGCTGGTGCTGCTGGGCGAGGGCAAGGCCCGTTACAAGGGCGAGTGGATGGAAGCCACCGAAGCGCTGAAAGTTGCCGGTCTGACCCCGCTGACCCTGGCGGCGAAGGAAGGTCTGGCGCTGCTCAATGGCACTCAGGTGTCCACTGCATTCGCCCTGCGCGGTCTGTTCGAAGGTGAAGACCTGTTCGCCGGTGCGCTGGCGCTGGGTGGTCTGACGGTGGAAGCGGTGCTCGGTTCGCGCTCGCCGTTCGATGCGCGTATCCATGCCGCCCGTGGCCAGAAAGGCCAGATCGACACCGCCGCCGCTTACCGCGATCTGCTC
>NZ_JBJJMM010000063.1:0-1138 GCF_046231795.1 Pseudomonas sp. KCJK9016 | reverse complement strand
TGCGCGCAGGTAATTGAAACCCTCGGCGCCCAGTTGTACGGCGTTTGCCGAGTGTTTCCAGAATACTTGCGTGCCCTCACTGCCGCGCAGCAGCACGCCGCTGCAAAAATATGCTGGATTGGCGCCCGGGCATTGAGGGGCGGTGTTGTGATACCGCTGATTGAGTAGCTGCGCGGTTTCTGGACCGGTGGCGGCCTGGCAACTTTCAATGATCCAAAGAAACAGGAGCAGAGGAATATTCGCCGAGTAGGCTCTATTCATGATGGTTACTCAGTCTGTAACGCACGTGTGTCGCGAGAAGGTTTGATAAGCGAGCTTTGGTGTATGGGTGGGGGAGCTTTCTCTACTGACTGGTCCAACGCATCAAATGAGAATGGAAGGCCATCGGTTGCCGTAAGATCCAGGCGCACTATCGGTAGATAACGCGCAGTTTGCAGGAAGTAATCCTGTTGAATGAACCGGGCTCCGTTTAATCCTTCACTGTCTTTAATAAAAAACAAGGACTCAAGGGGGATTTGTTCGGGAATGTTTTGCGGCCAGGCAGAAATAATTACCTCATTATGTTTGGACAAGTACTCTGGATTCATCTGTGCACGTGCCTGCAGGCTCATTTGAAATTGATCCGGCGTCGAACCAAAACTGCATCCGTAACTTTTATTAGGTAGCGATTCGAAGTAATTCAGCCAGGCGCCAACCGTCGTTATACCTTGCTCAATGCATGGAGCACTCTGGGCAGGGGAGTGTGAGTGAAGATTGCAACTGTCTGTGCGCCATGTCGTGGATGCGTCGTAAGGATAGGAACATCTAAAGGTCAGTGGGTATGTTGCGGGTGCCGCAAGTTCCTTGACGGTAAATCCGAAGTTGCCATACCAGGCTAGGCGCACAATGGGAACGTCAGCTCGCAGGTAGGAGAATGAAACACCATTACGTTCTTCCGAGTTGGGGCTGGGATTCCACGCATGGTATTCAGTGGATGCTTTTGCGATTCGAATAATTATTCCGTTGCAGTTATAGGCCGCGGTGTTTCCCCTGCACGCCATGGCCGTATCGGCATACCGCGCATTCATCTTCGCCGCGACCTGATAGCCGATATACAACTGATCCTGCTGATTGAACCCGAATACCGCATCCGGTTTCT
>NZ_JBJJMM010000062.1:0-1476 GCF_046231795.1 Pseudomonas sp. KCJK9016 | reverse complement strand
ACAGGCTCTCGACCGCAAGCGCCATGTAGTCGCAGATCCGCCCGGCATCGATCCCGGCCGTGGTCAACGCGGTCAGGCTGAAGTCTTCGCCCAGATCATCGACGCTCAGGCTCAGGCGGTAGTTGCTGCGTTCTTCGGCATCGAGCAACTGCATGCCCTGCCATGCCGCCACGGCCTCGTCGGACGGTGTACCCCCGCCACCGCTGTGGCGGTAATTGAACAACGCATTGAACAGCGGTGAGCCCGGCGCCATGGCGCTGCAACGCTGCACCAGTGCCAGCGGCGCGTGTTCGTGGTGCAACAAACGGTTCAAGCGCTGATGGGTCGCCAGTACGGCTTCCTTCACTGAATGTCCGCTCAGATCAATGCGCAGCGGCAGCGTGTTGATGAACACGCCCAGCGCCCGTTCGGCACCTTCACCACCATGCAGACGGCCAAGCATCACCGTGCCGAACACCACGTTTTCACGCCCCGACAACTGCCCCAGCACGCTGGCCCAGGCCAGGTGCATCAGGCTCGCAGCGCTGATGCCCAGACGCCTGGCCCTGGCCCTGACCCGCTGGCTCAACGCGGTGTCCAGCAACCGTTGCGCATGCCCGTTGCCGCTGTCCGCGACCGTGCCCTGACCATACGGCAGGGTCGGCTCGTCGATATCGCCGAGCATCTCGCGGAAGAACGTTTCATGTTCCTCCTCGCTCAACCCCGAACGTGTGCGGGCGACATAAGTGCGATACGGCACCGGTTCGGCCAATTGTCGTATCTGCCCGAGCAAGACCGACTGCATTTCGAGACGCAGCACGTCCAGCGCAATGTGATCCATCACCAGGTGATGGAACAGCAGCAGCGCCACCACGCGCCGATTGACCGCATCCCAACCATGCACTACCCGCATCAATGGCGCCTGCGTGACGGCCATGCGGTATTGCTGTGCATCGAACCGGCTGCGCAGCTGGCTCAGTGCATCCGTTTCGCTGTCATCCAGCTCCACCGTTTCACACACCAGCGAAGCCTGGCGCCAGACCACTTGCACCGGTTCTGCCAGTCCGTCCCAGAACAGCGACGTGCGCAGAATGTCATGGCGCTCGATCACGGCCTGCAAGGCCTCGGCAAACACCCGCAGACGGGATTCATCGGCAAACGCAAACTGCGCCTGCAAGACATACGGATCGCCCTGAGGTGCCGACAAGTGATGGAACAGAATGCCCGCCTGCAATGGCGCCAGCGGGTAGATGTCCTGTACGTTCGCTGCGCCGCCGGGAATGCTGGCGACGATTCGGTCGATGGCGGGCTGATCCAGTGCAACCAGCGGCAACATGTCCGGGGTGATGTGTTTGCAGTCCGGCGCAATCCGGTTGGCCGGGATCTCGGCTTCCGTCTCATCGCCGACCGCAGCCGCCAGCGCGGCAAGCGTCGGTTGACTGAACAGCACACGGACATCGGCCGTCAGCCCGACGTGCCGCATCCGCGCCACCAGAT
>NZ_JBJJMM010000061.1:0-1614 GCF_046231795.1 Pseudomonas sp. KCJK9016 | reverse complement strand
ATCACCATGCCCGAGTGCTGGGAGAAGCCCATGCCGACGCCGCCGCCGTGGTGCAGGGAAACCCAGGTCGCGCCGCTCGCGGTGTTGAGCAAGGCGTTGAGCAGCGGCCAGTCGGAGACTGCATCCGAGCCGTCCTGCATCGATTCGGTTTCGCGGTTCGGGCTGGACACCGAGCCGGAGTCGAGGTGGTCGCGGCCGATCACGATCGGCGCCGACAGCTCGCCGCGACGGACCATTTCGTTGAACGCCAGACCGAGTTTGGCGCGCTGGCCCAAGCCGACCCAGCAGATCCGCGCCGGCAGACCCTGGAAGCTGATGCGCTCGCGGGCCATGTCCAGCCAGTTGTGCAGGTGGGCGTCGTCCGGGATCAGTTCCTTGACCTTGGCGTCGGTCTTGTAGATGTCCTGCGGATCACCCGACAGCGCCGCCCAGCGGAACGGGCCGATGCCACGGCAGAACAGCGGACGGATGTAGGCCGGCACGAAACCCGGGAAGTCGAAGGCGTTTTCCACGCCCTCTTCCTGGGCCATCTGACGGATGTTGTTGCCGTAGTCGAAGGTCGGGATGCCTTGCTTCTGGAAGTCGAGCATGGCTTTGACGTGCACCGCCATCGACTGCTTGGCAGCCTTGATCACCGCCGCCGGTTCGGTCTTCGCGCGGGCGCGGTATTGTTCCCAGGTCCAGCCGGCCGGCAGGTAGCCGTTGAGCGGGTCGTGGGCGCTGGTCTGGTCGGTGACCATGTCCGGACGCACGCCGCGACGGACCAGTTCCGGGAGGATTTCGGCGGCGTTGCCGCACAGGGCGATGGAGATCGCCTTGCCTTCTTTGGTGTATTTCTCAATCCGCGCCAGGGCGTCGTCGAGGTCCTTGGCCTGCTCGTCGACGTAACGGGTCTTGAGGCGGAAATCGATGCTGGTCTGCTGGCATTCGATGTTCAGCGAGCAGGCACCGGCCAGGGTCGCGGCCAGCGGCTGGGCGCCGCCCATGCCGCCGAGGCCGGCGGTCAGAACCCAGCGGCCCTTGAGGTTGGAGTCGTAATGCTGGCGACCGGCCTCGACGAAGGTTTCGTAAGTGCCCTGGACGATGCCCTGGCTGCCGATGTAGATCCAGCTGCCGGCGGTCATCTGGCCGTACATGGCCAGGCCCTTGGCGTCGAGTTCGTTGAAGTGCTCCCAGGTCGCCCAGTGCGGTACGAGGTTGGAGTTGGCGATCAGCACGCGCGGCGCGTTGCTGTGGGTCTTGAACACGCCGACCGGCTTGCCGGACTGCACCAACAGGGTTTCGTCATCGTTCAGATTGGTCAGGCTTTCGACGATCTTGTCGTAGCACTCCCAGTTGCGCGCAGCGCGGCCGATGCCGCCGTAGACCACCAGCTCTTTCGGGTTCTCGGCCACTTCCGGGTCGAGGTTGTTCATCAGCATGCGCAGCGGTGCTTCGGTCAGCCAGCTCTTGGCGGTCAGCTTGTTGCCGCGGGCGGCGCGGATTTCGACGTCACGGAATTTAGTAGTTTTTGCGTCAGTCACGAAAAAGACTCCTCAGCGATCAATTCAAACCAACCCTGGCGATGGGCAAGCGGCTTGTGCGCTTCGATGCGCGACAAGCGAATCAGGGACG
>NZ_JBJJMM010000059.1:0-2709 GCF_046231795.1 Pseudomonas sp. KCJK9016 | reverse complement strand
GGGCGGAAGGTGCCGGGTTCGTAGATGAAGCTGCGGTGCTGGTCTTTGCTGCTTTCGGCGACGAGGTGGTCGCCCTGCCAGAAGAACTCGGTGGTCTGGCCATCGACGGTCTTGCGGATGCGCCGGCCAAAGGCGTCGTATTGATAGGTGGCGCTGGTGCCATCCGGACGGGTCAGGCCGATCAGGCGGTGCTGGCTGTCGTAGCGGTATGCAGTGACGAGTTGTTGGGCGCGGCCGCGGCGTTCGCGGATCAGGTTGCCGAAGGCGTCGTAGTCGTAATGGCGGTCGCCCTGCATCAGCAGACGATTGCCTTTGATGCTGGTCGGGCCTGGACGGTCCTGCGTCAGCAGGTTGCCGGCCGGGTCGTGGGCGAAGGTTTCCGGCAGGTCGTTGCGGCTGTGGCGCACGCGGATCAGCCGGTCGAGGGCGTCGTACTGGTAGCTGCGCTGGCCATGGCGGGTGTCGGCGATCTGTTCGAGGTTGCCGTTGGCGCTGTAGGCAAAGTCGCGGCGATACAGGGCACTGCGTTGATGGCCGACAGCGTGGGAGAGCAAACGGCCCTGTTCGTCGTAGGCATATTCGCTGAGCAGCAGGCCTTGCTGGCGCTGCTGTTCGCGACCGTTCTGGTAGATGTGGCGGGTGAGCAAGGCGCCATTGAGGTCGATCGCGGTCAGCGCACCGCCCTTGGCGTAGTGGTAATCGAGCTTGCTGTTGTCCGGCAGGCGCATCCGGGTGAGCTGGCCGCAGGCATCGTAGGCGTAGCGCAGGGTGCCCCAGCCCTGATGCTCGGTGATCAGCCGGTCCTGCCGGTCGTATTCGAAGGCCAGCGGGTGATTCTGGCCGTCGTCCACGCCGACCAGCCGACCGAGGCGGTCGTAGCGATAATCCACCGTGCTGCCATCGGGCAAAGTCTTGCGCAGCAGACGCCCGGCACGGTCACGCTCATAAGCGGTGACCAAGGTCGAGCCGTCATCACCAAACTCGGTCTTCTCCCGCAGGTGGCCATTGCGGTCGTAGGCATAAGCGGTGCGCCGGTCATCGAACCCGGTTTCCTGTCGGATCAGTCCGGTGGGTGTGTAGTCCAGCCGGTATTTTTCGCCGGACTCGTTCTCGATCTCCGTCAGCAACAGCTGCGCATGGTCGTAGCGGTACTGCAGCCGCGTGCCGTCGGGGTTGATCCGGCGGCTGACCAAATGCAGGTCGTCGTCATACTCGTAGCGGGTGATGCGCCCCAGCTCGTCGCGCTCGGCAGTGATCTGGCCGTAGGCGCTGTAGGACCAGGCTCGGGTGGCCCCGGTCGGCAGCGTGGTCTGGATCAGCCGGCCAACGGCGTCCCAGGCGTGGCGGGTGACCGCACCGTGTTCGTCCTGCGTTGCAATCCGTCGGCCCAGCGCATCGTAGGAAAACTTCCGAACCCCGCCGTCCGGCAGACTTTCCTCGAGCAACTGACCCAGGTCGTTCCACACGAACACATGTCGACCCGAATCCGGATAGCGGATCGACAGCAGCCGCCCCTGGGGGTCGTAGTGGTAATGGGTGACATGGCCGTCGGGATCGACCGCTTCGGTGATATCGCCCTGGGCATTGCGCCGACAGGTCCATTCGGCGTCGCCCCGGCTGCGGCGGTGCAGGAAACCGTTGCGGTATTCGTAGGACGTCGGCGCGTCGTCCGGCGGAATCAGCGCGATCAGTCGTCCGGCGTCGTCGTAGCGGTACTCGGTGACCGCCCCCAGCGCATCCTGCTCGGCGATCAGCCGTCCCTGCGCATCGTAGGCCTTGAGCTGCTCACCCCCGTCGGCGGCGACCTGCCGCACCAGCCGCGCCGTGTCGTCGTGGACATAAACCTCTTCGCGGCCGTCGACGTACTGCACCCGCACACTGCCGGCGTCGTCCCAGACGTAACGCGTGTCCATCTGCGAAAACGACGCCCAGTGCCGCACGCAGCGCGCCGCCTTGCCCTCGCGTTCCCATGCCCAGAAAAAACTCGCGCCGCCTGTTAACTGCCGCTGCAGGATGACGTGCCGGTCGTCGTAGTCGTAACGCTCGCTCTCGTCGACGGCGTTGCTCGCCTCGATCAGCCGGTGGCGGGCATCGAAGCGGTAGCTGACCAGCGTCTGCTCGGTGCGCCAGGCGGCTCCACAGAAAATCTGATAATCGACCGCGACCAGGTGCGCCCGCTCGTAGCGCAACAGCAGCGAACGCCCGGCCCCGTTATCCAGCCGCTGCACCCGGTCGGAAAGATCCCGATGCACCGTCAGACGATTGCCGTAGGCATCGCTGATCGCCGTCAGACGCCCAGCCCGAAAGTGATAGAACCGCGCCGCCTCACCCGCCAGCGCAACGATCAGTTCCTCAGGCTCATCCCCAAGAAAGATCGCCGCCCGCGACAGGCTGTTGTGAATCGCCGGCCGCTCGACACTCGGCAGCGGAAACCGGGTGCGCCGGTTCTCGTGGTCAATCCAGACCACACCATCGCCCTCGACCTCCAGCCGATGCGCCAGCGAATGACTCCAGCCAAACCCCAACCCGACATCGATTTCCGCCGCGCTGGTGCGGTACAGGCGGGTGAACTCGAACGGCAGCAGCCCGTCGAGCACGCCATCGGTCAGGGTCAGCAGCTCTTCGCCGGTGACCATCGACACCGGGCAGCCGTTGGTGCAGGTGCGGGGGACGCAATCGGCGCTGTCGCCGTTGGGGTTTTTCGCTTGA
>NZ_JBJJMM010000058.1:0-2843 GCF_046231795.1 Pseudomonas sp. KCJK9016 | reverse complement strand
GGAAAAAACGACTGTTTGATTTCTATGCAACGGCTCGGTGCGTGGCTATTATTCGGGCCTCATTGTGAGGTAAGACCTGCATGCTGACGTTGTTGAATCTTCTGAAGGATGGTCGATTCCATTCTGGTCAGACTTTGGGTGTTGCTCTGGGAATCAGTCGAAGTGCGGTCTGGAAGCAGCTACAGCACTTGGAGGCCGAACTCGGGCTGACCATACATAAAGTTCGAGGTCGGGGTTACCAATTGGCTTCACCTCTGACATTGCTTGATTTGCCCAGAATTGAGGCAGATCTTGTCGGCTGGCCTATCAGTCTCTTTGACTCAGTCGACTCTACCAACGCTGAATCGTTACGTGCGATCGATCGCGGTCAGTTGGCGCCTTTTCTAGTGCTGGCTGAGCGACAGATTGCCGGGCGTGGACGCAGGGGGCGAAAGTGGGTCAGTCCATTTGCCGAGAACCTTTATTACAGTCTCGTATTGCGCGTTGATGGCGGAATGCGTCAGCTCGAGGGCTTGAGCCTGGTTGTGGGGCTTGCTGTCATGCAAGCCCTGCGTTCGGTTGGGGTCTCCGGTGCAGGTTTGAAGTGGCCCAATGATGTTCTCGTTGGTCGAAAGAAAATCGCCGGGATTCTGCTTGAGCTTGTAGGGGATCCGGCAGATGTATGTCACGTGGTCATGGGGGTTGGTATCAACGTGAATATGCAGGCCACTGATGAGGTCGATCAGCAATGGACCTCGATTCGCTTGGAGTCGGGTCGAAATTGCGATCGTAATAATCTGGTGGTGGAATTGAGCAAGCAGTTGCAGCTCTATTTACAGCGTCATCAGTCAGGCGGCTTTACTTCGCTTCGGGCAGAGTGGGAGGCGAATCATCTCTGGCAGGCACAGTCGGTTGTGCTGACCGCAGGTGTCACTCGGGTGGATGGTGTGGTGCTGGGTATTGATAATCAGGGTGCGCTTCGACTGAAGGTTGATGGTGTGGAAAAAGTCTTTAGTGGCGGCGAGCTCAGCTTGAGGTTGCGTGATGATTCTTGAGCTCGATTGCGGCAACAGTTTTATCAAGTGGCGCGTACTGCACGCTGAGGACGGTGCTTTGGTCAGGGAAGGCGTCGTTGATTCTGATAAGGCGCTGGTCGACGCGCTGCGCTCGCCGTTAATCTCATTAAGTAAGTGTCGACTTGTCAGCGTCAGAACCGACGATGAGACCAGTGAGCTTATCGCTTTGCTCAGGCGGGAGTTTGGTATTTCTGTCGTTTGTGCTGCGCCAGCCCTCGAGATGTCCGGTGTCAAGAATGGTTATGAGGACTACGAACGTCTCGGGCTTGATCGTTGGCTGGCGATGCTGGGGGCTTTTCATTTGGCTGGCGGTGCCTGCGTGGTACTGGATTTCGGAACCGCGGTGACTTCTGATTTCATTTCGTTGGATGGCGAGCATCTGGGAGGCTTTATTTGTCCTGGTATGCCGCTCATGCGAAACCAATTGCGCACACACACACGCAAGATTCGCTATGGGGATCAAGACGCAGAGCAGGCATTGCTCAGCAAGGCGCCCGGACGCAACACAGTTGAGGCGGTAGAGCGAGGTTGCTCGCTGATGCTGAGGGGGTTTGTGTTAACTCAGTTGGAGTTGGCCCGATCCTACTGGGGGGAGTCCTTCACTGTGTTCATTACCGGTGGGGATGCCGAGCTGGTTTCTGATGTAGCACCAGATGCCCGCATCGTTTCCGATCTGGTATTCGTGGGGTTGGCTATGGCGTGTCCTTTGTCCTGAGGTTTGTATGCGTTGGTTGTTTCTGCTGCTCCTGGTACTCAATGTTTTTTATTACGTCTGGCATCAGCAAGAGGTTCCGTTGCGCGCAAAGGATGTTACGCCTCTGAGTCTCTATCGGGGTTCACAGCAGGATATTCGTTTATTGAGCGAGACAAGCGATGTTTCGCGTGAAAGGCGATCTGGTGGTAGGGCTGAAGGGCAATGTCTCTATATAGGTGGTTTGGTGCGTTCGGACTCCGCTCTGGTATTGGAACAGCGTCTGACTGAATTCGGAGCGAAGGCGCTGCCAGTGCCCAGGGAGCTTTCTGGTGACCTGTATTGGTTTCGAATTACGCCCGAGACCCAGCATTCACTGGGGGATGCTCAACTGCAAAACCTTTCCAAGGAATTCAATGAGTTAAAACACAAAATAATGCTATGCGAGGGGGTTGCACCTACCGAATAGTTTGCATAGAATGGCGCCCGCTCCACAGCGAAGACCTTAAAAAGGTTGGTGCGGTAGGGCGATGTCAATGCAGCTAACCTCAAGTTTTTAAATGAGAAAATGCTTGACAAGGGGTTGGCATAGTATAGAATGCCGGCCTGATCAGGAGGGGTTCCCGAGCGGCCAAAGGGATCAGACTGTAAATCTGACGTCTACGACTTCGAAGGTTCGAATCCTTCTCCCTCCACCAGATTTTAGCGTGAGCTGCAGGCTCCGCGGGTATAGTTTAGTGGTAGAACCTCAGCCTTCCAAGCTGATGATGCGGGTTCGATTCCCGCTACCCGCTCCAAGTTTGCAGAATATGCAAAGTGTTACGCTCTTGTAGCTCAGTTGGTAGAGCACACCCTTGGTAAGGGTGAGGTCAGCGGTTCAAATCCGCTCAAGAGCTCCATATAACAAGGCAGATATGAAAATATCTGCCTTTGTTTTAATGGCTAGGGTTGTTTGCTTATTTCTTCTGTTAGGGGTGATATCGATGGCTAAGGAAAAATTTGATCGTTCCCTACCGCACGTCAACGTCGGAACTATCGGTCACGTTGACCACGGTAAAACCACTCTGACCGCTGCGTTGACTCGCGTCTGCTCCGAG
>NZ_JBJJMM010000057.1:0-3194 GCF_046231795.1 Pseudomonas sp. KCJK9016 | reverse complement strand
GATCGTTCTTTAAAAATTTGGGTATGTGATAGAAAGATAGACTGAAAGCCACTTTCACTGGTGGTGATCAGGCTAAGGTAAAATTTGTGATTGGCTCAATGAGCCAGATCGAATTTTCGGCGAATGTCGTCTTCACAGTATAACCAGATTGCTTGGGGTTATATGGTCAAGTGAAGAAGCGCATACGGTGGATGCCTTGGCAGTCAGAGGCGATGAAAGACGTGGTAGCCTGCGAAAAGCTTCGGGGAGTCGGCAAACAGACTTTGATCCGGAGATGTCTGAATGGGGGAACCCAGCTGTCATAAGACAGTTATCTTGCACTGAATACATAGGTGCAAGAGGCGAACCAGGGGAACTGAAACATCTAAGTACCCTGAGGAAAAGAAATCAACCGAGATTCCCTTAGTAGTGGCGAGCGAACGGGGACTAGCCCTTAAGTGGCTTTGAGATTAGCGGAACGCTCTGGAAAGTGCGGCCATAGTGGGTGATAGCCCTGTACGCGAAAGTCTCTTGGCCATGAAATCGAGTAGGACGGAGCACGAGAAACTTTGTCTGAATATGGGGGGACCATCCTCCAAGGCTAAATACTACTGACTGACCGATAGTGAACCAGTACCGTGAGGGAAAGGCGAAAAGAACCCCGGAGAGGGGAGTGAAATAGATCCTGAAACCGTATGCGTACAAGCAGTGGGAGCAGACTTTGTTCTGTGACTGCGTACCTTTTGTATAATGGGTCAGCGACTTATTTTCAGTGGCGAGCTTAACCGAATAGGGGAGGCGTAGCGAAAGCGAGTCTTAATAGGGCGTCTAGTCGCTGGGAATAGACCCGAAACCGGGCGATCTATCCATGGGCAGGTTGAAGGTTAGGTAACACTGACTGGAGGACCGAACCGACTACCGTTGAAAAGTTAGCGGATGACCTGTGGATCGGAGTGAAAGGCTAATCAAGCTCGGAGATAGCTGGTTCTCCTCGAAAGCTATTTAGGTAGCGCCTCATGTATCACTGCTGGGGGTAGAGCACTGTTTCGGCTAGGGGGTCATCCCGACTTACCAAACCGATGCAAACTCCGAATACCAGCAAGTGCCGAGCATGGGAGACACACGGCGGGTGCTAACGTCCGTCGTGAAAAGGGAAACAACCCAGACCGTCAGCTAAGGTCCCAAAGTTATGGTTAAGTGGGAAACGATGTGGGAAGGCTTAGACAGCTAGGAGGTTGGCTTAGAAGCAGCCACCCTTTAAAGAAAGCGTAATAGCTCACTAGTCGAGTCGGCCTGCGCGGAAGATGTAACGGGGCTCAAACCATACACCGAAGCTACGGGTATCACGCAAGTGATGCGGTAGAGGAGCGTTCTGTAAGCCTGTGAAGGTGAGTTGAGAAGCTTGCTGGAGGTATCAGAAGTGCGAATGCTGACATGAGTAACGACAATGGGTGTGAAAAACACCCACGCCGAAAGACCAAGGTTTCCTGCGCAACGTTAATCGACGCAGGGTTAGTCGGTCCCTAAGGCGAGGCTGAAAAGCGTAGTCGATGGAAAACAGGTTAATATTCCTGTACTTCTGGTTATTGCGATGGAGGGACGGAGAAGGCTAGGCCAGCTTGGCGTTGGTTGTCCAAGTTTAAGGTGGTAGGCTGAGATCTTAGGTAAATCCGGGATCTTAAGGCCGAGAGCTGATGACGAGTTGCCTTCAGGCGACGAAGTGGTTGATGCCATGCTTCCAAGAAAAGCTTCTAAGCTTCAGATAACCAGGAACCGTACCCCAAACCGACACAGGTGGTTGGGTAGAGAATACCAAGGCGCTTGAGAGAACTCGGGTGAAGGAACTAGGCAAAATGGCACCGTAACTTCGGGAGAAGGTGCGCCGGTGAGGGTGAAGGACTTGCTCCGTAAGCCCATGCCGGTCGAAGATACCAGGCCGCTGCGACTGTTTATTAAAAACACAGCACTCTGCAAACACGAAAGTGGACGTATAGGGTGTGACGCCTGCCCGGTGCCGGAAGGTTAATTGATGGGGTTAGCTAACGCGAAGCTCTTGATCGAAGCCCCGGTAAACGGCGGCCGTAACTATAACGGTCCTAAGGTAGCGAAATTCCTTGTCGGGTAAGTTCCGACCTGCACGAATGGCGTAACGATGGCGGCGCTGTCTCCACCCGAGACTCAGTGAAATTGAAATCGCTGTGAAGATGCAGTGTATCCGCGGCTAGACGGAAAGACCCCGTGAACCTTTACTATAGCTTTGCACTGGACTTTGAATTTGCTTGTGTAGGATAGGTGGGAGGCTTTGAAGCGTGAACGCCAGTTTGCGTGGAGCCATCCTTGAAATACCACCCTGGCAACTTTGAGGTTCTAACTCAGGTCCGTTATCCGGATCGAGGACAGTGTATGGTGGGTAGTTTGACTGGGGCGGTCTCCTCCTAAAGAGTAACGGAGGAGTACGAAGGTGCGCTCAGACCGGTCGGAAATCGGTCGCAGAGTATAAAGGCAAAAGCGCGCTTGACTGCGAGACAGACACGTCGAGCAGGTACGAAAGTAGGTCTTAGTGATCCGGTGGTTCTGTATGGAAGGGCCATCGCTCAACGGATAAAAGGTACTCCGGGGATAACAGGCTGATACCGCCCAAGAGTTCATATCGACGGCGGTGTTTGGCACCTCGATGTCGGCTCATCACATCCTGGGGCTGAAGCCGGTCCCAAGGGTATGGCTGTTCGCCATTTAAAGTGGTACGCGAGCTGGGTTTAGAACGTCGTGAGACAGTTCGGTCCCTATCTGCCGTGGACGTTTGAGATTTGAGAGGGGCTGCTCCTAGTACGAGAGGACCGGAGTGGACGAACCTCTGGTGTTCCGGTTGTCACGCCAGTGGCATTGCCGGGTAGCTATGTTCGGAAAAGATAACCGCTGAAAGCATCTAAGCGGGAAACTTGCCTCAAGATGAGATCTCACTGGAACCTTGAGTTCCCTGAAGGGCCGTCGAAGACTACGACGTTGATAGGTTGGGTGTGTAAGCGCTGTGAGGCGTTGAGCTAACCAATACTAATTGCCCGTGAGGCTTGACCATATAACACCCAAGCAATTTGCGCTTGAAGCCAGATTGCGGTGTGTGAAGACGAAACGAACCGAAAGTTCGAGTTCACAAACACCGAATGCTGTCACATACCCGATTTGCTGAAGCGAGGCCAACCGGCCACGATTTGGCA
>NZ_JBJJMM010000056.1:0-3781 GCF_046231795.1 Pseudomonas sp. KCJK9016 | reverse complement strand
GGAAACCGGATGCGGTGTTCGGGTTCAATCAGCAGGATCAGTTGTATATCGGCTATCAGATCGCGGCGAATCTGAATGCCCGCTACGCCAATACGACCATGACGTGCCCAAATAACGAAGCCGCCTACAAATGCAGCGGAATCCTGGTGCGCACGACCAGTGCAACACCCGAATACCATGCGTGGAATTCCAGCCCCGGGTCGGTGGAGCGCAACGGCGTTTCTTTTTCCTATTTGCGAGCCGACATTTACCTGCCCATTCTGGCCTGGTCGAAACCGCAGGGTCTGATCCTCAAGGAGCTGTCTGCACCTGCGGCTTATCCTCTGACACTGCGCTGCGCATGGCCACATGACGCTGCTACGTTTTATCGAAGCGATAGTTGCAACCAATATTCACCGAGCCCTGTACCCAGTCGTCCCTGCGATGAGCAAGGCATTACCACGGTTGAGGCTTACCTCACTCATTTCAACGCACTGACCAATCGCTACGCAGGATGCAGCCTCAAAGGCGAACAAGCGCCTTTCGCCGCAAGCATTCAAGTTCGCGCATTGTTTTCGGCGCAGGACCAAAGGGTCCATAACGAATCCATCATCGCGGACTGGCCGCAGAACATTCCTGAAAAAATTCCGCTCCAGGCGTTTTTCTACACCAGAGCTGCGGGTAAGCCGAGCGCCCGGTACTTTCAGAAAGATTACTTAGAGCAAACCGCAGGTTACCTGCCGGTGGTGCAATTGAACTTCAACGCAGCAGATAGCGCCTACAGATTCGAATTCGATCCGCAAGACCAGCTTGTTGGCGGGCAAACGCCGTGTGCTCGGACCGTTGGTCGAAAACCTGCGCTCACCTGTCAGATCTGACAGTACCCCTCCCTCCTCCCCTCAGGTTCAATAAAAAACCGTCTGCGATCCCATTGCGTGCTCTTTCAGGAGTTTCGTCATGCTCACCCACAGTCCGCTTCTGTTTCCCGATCTCGACCAGCCCGTCACCCTGGCGCTTCGGCCCATGCAGATCAGCGGCGCAGTCACGCCAGTCGAGGATGCCGATGGCGGGATCAATATTGCAGTGGTCGAGGAAAGCGCCAGCGGGGTGCTGTGCGTAATTGTGGCGTACCTCGACATGCTGGAGGGTGATAAAAATGTCGTTTACTGGGATGACGTTCCGGTGTTCACCCGAATGGTTGAACCGGGGGAAAAAGACAGGCATCTGTTTTTTTACCTGCCCAAAGAGCTTTTCACTCCCGGTCTGCATGAATGCTTTTATGAGTTGACCCGGTTCGGCGCAACCACGCCGGACGATCCCTCAGTGGTGTCATCGTTTTTCGTCAAACTTACCAGACCCGGTGGCCGCGACAAGGAACCTCATCTACCTGACGGGCACTCAGAACTGCATATCGCGCAATTGCCGCAGGAAATCATCGATCAAGGCGTGATCGACGCCGAGTGGGCGAAAAAAGGCGTTCCGCTGACTGTCCGTGCCTACCCCGAAATCACGGTGTGGGACACGATTCGGATGCGCTGGGGCAGTCATACCTTGCTCCCTCACCTCGTCACGCAAGATCAGGCGGAGGGCAAGGACCCTATCGTGATCGTCGCAACACAGGAGGACATTCTGGCCGGTGGTGACAGCACGACACTGGAAATAAAATACGACCCTCACGATGAAGTCTGGAACTGGTCCTCCCGGCACTCCAAACGCACTCGGATTGCCGTCGATGCCGGCTCCTGGCGTCTGGCTGCCCCGATCATCAAGGAATCGGTCAATGGGATCATCACGATCATCGACTTGAACCAGCGGGACGTCACGGTCCAGGTCCATATCCAGGGCTCGGATTTCGCGTTGAACGACTCGGTGAAAATGACCTGGATCGGCAATCCCTTCAGTGGCAAGCCGTTGATTCACACGGAATCCAAAACGGTGGCGAACATCCCGAGTGTCATGGATTTCGCAGTGCCTTATGCACAAGTCCGCGCCATCGCCATGGGCCGGGCCGACGCCTCCTACGTGCTGACGAAAGCAGACGGAAGTCCGCCGTTATCCTCCAAACGTGAGTTCGCCGACGTGGTGGGTGACGTTTCGATGCCGGACGCACCGACGATTGACGAGTTGGTGGGCGACATACTCGAGTCGGACCGGCCTTACGCCACGGTGCGAATCAGGTACGCAACCATTGCCAATGGCGATCTGGTCGCCATGCACTGGATGGGCAAAAAGTCCAATGGCCAGCCCTATGTCCATGAAGACAGTCACACCGTCAGTGACAATGAGGCAAAAGAAGGCTTTTTCACTGTTTACGTCAACGCAGAGCACATCATCGTGCTCGACAAGGGCAGCCTTGATCTTTGGTACACCGTGTCCAATGACAAGCCGGAGCTCTACGGCGTCAATGATTCGGAGCATCTGTTGGTCAAGGTGCAAGCCGTCACAGCGACATTGCCAAGACCCGAGGTGGAAGAAGCCGACAAAGACAAGGACGTGCTAGACCCATCCAAAGTCTTCAATGTCGTCCACATATTGATCGAGAACCCGCCGACGCAAAAAGATGACATCGTGACCTGGTACTGGCAGGGAACCCATCCATTGGGCAACATCAGCGACTGGGTGCCCATCACTTCGCTGAGCGCCGGTAAACCGCTGCGTTTCCGAGTGCCTGCGGAGTACGTCATGATCAATATCGGGCAGTACGTCAAGGTGCGTTACTCGCTCAAGCACGCGACCACGGGTTTATACAGTCACTCCACCGTACTTAAACTGCTGATTGGATCGCTGGTAGGCGAATTGCCACCGCCGCAAGTCAAGCAGGCTCCGAATGCCGTGCTCAAAGCAATGGATGGGCTCAATGGTGTAGATGTCAACGTCAGCTACGACACTATGGATGCGGCCCTCGATACCATTCGCCTGCATTGGGTCGGCACTCCGGGCGCTGGTACATCAACAGATATTGAGCTGCCCGGGCATAGCAGTGGCAGCGTGAACTTTCACCTTCCCCTTACGGTTATCGGCCCAAACATCAACAAAACTGTGGACGTGCAGTATTTCGTTCGCCGCTATGGCCATGAGACAGAATCAGAATCGTTGGGCCTGAGAGTAACGGGATTCGACGACCCCGAGAACGATCTGCCTCGCCCGCAAGTGCGTCAGTCAGTCAACCAGATTCTCGACCTGATGACGTTCAGTGGCGATGCCAACACGCTCGTGTCCAAGTGGCATTACATCGCACTCAAGCAACGCATTTGGCTGAGGCTGGAAGGCAAGACAGCAGCGGGCAGCGACTACGTCATCCGGATGCTCGATGGCGTCGAGACCACTCCAGCGCAGGTCAGCAACGGGCTAAATGAAGTACTGCTCAGAAGCGAGTTGATGAAACTGGGGCACTCCACACCGGCAAATATTATTTGCAACGTCTCGTTTGATGGCACCGATCAGGAAGTCAATGCGATTGAGTTCCCGAAATTGTCGCTGACGATCAGAACCCGGTACGACTGGCTGACGCCGAAGATCACCCATGTGACTGACGCCAGTGGGGAGGTTACAGAGGGTGGCGATACGTTCTTTGATCAGGTCACCGTCAAAGGCACCGCGACCCGGGATGAGAAGGTCGAGATTTTCGATGGCTCCATCTCACACGGCAATGTTGACGTTGGGATTGATGGCGTCTGGAGCAAGATCCTGTCCAATCTGCCAGCGAAGAACTATCACATTACCGCTCACGCCCTTTATGGAGCCGATCCGGTTTCCAGTCTGATCCGGGCGTTCACAGTGAAGACAGCTATTTCACCGACCC
>NZ_JBJJMM010000055.1:0-7068 GCF_046231795.1 Pseudomonas sp. KCJK9016 | reverse complement strand
CGTCTGCGACGGTACGGATGAGGCGGCCGAGCGCATCGCTCGCGTGCTGCACAACGACCCGGGCACCGGTGTGATGCGTCATGCCGATGCCGGTTACCAGATTGCCATCGACTGCGCCAGGGAGCAGGGCCTGAACCTGCCGATGATTACCGGCAAATAAAAACCTGCGGGAGCGAGCGCGCTCGTTCCCGCGCAAGCCAACACAACAACAAAACCCAGAACAATCCACAGAGGTTGAATCATGGCTGGCAACACCGATCGTGCAAGCATCAAACCGTTGATCGAAAGGCGTTCGATCGACTACATCCCGGAAGCGGAAAGACACGGTCGTCTATTCAGTCAGTTCACCCTGTGGATGGGTGCCAACCTGCAAATCACCGCGATTGTCACCGGGGCCCTGGCCGTGGTGCTGGGTGGCGATGTGTTCTGGTCGCTGATCGGTCTGTTGATCGGTCAACTGCTGGGCGGCGGCGTGATGGCGCTGCACGCGGCGCAAGGGCCGAAGCTGGGCCTGCCGCAGATGATCTCCAGCCGTGTGCAGTTCGGGGTTTATGGTGCGGCGATTCCCATCGTGCTGGTGTGCCTGATGTACCTGGGTTTCACCGCCACCGGCACCGTGCTGTCGGGTCAGGCGCTGGGCCAGTTGTTCGGGGTCAGCGACACGGTCGGCATCCTGCTTTTCGCCAGCGTCATCGTCGTGGTCACGGTGCTCGGCTACCGGGTGATCCACTGGATCGGCCGTATCGCCAGTGCCATCGGCGTGATTGCTTTCGTTTATCTGTTCAGCCGCCTGATGAGTCAGGTGGATGTCGGTGCACTCCTGCAAATCCGCCACTTCAGCTGGAGCAGTTTCCTGCTGGCGGTGTCGCTGGCGGCGTCCTGGCAGATCGCTTTCGGCCCTTACGTGGCGGACTACTCCCGCTATCTGCCGAGCAAGGTGTCCTCGGTGAAAACCTTCTTTGCTGCCGGTGCCGGCTCGGTGATCGGCGCGCAGGTGGCGATGATTCTCGGTGTGTTCGCGGCGGCTTCGGCCAACGGCCAGTTTGCCGGTCATGAAGTGGCTTACATCGTCGGTCTGGGCGGCACGGGGGCTACCGCAGCGTTGCTGTATTTCAGCATCGCGTTCGGCAAGGTCACCATTTCCACCCTGAACTCCTACGGCAGCTTCATGTGCATCGCGACCATCATCAGTGGCTTCCGTGGCCACCTGACGGTCAGCCGCATGCAGCGTCTGGTGTTCGTGCTGGCGATCGTCGGTGCCGCGACCCTGATCGCCCTGCTCGGCCAGCACTCGTTCCTCGGGGCGTTCAAGTCTTTCATTCTGTTCCTGCTGGCGTTCTTCACGCCGTGGAGCGCGATCAACCTCGTGGACTACTACTGCATCACCCGTGAGCACTACGACGTCCCGGCGCTGGCCGATCCGAACGGTCGCTACGGCCGCTGGAACCTCCTCGGGATCAGCGTCTATGTGTTCGGTGTGCTGGTGCAGCTGCCGTTCATTTCCACCAAGTTCTACACCGGTCCGCTGGTGGCCGCGCTGGGCGATGTGGATATTTCGTGGATCATCGGTCTGGTGTTGCCTGCTGCGCTTTACTACGTATGCGCAAAAAAATGGCATGGCAGCGTACCCGACAAACTGATTCTGCCGGTCGAGCAGAACAGCGTTGCACAACCTGAAACAAGCGGGACCGGCCGCGCTGCGGCGCAGGCCTGACTGGACGTGAACAGGGCTGGATGCCTCTTGAACTGCCGTAAGCCAATTCATGATTAGGAGCGTCGCAACAATGAAATCGAACAAGACCCTGCTGACCACATTGCTGTCCATGGGCCTGCTGGCCAGTGCCGGCGCCACCCAGGCCGCCGGCTGGTGCGAATCCGGCAAACCGGTGAAATTCGCCGGCCTGAACTGGGAAAGCGCGATGTTGCTGACCGACGTGCTGCAGGTCGTGCTGGAGAAAGGTTACGACTGCAAGACCGACAGCCTGCCAGGCAACTCCATCACCATGGAAAACGCCCTGAGCAGCAACGATATTCAAGTGTTCGCCGAAGAGTGGGTCGGCCGCAGCGAGGTGTGGAACAAGGCCGAGAAGGCCGGCAAGGTCGTCGGTGTCGGCGCCCCGGTGGTCGGTGCAGTTGAAGGCTGGTACGTGCCGCGCTACGTGATCGAAGGCGATGCCAAACGCAAGATCGAAGCCAAGGCGCCGGACCTGAAAAACATCGCGGACCTGGGCAAATACTCGGCGATCTTCAAGGATGCCGAGGAGCCGTCCAAGGGCCGTTTCTACAACTGCCCGGCCGGCTGGACCTGCGAGCTGGACAACAGCGAAATGTTGAAAAGCTACGGCCTGGAAAATAGCTATACCAACTTCCGCCCGGGCACAGGTCCGGCGCTGGATGCGGCGGTGCTGTCGAGTTACAAGCGCGGCGAGCCGATCCTGTTCTACTACTGGTCGCCAACCCCGCTGATGGGCCAGATCGACGCGGTCAAACTGGAAGAGAAACCCGGCGTCGACAAGCGCGTGACCATCAAAGTGGGCCTTTCCAAGACCTTCCATGACGAAGCGCCCGAGCTGGTGGCCGTGCTGGAAAAGGTCAACCTGCCGATCGACCTGCTGAACCAGAACCTGGGTCGCATGACCAAGGAGCGGATCGAGTCGCCGAAACTGGCGAAAATCTTCCTCAAGGAACATCCTGAGGTCTGGCATGCGTGGGTCAGCGACGACGCTGCCAAGAAAATCGACGCGGCGCTGTAGGTCGATACCTCCCGGCCAACCGTGAGGCTGGCCGGGAGATTTGCCGTACTCGCTTGATTGAGATTTCTGATTGAGAGCCGCTTATGTTTCCCGAACGCTTTACGTTTTCCATCGCCGACTGGGTCAACGGTTGGGTCGATGCACTGGTCACCAACTACGGCGACGTGTTCCGCCATATTTCCGACACCCTGCTGTGGGCCATCGTCAACCTTGAAGGCCTGCTGCGCGCCGCGCCGTGGTGGTTGATGCTGGCCATCGTCGCGGGCGTGGCCTGGCACGCCACCCGCAAGGTCGTGACCACCGCCGTGATTGTCGGTCTGCTGTTCCTGGTCGGTGCCGTCGGCCTGTGGGACAAGCTCATGCAAACGCTGGCGCTGATGATGGTTGCCACGGTCATCTCGGTGCTGATCGGGGTGCCGCTGGGGATTCTCTCGGCTCGCAGCAACCGCCTGCGTTCGTTCCTGATGCCGTTGCTCGACATCATGCAGACCATGCCCAGCTTCGTGTACCTGATCCCGGTGCTGATGCTGTTCGGCCTGGGCAAGGTACCGGCGATTTTCGCCACCGTGATCTACGCCGCACCGCCGCTGATCCGCCTGACCGATCTGGGTATCCGCCAGGTCGACGGTGAAGTGATGGAAGCGATCAACGCTTTCGGCGCCAACCGCTGGCAACAACTGTTCGGCGTGCAACTGCCGCTGGCCCTGCCGAGCATCATGGCCGGGATCAACCAGACCACCATGATGGCCCTGTCGATGGTGGTGATCGCCTCGATGATCGGCGCCCGCGGCCTGGGTGAAGATGTGCTGGTGGGCATCCAGACCCTCAACGTCGGACGCGGCCTGGAAGCCGGTCTGGCGATCGTGATTCTCGCAGTGGTCATCGACCGCATTACCCAGGCGTATGGTCGGCCACGGCACGAGGTGAGCAAATGAGCAACGCAACCGTGAGCAAGATTGAAGTCAGAAACGTCTTCAAGATTTTCGGCAACCGTTCCAAGGATGCGCTGGCCATGGTCGGTCAGGGCAAGACCAAGGAGCAGGTGCTGAACGAGACCGGGTGTGTGGTGGGGGTCAATGACTTGTCCCTGAGCATCGGCACCGGCGAGATCTTCGTGATCATGGGCCTGTCCGGCTCCGGCAAATCCACGCTGGTGCGCCACTTCAACCGCCTGATCGATCCGACCAGCGGCGCGATCCTGGTGGACGGCGTGGACATCCTGCAATACGACATGGACGCCCTGCGTGAATTTCGCCGGCACAAGATCAGCATGGTGTTCCAGAGCTTCGGCCTGCTGCCCCACAGGACCGTGCTCGACAACGTCGCCTACGGCCTGAAAGTGCGCGGCGAGAGCAAGCAACTGTGCGCCGAACGCGCGCTCCACTGGATCAACACCGTGGGCCTCAAGGGCTACGAAAACAAATACCCGCACCAGCTCTCCGGCGGCATGCGCCAGCGTGTCGGCCTGGCCCGCGCCCTGGCGGCGGACACTGACATTATCCTGATGGACGAAGCGTTCAGTGCGCTGGATCCGCTGATCCGCGCCGAAATGCAGGATCAGTTGCTGGAGCTGCAAAAGACCCTGCACAAGACCATCGTCTTCATCACCCACGACCTCGACGAGGCCGTGCGCATCGGCAACCGCATCGCGATCCTCAAGGACGGCCGCCTGATTCAGGTCGGTACGCCGAAAGAGATCCTGCATTCGCCGGCGGACGAATATGTTGACCGGTTCGTGCAGCGGCGGGCAGCGGTGGTTTAAACAGCACCGCTTGTGTGGCGAGGGAGCTTGCTCCCGTCACAGGTTTTTTGGGTCTGCTCCGCAGCCCGGCGGGAGCAAGCTCCCTCGCCACAGGGTTACCTGCATCAACAGTATTGGTATGAGGTTCCAGATGTCCCAGGCTGAAAAAATCGTTATCGCCGACGCCCCTATGCGTTGGCAGGATGTGGTCGCGGTAGCCCGGCACGGTGCGCAGCTGGAGCTGTCGGCCCAGACCTGGGCGCGCATCGAAAATGCCCAGGGCATTGTCCAGCGCATTGTCGCCAGCGGCGAGCGCGCCTATGGCGTCAACACCGGGCTGGGCGGTCTGTCCAACGTCTCGCTGAAAGACCAACAGCTGAGCCAGCTGTCGCGCAACACCTTGCTCAGCCACGCTTGCGGCGTCGGCCCGGTACTGGCCGACGAGCAGACTCGCGCGATCATGTGCGCCGCGATTCGCAATTACAGTCACGGCAAGTCCGGGATTCATCGGCAAGTGGTCGAAGCACTGCTGGCGTTGCTCAATCGCGGCATCACCCCGCAAGTGCCGTCCCAGGGTTCGGTGGGTTACCTGACCCACATGGCCCACATCGGTATCGCGCTGCTGGGCGTGGGCAATGTCAGCTATCGCGGGCAGGTTGTCTCTGCGCAGCAAGCGTTGGCCGAAGAGGGCCTGCAACCGGTTCAGCTCGGGGCGAAGGACGGTTTGTGCCTGGTCAACGGCACGCCGTGCATGACCGGTCTCGGTTGCCTGGCGATTGCCGACGCCACGCGTCTGGTGCAATGGGCCGATGTGGTCGGCGCCATGAGTTTCGAAGCCCAGCGCGGCCAGATCGCCGCGTTCGACGCCGAGATCATCGCGCTCAAGCCGCACCCGGGCATGCAACAGGTCGGTGTCAATCTGCGCGCGCTGCTCGATGGCAGTGAAGTGATCGCGTCGAGCAAAGGCATTCGCACTCAGGATGCATTGAGCATCCGCTCGATTCCGCAGGTGCACGGTGCTGCACGGGATCAACTGGCACATGCAATCAAACAAATTGAAACCGAACTCAACGGCTGTACCGACAACCCGTTGCTGCTGGGCACGCCGGACGCCTTCCGGGTCATGTCCCAGGCCAATCCGCATGGGCAGTCGGTGGCGCTGGCGGCGGATCTGCTGGCCATCGCGATGGCCGAAATCGGCTCGATTGCCGAGCGGCGTCTGGATCGTTTGATCAATCCTCACGTCAGCGGGCTTCCGGCGTTTCTGGTGGCCAATCCGGGGGTGAACTCGGGGATGATGATCGTGCAATACGTCGCCGCTTCGCTGTGTGCGGAAAACCGCCAGCTGGCGCAACCGGCGGTGCTCGACAACTACGTCACTTCCGGCCTGCAGGAAGACCACCTGAGCATGGGCACCAGCGCCGCGCTGAAGCTGCATCGCGCATTGGAAAACTGCACGCAGATCCTTGCCATCGAGTACCTGCTGGCGGCCCAGGCGTTTGAGTTTCTCAAGGAACAGCGCTTCGGCGCGGGCACCGATGTGGCGTGGCGACTGCTGCGCGAGAAGGTCCCTGCCTACGATCAGGACCGCTGGCTGGCGCCCGATATTGCGGCGGCTGCGAGTGTGTTGAAAGACCTGGAACTGCTGCACAAGGCTCTGCCGGACCTGCACTGAAAACTACCCACGCCAGCGTGCCAAGGCGCGGCTCCCCAAAAGGGCAGACGCGACGGACAACGGACATCTCCGGAGCGTCTGGCGAATTAACAAGAAACTCTCAAAAGGAGCACAAGATGACTGCGCTGAACCTGATCCCCGGCCAACTGAGCCTGGCCCAACTGCGTGATGTCTATCAGCATCCGGTCCAGCTGACCCTCGACAACAGCGCCAGTGCACAGATCGAAGCCAGCGTCGCCTGCGTCGAGCAGATCCTCGCCGAGAACCGCACCGCCTACGGCATCAACACCGGGTTCGGTCTGCTGGCCTCGACCCGCATCGCCAGCGCCGACCTGGAAAACCTGCAGCGCTCGCTGGTGCTGTCCCACGCTGCCGGCATCGGCGAGCCGATCAGCGATGAGCTGGTGCGCCTGATCATGGTGCTCAAGGTAAACAGCCTCAGCCGTGGTTTCTCGGGCATCCGTCGGGTGGTGATCGATGCGCTGATCGCGCTGATCAATGCCGAGGTTTATCCGCACATTCCGTTGAAAGGTTCGGTGGGTGCTTCCGGCGACCTCGCTCCATTGGCGCACATGTCGCTGGTGCTGCTGGGCGAAGGCAAGGCGCGCTACAAGGGCGAATGGATGGAAGCCACCGAAGCGCTGAAAGTCGCCGGTCTGACCCCGCTGACTTTGGCCGCGAAAGAAGGTCTGGCGCTGCTCAACGGCACGCAGGTGTCCACCGCGTTCGCCCTGCGCGGTCTGTTCGAAGGTGAAGACCTGTTCGCCGGCGCGCTGGCCGTCGGTGGCCTGAGCGTGGAAGCGGTGCTCGGTTCGCGCTCGCCGTTCGACGCCCGCATCCACGCGGCCCGTGGCCAGAAAGGCCAGATCGACACCGCCGCCGCTTACCGCGATCTGCTG
>NZ_JBJJMM010000054.1:0-8173 GCF_046231795.1 Pseudomonas sp. KCJK9016 | reverse complement strand
ATTGGCCTGCTGGTTAAGCTCGGCATAGCTCAAGCGCTGCTCACCGAAAAGCACCGCCACCGCCTGCGGCGTGCGCAAGACCTGCGCCTCGAACAAACCATGGATGCTCTGCTGAAGGTTGTAATCAACGTCAGTGGCATTGAAATCATCCAGCAAATGCCGACGCTCATCCTCCGCCAACAAATCGACCTGCTCCAGCAATGCCTGATCGTTGCTGACCATGGCCTGCAACAATTGCTGCAAGTAGCCGGCATAACGCTGGATCGTCGATTCATCGAACAGCGCCGTGGCGTATTCCAGCGAACCCCGGATCATGCCCTCGGCTTCGCCAAGGGTCAGCGACAGATCGAACTTGGCAAAGTGGCTCGGCTCGGCCACACCCTCAAGTGTCAGATCACCGAGAGCCAGGGTCGCACCGCTGCCGCTGTCCCAACTCAGCAATGTCTGGAACAACGGACTGTGGGACAGGCTGCGCACCGGCCGGGTGATTTCCACCACCTGTTCGAACGGCAGATCCTGATGGGCCTGCGCCTCAAGGGTGCGAGCCTTGACCCGGGCCAGCAACGCCTCGACGCTCAACGCACCCGAGGTGTCAATGCGCACGGCCAGCGTGTTGACGAACAACCCGATCAGCCCTTCGATCTCCGCCCGGTTGCGATTGGCGACCGGTGAGCCAATCACCACGTCCGACTGCCCGGACAAGCGACCGAGCAACATCGCCCAGGCGCTCATTACCGCCATGTACGGCGTCACACCGTGGCGTTGGCACAGCGCCTTGAGACCTGCGCTCAAGCGTTCGTCCAGCCGTACGTCGACACTGCTGCCGGCGTAATCCTGCAAGGCCGGACGTGGCCGATCGGTCGGCAGCATCAGCAAGGCCGGCGCACCGGCCAGGGTCTGCCGCCAGTAGTCGCTCTGACGCTGCAAGACTTCGCCACTCAACCAGCGGCGCTGCCACGCGGCGTAATCGGTGTATTGCAATGCCAACGGCGGCAGCGGATCGGCCTCGCCGTGGCTGAACGCCTGGTACAGCGCCATCAGTTCGCGAGTCAGCACGCCCATCGACCAGCCGTCGGAGACGATGTGGTGCAGGGTCAGCAGCAACACATGATGATCATCGGCCAGCCGCACCAGACGCCCGCGAATCAACGGATCGTCCTGCAAATCGAACGGCCCCGAGGCTTCACCCTGAATCAGTGCGAGCAAGGCGTCGTCGGCCTGCGGGTGCCGGCGCAAGTCTTCGACCCGCAGCAGCACGGCGCTGTCGAGTGGCGCGATCAGCACCTGAGCTTCTTCGTTGTACTGTGCGAAACGGCTGCGCAGGGTTTCGTGACGCTCGACGATCCGCGCCAATGCCCGTTGCAGGGCGGCCTCATCGAGACGCCCGCGCAGGCGCAGGCCGAGGGGAATGTTGTAGGCCGTGTTCGCCCCTTCCAGTTGCGCCATGAACCACAGTCGTTGCTGGGCGAACGACAACGGCAGCGCGCCCTCACGCGGCACCGGCATGATCGCCGGTTGCGTGCAGCGTCCGGCCCGGGCCAGCACCTCGGCGACCGCTGCCAGTTCGGCATTGGCGAACAGCTCGGCAAGGGTCAGTTCCACCCCCAGCCGCTGGCGAACCTGGGACAGCATGCGCATTGCCAGCAACGAGTGACCGCCCAGTTCAAAGAAATGATCCTGACGCCCGACCTGTCCGACCTGCAGCACTTCGGCCCAGATCTGCGCCAGCGTGGTTTCGAGTTCACCTTGCGGTGCCTGATAGTCGCGGGTGAACAACGCGCTGCGATCCGGCACCGGCAAGGCCTTGCGGTCGACCTTGCCGTTGGCGGTCAGCGGCAGGATGTCGAGCCTGACGAAGGCCGCCGGCACCATGTACTCCGGCAGTTGGGTCAGCAGGTGCGCCCGCAGTTCGGCCACGGCCAGCGGCTCGACCTGTGGCTGTTCGGTGAAGTAAGCCACCAGCCGCACCTGGCCGGGCTCGTCTTCGCGGGCCACCAGCACCGCTTCCTGGATGCCGAGCAACTGGTTGAGGCGGGTTTCGATTTCACCCAGTTCGACACGCACGCCACGGATTTTCACCTGATCGTCATTGCGCCCCAGATACTCGATGGAGCCGTCAGCACGCCAGCGCGCCAGGTCACCGGTGCGATACATGCGCCCACTGTTGAACGGGTCGCGCAGGAAGCGCTCTTCAGTCAGGTCCGGACGATTCAGATAACCCCGGGCCACACCGGCGCCCCCCACATAAAGCTCCCCGGCCACGCCGACAGGCACGGGCCGCTGCTGCTCATCGAGCAGATACACCGTGCCGTTGGCGATCGGTTTGCCGATGTGCAGCGCCTGCCCCGCTTCGACAATGCCCGAAGTGGCAACCACCGTGGCCTCGGTCGGGCCGTAGTTGTTGACCACGTCGAACGTTTGCTTGCGATTGAACTGACGCAGACGGTCACCGCCGATCAGCAAGGTGCGCAAGGTGGGGTGTTCGAGGTTCTGGCTGAAGGCGTACTCGGCCACTGGCGTGGGCAGGAAACTCACGTCCAGCGGCTGCGCGCACCACCATTCGAGCAGCGCGTCGACGTCCTCGCTGCCATCGCGGGCCGGAGCCAGGTGCAGGGTCGCACCGGTACACAGGGCCGGCCAGACTTCCCACGCCATGGCATCGAAACCGAATCCGGCAAGGCTCGACGTGTGGCGACCGGCGCACAGGTCGAACGTTTTGCAGTGCCAGTCGACGAGGTTGCTCAACGTGTGGTGTTCGACCATCACGCCCTTGGGCAGACCGGTGGAACCCGAGGTGTAGATGACGTAGGCCAGGTGTTCGCTGGTCATGCCCGGCACCTGCGGATTGCCGGTTTCGGTGTCCGGCCAGGCCTGCAAATCGAGGTCGATCACCGGCACGTCCAGCGCCGGCAGTCGTTCACGCAAATCACTCAGGCAGAGCACCGCCACCGGGGCGCTGTCGCTCAACAGATAGTTCAGCCGCTGTGCCGGGTGCGCCGGATCCACCGGCACATAACCGGCGCCGGCCTTGAGAATGGCCACCAGCCCGACCAGGGTATCCAGACCACGCCGGGCGACGATGGCCACGCGATCATCAGGACGGACACCCAGCCCGATCAAGTGGTGGGCCAGCATGTTGGCCTGCCGGTTCAGCTCGGCAAAGGTCAACGCCTGCCCCTGACAGACCGCCGCGACCGCCTCGGGCCGCTCGATCACTTGTGTTTCGAATCGCTGTGCAATGGTCAGCCCCGACACAAACTCCGCATGCGTGTCGTTGAATGTCACCAGCAACTGTTCACGCTCGTGGGCCTGCACCATCTCGAGCTGTTCCACCTGCGCCTGATCGTTGACGACCATCGCGTGCAGCAATTGCTCGAAGTAGCCGACATATCGCTGGATCGTCGATTCATCGAACAGCGCCGTGGCGTATTCCAGCACGCCGCGAATGCCATCGCGGGTTTCGCCCAGGGTCAGCGACAGGTCGAACTTGGCGAAGCGGGTCGGACCGGCCACGCTTTCCAGTGCCAGCTCACCCAGCTCCAGCGCCGGTCCGACGCTGTTCTCCCAGCTCAGGGTGGTCTGGAACAGCGGACTGTGGGACAGGCTGCGCGCCGGCCGGGTGACTTCCACCACCTGCTCGAACGGCAGGTCCTGATGGGCCTGAGCCTGCAGCGTCAGCGTCTTGACCCGGGCCAGCAGCGCCTCGACGCTGAGCTCGCCGGAGGTGTCGATACGCAAGGCCAGGGTGTTGACGAACAGCCCGATCAACCCTTCGATTTCCGCCCGGCCACGGTTGGCAATCGGCGACCCCACCACCACGTCGGATTGGCCGGACAAACGACTGAGCAACAGCGCCCAGGCGCTCATCATCGTCATGTAGAGCGTCACGCCATGACGCTGGCTCAGCGCCTTGAGTCCGGCGCTCAGGGGCTCGTCCAGCCGGAAATCGACACTGCTGCCGGTGTAATCCTGCTGCGCCGGACGCGCACGGTCGGTCGGCAGCACCAGCAAGGTCGGAGCCCCGGCCAGGGTCTGCTGCCAGTAATCGCTCTGCCGCTGCAGTACTTCGCCGCTCAACCAGCGGCGTTGCCAGATCGCGTAGTCGGCATATTGCAGCGCCAGTGGCGGCAGCGGATCGGCCTCCCCCTGACTGAACGCTTGATACAACGCCATCAGTTCACGGGTCAGCACGCCCATCGACCAGCCATCAGAGATGATGTGGTGCAGGGTCAACAGCAACACATGGTGATCGTCGGCCAGCCGCACCAGTCGCCCGCGAATCAACGGATCGTTCTGCAAGTCGAACGCTGTCGAGGCCTGTTCATCGACCAGCGCCTGCAGGGTCTCGTCGGCATTTGGATGCTGACGCAGATCCTCGACCCGCAGCAGCACGCCGCTGTCGGCGGCCGCAATCATCACCTGCACGTCATCGTTGTGCGGGATAAAGCGGCTGCGCAGGGTTTCGTGGCGCTCGACGATCCGGGCCATTGCCCGTTGCAGCGCCGCCTCATCGAGATGACCGCGCAAGCGCAGGCCCAGCGGGATGTTGTAGGCGGTATTGACCCCTTCCATGCGGGCCAGAAACCACAGCCGCTGCTGGGCGAACGACAGCGGCAGCGCGCCATCGCGTGGTACCGGCAGCATGGCCGGCTGCGCGCTGCGCCCGGCCAGGGCCAGCACCTCGGCGACCGCTGCCAGCTCGGCATTGGCAAACAACTCGCTCAGGGCCAGTTCGACACCCAGCCGCTGGCGAACCTGGGACACCATGCGCATCGCCAGCAACGAGTGGCCACCCAGTTCGAAGAAGTGATCCCGGCGCCCGACCCGCTCGACCTGCAGCACTTCACCCCAGATTCGTGCCAGCGCAATTTCCAGCTCGCCGTGCGGTGCCTCGTACTCGCGAGTGAACAAGGCCGCGCGATCCGGCGCCGGCAAGGCCTTGCGGTCGACCTTGCCGTTGGCGGTCAGCGGCAACACGTCCAGCCGGACGAAGGCCGCTGGCACCATGTACTCGGGCAATTGCGCCAGCAGGCAGGCACGCAGCTCGGCCACCGGCTGCGGCTCGACCTGAGCCTGTTCGGTGTAATACGCCACCAGACGCGGTTGACCGGGTTCGTCTTCGCGAGCCAGCAATACCGCTTCCTGAATACCGGGGAGCCGGTTGAGACGGGTTTCAATCTCGCCCAGTTCGATGCGCACGCCGCGAATCTTCACCTGATCGTCATTGCGCCCCAGGTACTCCAGGGTGCCGTCGTCCTGCCAGCGTGCCAGGTCACCGGTGCGGTACATGCGCCCGCCGTTGAACGGATCGTCGAGAAAGCGCTCGGCCGTCAGCTCCGGACGATTCAGATAGCCCCGGGCAACCCCGGCGCCACCGACATACAGCTCCCCCGCCACACCGATGGGCACCGGGCGTCGCTGCTCATCCAGCAGATACACCGTGGCATTGCTTACCGGGCGACCGATATGCAGCGTCTGCCCGGCTTCGACCTTGCCCGAGGTCGCCACCACCGTGATTTCGGTCGGGCCGTAATTGTTGATCACATCGAAATGCCGGTGACGGTTGAACTGCCGCAGGCGATCCCCGCCAATCAGCAGCGTACGCAAGGTCGGATGTTCGAGGTTCTGACTGAAGGCATATTCGGCCACAGGGGTCGGCAGGAAGCTCACGTCCAACGGTTGCGCACGCCACCAGTCGAGCAAGGCGTCGATGTCTTCGTTGCCGTCGCGGGCCGGGGCCAGGTGCAGCGTCGCACCGGCACACAGGGCCGGCCAGACTTCCCAGGCCATGGCATCGAAGCCGAACCCGGCAAGGCTTGACGTGTGGCGACCGGCACAGAGATCGAATGCGCCACAATGCCAGTCAACGAGGTTGGACAAGGTGCGGTGTTCGACCATTACGCCCTTGGGCAGACCGGTCGAACCCGAGGTGTAGATCACGTAGGCCAGGTGCTCGGCGGTCAGCCCCGGCACCTGCGGATCGAGGGCGAGACTCAGTGGCCAGGTGCGGCGGTCAAGGTCGATCACCGGGACGTCCAGAGTCGGCAACCGATCACGCAGATCGCTCTGGGTCAGCACTACTGCCGGGGCGCTGTCGCTGAGCAGGTAGCTCAGGCGCTCGGGCGGATGCGCCGGATCGACCGGCACGTAACCGGCCCCGGCCTTGAGAATCGCCAGCAGCCCGGCCAGCGTATCGAGCCCTCGGCGCGCGACGATGGCCACGCGATCATCGGGGCGAACGCCCAGGCTGATCAGATGATGCGCCAGGGCATTGGCGTGCAGGTTCAGCTCGGCGTAGGTCACTTGTTCACCAAGGAACACCGCCGCCACCGCTTCCGGCCGTTCGATGACTTGCGCTTCGAAACGCTGATGAATGGTCAACCCTTGCGGATAGTCGACCCGGGGGGCGTTGAAGTCGCGCAGGATCTGCTCGCGCTCAGTGTCCGGGAGGATCGAAACTTGGCTGACCGGCGAATCCGGTGCCTGCTCCAGCGCGGACACCAGACCGTTCAGGGCACCGAGCATGTAGTCGCACACCCGTTGCGGGTCGACTTCAGTGGTGGCAAGCAGGGTCAGGCTGAAGGCGTCGCCCAGGTCATCGATACTCAGAGTCAGCGGATAGTTGGTGCGTTCTTCCGAGTGCAGGGTGGTGATGCCTTCCCATGCGGACAGGGTTTGTGCGCTGGCCGATGCAGCGCCATGGCTGTGACGGTAGTTGAGCAAGGCGCTGAACAGCGGCGTCGGCGCGGCCACGCTGCTGCAGCGCTGGGCCAGCGCCAGCGGCGCGTGCTCATGGCGCATCAAGGTGGTCAGGCGTGCGTGGGTTGCCTGCACGGCGCTGCGCACGCTCTGAGCAACGACGTCCACCCGCACCGGCAAGGTGTTGATGAAAATGCCCAGCGCCCGGTCGGTGGCTTCGGCGCCTTGCAGACGCCCCATCAGCACCGTGCCGAACACCACCCGTTGCTTGCCGGCAAGCGTCGCCAGCACCTGCGCCCAGGCCAGGTGGAACAGACTGGCCGCGCTGACCCCGAGCTGACGTGCCTGCCCCCGCAGGCGTTGGCCCAAGGCCGGCTCGACCGGCACGCTCAGTTCGGTGATGCCGTGTCCATCGCCCTGCACATCCTGCAGGCCGAACGGCAAGGTCGGCTCGTCGATGTCACCGAGCATGTCGCGAAAGAACGCCTCGTGCTCGGTTTCGCTGACACCCAGCCGCGCCTGCGCCACGTAATCACGAAACGCGACCGGCCGCCCCAGCAGATTGCCCTGCCCCGTGAGGAACGCGCGCATCTCATGGCGCACCACATCGAGCGCCGAGTGATCCAGCGCCATGTGATGGAACAGCAGCGTTGCCACCACCTGTTGCCCGGCGGCGTCCCACGCATGGGCCAGACGCATCATGGGGGCACGGCTCACGTCCATGCGAAATGCCCGGGCATCGAAACGCTCGTGCAAGTACGCCAGCGCATCGCCTTTGGCGTCGATCTCTTCCACCGGCAGTTCGGCGTGACGCCAGACCACTTGCTGCGGCGTATCCAGCCCTTCCCACACCACCGCCGTACGGAGAATGTCGTGGCGATCGATGACCGCCTGCAACGCCTCGACGAACGCGTTCAAGCGCCCGCGATCAGCAAAGGCGAAATGCGCCTGCATCACATAGGGATCGCCCTGGGTGGCGCTGACATGGTGGTAAAGAATGCCTTCCTGCAAAGGCGCCAGCGGGTAGATGTCCTGCACGTTGGCGGCCCCGCCCGGCACGTCGGCGACCAGACGGTCGATGGTTGCCTGATCGAGTTCGGCCAGGGTCAGCATCCCCGGGGTGATATGCGTGGTGCCGGGTGCAATGCCATTGGCCGGCACGTCGACCTGACCGCTTTTGGTCGCTGAATATTGCCCGGACTTGATCAGCTCGATCAGCGCCGGTTTGTGTTCGCGCAACAGCGCCAGCACCGCCGGATCGCTCAGCGCCTGTTTGTTGCCCTGTACGCGCAACTGGTCGTCGGTGACCGCCAACTGGATGTCTTTCGCTTTAAGTGATGCCAACAGTTCGATCACGTTCACAAGACGATCTCCATTCTTTCGGTAATTGCGGCGTAACCGGCCAGGGTCGGTTGTTCGAACAACGCCCTGACTTCGGCTTCCATGCCTTCCTGACGTAAACGGCTGATCAGAC
>NZ_JBJJMM010000053.1:0-9004 GCF_046231795.1 Pseudomonas sp. KCJK9016 | reverse complement strand
GTTGGCCCGAGCATTCAGCTCGGCATAGCTCAGTCGCTGCTCACCGAAAAGCACCGCCACCGCCTGCGGCGTGCGCAAGACCTGCGCCTCGAACAAGCCATGGATGCTTTGCTGAAGGTCATAACCGACATCGGTCGCGTTGAAGTCGAACAACAGTCGCTGCCGCTCCGCCCCCTCAAGCACCGGCAAACGATTCATCGCCTGCGTCGGTGCCTGTTCCAGCGCGTCCACCAACGCCATCAACGCCGTCTGCATATAACCGCAAATCCGCTGCGCGCCAATGTCCGCCGGCACCATGGCAATCATGGAGAAACCGTTGCCCAGGTCATCGACGTTCAGGCTCAGCGGGTAGTTGGTGCGCTCTTCGCTGCTCAGGGTCTCGATGCCTTGCCAGGCCTGGAGCACGCTGTCCGCATGCTCTGAACCGTGGCTGTGTCGATAGTTGAGCATCGCGCTGAACAACGGCGAAGGCGCTGCAATCGCGCTGCAACGCTGGGCCAGCGCCAACGAAGCATGTTCATGCCCCAGCAAGGCGCTGAGACGCTGGTGAGTCGCCTTGACCGCTTCACGCACCGGGGTGTCGCCCAGATCGACCCGCAACGGCAAGGTGTTGATGAACATGCCCAGCGCACGGTCAGCGCCCTGGCCGCCCTGCATCCGGCCCATCAGCACGGTGCCGAACACCACATTGTCCTGCCCGGAGGTCGCCGCCAACACTTGGGCCCAAGCCAGGTGGAACAGGCTGGCCACGCTGATGCCCGACTGCCGCGCCTGGCTGCGCAGACGCAGGTTCAAGGCGCTGTCGAGCGCCTGCTGTACTTCCTCGATGCCGCGTCCGTCGCCGCGCACATCACGCAGGCTGAATGGCAGGGTCGGCTCGTCGATGTCGCCGAGCATGTCGCGGAAAAACGCTTCATGTTCCGACTCCGAAACACCCAGACGCGCCTGCGCCACGTAATTGCGGTACGGCACCGCCGCCGGCAACGGCTCGCCGGAACCGCGCAAGTACGCCTGCATTTCGTGACGCACCACTTCCAGTGCGGTGTGATCGAGCACGATGTGATGGAACAGCAGCATCGCCACCACCCGGCCATGGGCCGGATCCCGGGCATACACCAGACGCAGCAACGGCGCCCGGGCGATATCGAGGCGGTAATGCCGGGCATCGAAACGGGCGTGCAGTTGCTCAAGAATGTCGCCCGCCGCAGGGTCGAGCATGACCTCCTGCACCACCAGTTCGGCCCGGCGCCACACGACCTGCACCGGCACGCTCAAGCCTTCCCACACCACGCCCGTGCGCAGCACGTCATGGCGGTCGATGACCCGTTGCAGCGCGGCGCTGAAACGCTGCACACGTTCAAGACTGTCGAACGCGATACGCGATTGCAGCAGGTAGGGATCGCCTTCGCCCGCGCTCAAGTGGTGATAAAGAATGCCTTCCTGCAACGGCGCCAGCGGATAGATGTCCTGCACGTTGGCCGCTCCGCCCGGCACGCTGGACACCACGCGGTCGATGGCGGCTTGATCCAGCGTGACCATCGTCAGCATGTCCGGGGTAATGCGGGCGCAATCGGTCGCGATGCGATTGGCCGGCACTTCGATTTCACGACCGCTGCCCACAGCCGCAGCCAGCGCGGCCAGGGTCGGCTGACTGAACAGCACGCGCACGTCAGTGCTCAGGCCGATCTGGCGCATGCGCTCGATCAGGCTCACCGCCAGCAGCGAATGCCCGCCCAGTTCGAAGAAGTGATCGTGACGCCCGACCCGTTCGACGTTCAGCACCTCGCCCCACAGTCGGGCCAGGGCGATTTCGGTCTCGCCGATCGGAGCCTCGTACTCGCGCACCAGCACCGACTCGGCACCCGGAGCCGGCAGTGCCTTGCGATCCACTTTGCCGTTAGGGCTCAGAGGCAGGCTGTCGAGTGCGACGAATGCCGATGGCACCATGTAGTCCGGCAGGCGCGCGCGCAGGTGTTCGCGCAATGCCTCGATCCCCGGTTGCCCGGCCTCGGCGCGCCAGGTGAAGTACGCCACCAGGCGCTCTTCATGCACCAGCACTACGGCCTCGCGCAGGGCCGGATGGCTGAGCAGCTGCGCTTCGATTTCACCCGGCTCCAGACGCAGGCCACGCAACTTGACCTGGAAGTCGTTGCGACCGATGAATTCGAGCTGACCGTCGGCACGGTAGCGCACCCGGTCGCCCGTGGCGTACAGCCGATCGCCGGCGACGAAGGGACTGTTGATGAACCGTTCCGCCATCAACTGCGACAGGCCCAGATAGCCCCGCGCAACCCCGGCACCGCCAATGAACAACTGACCGATGACGCCCATCGGCACCGGGCGCCCGGCAGCATCGAGTACATACAGACGGGTGTTGTTGATCGGCCGTCCGATCGGCAAGGCGCTGTCCGGCACCGGCATTGACGGTTCCAGCGTCCACACCGTGCTGTCCACTGTGGCTTCGGTCGGACCGTAAACGTTGTGCAAACGAACCTGCGGCAAACGCTCACGCACACGACGCGCCAGCGCCGGTGTCAGGTCGCCACCGCCACAGAACACGTCGGTGAGGCTGGTGCACTGACTGACCTCGTCCAGTTCCAGGAACTGTTGCAACAGCACCGGCACGAACTGGATCACGCTGATCCGCTGCTCGCGAATCAGCTGCGCCAGGTACGCCGACTCGCGGTGTCCGTCGGGCCGTGCCAACACCAGACGCAGCCCCGCGCTCAACGGCCAGAACAGTTCCCAGACCGAGGCATCGAAACTGAACGGGGTTTTCTGCAACAGCGCACCGTCCGTCACGGTCGGACACAGTTGCGAACTCCAGTGCAACAGGTTGGTTACGCCGCGATGCTCGACCATCACGCCTTTCGGCGCCCCGGTAGAGCCGGAGGTGTAGATCACGTAGGCCAGGTTCGAAGCGCTCAGGCCCGGGACCTGCGGATTGGCATCCGGATTGAATCGCCAGTGATCCTGATCCAGGTCGATCACCAGCGCAGTGCTTTCGTCAAGCAATGCGCGAGTCGCCCCATGAACCAGCACCGCCACCGGGGCGCTGTCCTTGAGCATGTAATCCAGACGTTCCGCCGGGTACGCCGGATCCAGCGGCACATAGGCACCGCCCGCCTTGAGGATGCCGAGCAGACCGACCATCAGCGCCGGCCCGCGCTCGACACAGATCGCCACCCGCGAATCCGGCCCCACGCCCAACTCGCGCAAATGATGGGCCAGGCGGTTGGCCTGTGCGTTGAGTTCGGCGTAGGTCAGTTGCTGCTCACCAGCCTGCAATGCGATGGCTTGCGGCGCACGTTGGACTTGCGCCTCGAACAGCCCGTGAACGGTTTGCTGCAGATCGTCTGCGGTTTCGGTGACATTAAGGTCGTAAAGCACCCGCTGACGTTCTGCACCTTCAAGGATCGGCAAGCGGTTCAGCGGCTGATCCGGTGCCTGCTCCAGAGCCTGCGCCAGAGTCTCCAGCGCGGTCTGCATATAGTCACAGATCCGCTGCGAACCAATATTCGCCGGGGTCATGGCGGTGAGCACGAAGCCATCCCCCAGATCATCGACGCCGAGGCTCAGCGGATAGTTGGTGCGTTCCTCGCTGCTCAGGGTCTCGATGCCTTGCCAGGCCTGACGGATGTTTTGCTGCTGCGCCTCGTCGGCGCTGTGCCGGTAGTTGAGCATCGAGCTGAACAGCGGCGCCGGTGCGGCCACACCGCTGCAACGCTGAGCCAGCGCCAGGGCGGCGTGTTCATGGCCGAGCAGCGCACTGAGCTGCGCATGCGTCGCCCGAGCCCCTTCGCGCACCGGGGTTTCACCGAGGTCGACCCGCAGCGGCAAGGTGTTGATGAACATCCCCAGCGCCCGGTCGGCCCCGTCGCCGCCCTGCATCCGGCCCATCAGCACCGTGCCGAACACCACCCGCTCCTGCCCGGACGTCGCCGCCAGCACCTGCGCCCACGCCAGGTGGAACAGGCTGGCCACGCTGATGCCCAGTTGCCGGGCCAGGCTGCGCAGGCGCTGGCCGGTGGCGACCGTCAGGGCCTGTCGGGTCTCTTCGATATCACGACCGTCACCTTGCACATCCTGCAAGCCGAACGGCAGGGTCGGCTCGTCGATGTCGCCGAGCATGTCGCGGAAGAACGTTTCGTGCTCCCGTTCGCTGACACCCAGCCGCGCCTGCGCCACGTAGTTGCGGTAAGGCACCGCTGCGCCCAGCGAGGCTTCGCACCCTTGCAGGCAGGCGAGCATTTCGTGCTGCACCACGTCCAGCGCGGTGTGATCCATCACGACATGGTGGAACAGCAACATCGCGACCACCCGGTCGTGAGCCGGATCACGCGCATACACCAGACGCAGCAACGGTGCCTGACTGATGTCGAGGCGGTAATGACGGGCATCGAAACGCCCATGCAATTGCTCAAGGACGTCGCCATCCGCCGCATCCAGCACGACCTCCTGCACCGACAGCTCAACGTGACGCCAGACCACTTGCATGGGCTCGGCCAGTTTCTGCCAGATCACGGCCGTGCGCAGGATGTCGTGGCGGGCGATGACCTGACGCAGCGCTGCCGCGAACGCGTGCACACGCTCGACGCTGTCGAACGCCAGCTTCGATTGCAGCAGGTAGGGGTCGCCCTGCTCTGCGCTCAAGTGGTGATAAAGAATGCCTTCCTGCAACGGTGCCAGCGGATAAATGTCCTGCACGTTCGCAGCACCGCCCGGCACTGTGGCAACGATGCGGTCGATGCCCGTTTGATCCAGTTCGGTCAGGCTCAACAAATCTGGAGTGATACGCGTGCAATCGGCAGGAATGCGATTGGCCGGCACTTCAATTTCGCGCCCGCTGCCCACCGCCGCGGCCAGGGCTGCCAGGGTCGGCTGGCTGAACAGCACACGCACGTCGGTGTTCAGGCCGATTTGCCGCAGACGCTCGATCAGGCTGACCGCCAGCAATGAATGACCGCCCAGTTCGAAGAAGTTGTCGTGGCGACCGACTTGTTCCAGCTTCAGGACATCGGCCCAGATCTGCGCCAGCGCGGTTTCCACCGGGCCCTGCGGGGCTTCGTACTCACGACTGAGCCAGGCGTGCTGATCCGGCTCCGGCAAGGCCTTGCGGTCGAGTTTGCCGTTGGCGGTCAGCGGCAAATTGTCGAGTCGCACATACGCCGCCGGGATCAGGGCTTGCGGCAGAAGCCCTTGCAGATGATTGCGCAGGCTTTCGATGTTGGTCGGTGTACGTTCGGTGAACCACACCAGCAACTGCCCGTCGCGTACCAGCGCCACAGCGTCCTGTACTGCCGGATGACCGGCCAGCGCTGCTTCGATTTCCCCCGGTTCAACCCGCACACCGCGCAGTTTCACCTGATCGTCGTTGCGGCCCAGGTATTCGATGTTGCCGTCCGCCAGCCACCGCGCGAGGTCGCCGGTGCGGTACATCCGCGCCTGCGGCTGGTCGCTGAACGGGTCAGTCAGGAAGCGTTCGGCGGTCAGTTCGGGACGGTTCAGGTAACCCCGCGCCACACCGGCGCCGGCGACATACAACTCACCCGTCACACCCACCGGCACCGGACGTTGCTGATCGTCGAGCAGATAGACGCGGGCATTGGCCATCGGCCGACCGATGTGCAACGGCTGACCGACTTCGACGGGGCCGGAGGTGGCGACCACCGTGGCTTCGGTCGGGCCGTAGTTATTGATCACCGCGAAAGTCTGTTCACGATTGAACTGGCGCAGTTTGTCGCCACCGATCAGCAAGGTGCGCAGGGTCGGGTGTTGCAGCTCACGGCTGAAGGCGTATTCGGCCACCGGCGTCGGCAGGAAGCTCACCTGCAACGGCTGCGCCCGCCACCAGCCCAGCAGTTCGTCCAGATGCTCGTTGCTCACCGATTCCGGCGGCAGGTGCAGGGTCGCGCCGACGCACAGCGCCGGCCAGACTTCCCAGGCCATCGCATCGAAACCGAAACCGGCCACGCTGGCGGTGTGACTGCCGGCGTGCAGATCAAAGGCTTCGGCGTGCCAGTGCACGAGGTTTTCCAGGGTCGAGTGTTCGACCATCACGCCTTTCGGCTGGCCGGTGGAGCCCGAGGTGTAGATCACGTACGCGAGGTTTGCCGGGGTCAGGTACGGCAGCTTCGGGTTACTGTCGGGCAGGTGTTGCCAGGCGGTGCTGTCCAGATCGATCACCGGCATCATGCCCGGCAGATCCCGGGTCGAAGCCTGGACCAGCACCGCTACCGGATCGCTGTCCTGCAACAGGTAGGCCATGCGCTCCGCTGGATGCGCGGGATCCACCGGCACATAACCGGCACCGGCCTTGAGAATCGCCAGCAGCCCGACCAGCATCTGCGGGCCGCGACGCACACAGAGTGCAACGCGGTCGTCTGGTTGCACACCAAGACCGATCAGGTGATGGGCCAGTCGGTTGGCGCGCTGATTGAGTTGTCCGTAGGTCAGCTGTTGCGCGCCTTGAATCATCGCGAGGGCATGTGGATCGCGCTCGGCCTGGAACTCGACCAGTGCGTGAATCGTTGCGCCACGGGGATAGGCCGTGACCGGTGGATTGAAGTCTTCGACCAGATGCTGCAGTTCGGCGGTCGAAAGGATCGGCAAGCGGTTCAACGGTTTTTGCGGCGTCTGCTCCAGCGCCTGCACCAGTTGCTCCAGCGCGGTGTGCATGTAGTTGCAGATCCGTTGCGCACCGATCTGGCTGACTGCCAGGACCGACAACGCAAACCCTTGGCCCAGATCGTCCACACTCAGGGTCAGCGGATAGTTGGTGCGCTCTTCACCACCGAGCTTCTGCACGCCCTCCCAGATACTCTGTCCGCTCTGCGACTGTTGCGCGGGGGCGCTGTGACGGTAGTTGAACAAGGCACTGAACAACGGCGACGACGCCGCGACACCACTGCAACGCTGGGCCAGCGCCAGCGGGGCGTGTTCATGCCCCAGCAATGCGGTCAGCCGTGCGTGGGTTGCCTTGACGCCGTCCCGCGCGCCTGCGCCGACATCGATGCGCAGCGGCAAAGTGTTGATGAACACCCCCAGCGCCCGGTCAGCGCCATCGCCGCCCTGCATCCGTCCCATCATCACCGTGCCGAACACCACGTCGCGCCGGTTCGACAACACGCCCAGCACTTGCGCCCAGGCCAGGTGCATCAGGCTGGCGGCACTCACGCCCAGTTGCCGTGCCTGCTCGCGCAGACGTCCGTTGAGTCCGGCTGCCACCGGTAGCAAGGCTTCCTCGATCCCGTGACCGTCACCCTGCACATCCCGCAGTCCCAGCGGCAGCGTCGGCTCGTCGACGTCGCCGAGCATCTCGCGGAAGAACGCTTCGTGTTCCTGCTCGCCGAGCCCCAGGCGCGCCTGGGCCACGTAGTTGCGATAGGGGATCGGCGCCGAAAGGCTGTCGATCTCACCGAACATGACACCGCGCATTTCCTCGACGATCACTTCCAGCGCGGTGTGATCGAGGATCAGGTGATGGGACAGCAGGATCGCCACCACCCGCTGCTGCTCCGGATCTTCGGCATACACCATGCGCTGCAGCGGCGCCTGGCTGATGTCGAGGCGGTAATGACGGGCATCGAAGCGCTCGTGCAATTGTTCAAGGATGTCGCCGTTTGCTGAATCAAGCGCGACATGCTGTACCACCAGTTCGGCGTGGCGCCACACCACTTGATGAGGCGTCGCCAGGCCTTCGTGGACAACGCTGGTACGCAGGATGTCGTGGCGAGCGATGACCTGCCGCAAGGTGTCGATGAAGGTGCGCAGACGCTCGAGACTGTCGAAGGCCAGACGCGACTGCAGCAAGTACGGGTCGCCCTGCTCCGCGCTCAAGTGGTGATAAAGAATGCCTTCCTGCAGCGGCGCCAGCGGGTAAATATCCTGCACGTTGGCGGCGCCGCCCGGCACGGTGGCGACGATCCGGTCGATGCCGGCCTGATCCAGATCGGTCAGGCTCAGCAGGTCCGGGGTGATGCGGGTGCAGCCAGCGGGAATGCGGTTGGCCGGCACTTCGATTTCGCGGCCGCTGCCCACCGCTGCTGCCAGCGCGGCCAGGGTTGGCTGGCTGAACAGTACGCGCACATCGGTGCTCAGGCCGATCCGGCGCAGGCGTTCGATCAGGCTCACGGCCAGCAATGAATGGCCACCCAGTTCGAAGAAGTTGTCGTGGCGACCGACTTTTTCCAGTTTCAGGACGTCTGCCCAGATCTGCGCCAGTGCAGTTTCCACCGGGCCTTGCGGGGCTTCGTAGGCCTGGCTGAGCCAGGCGCCCGGATCCGGCATCGGCAAGGCTTTGCGGTCGACCTTGCCGTTGTTGTTCAGCGGCAAGGCGTCGAGCTGCACCCAGGCCGACGGCACCATGTAGTCCGGCAGGCGCGCCTGCAACTGGCTGCGCAGGCGGGTGCTGTCCGCGCCCTCTTCGGCGGTGAAATACGCCACCAGACGCAGCGGCTCCGCGCCGTCGCGACGGGCCAGCACGATGGCTTCCCTGACCCCTTCGCAACTCAGCAGGCGGTTTTCGATTTCCCCCAGTTCGATACGGAAACCACGAATCTTCACCTGATCGTCGTTGCGCCCGAGGCATTCCAGTTGTCCCGGGGCGAGCCAGCGTGCGAGGTCGCCGGTGCGGTACAACAGCGCGCCCGGTTGTTCGCTGAACGGGTCTTGCAGGAACTTCTCCGCAGTCAGGTCCGGGCGATTGAGATAACCCAGCGCCACACCTTGGCCGCCGATGTACAACTCACCGGTCACGCCCATCGGCACCGGTTGCTGACGGGCGTCGAGTACGTAGACCTGGGTGTTGGAGATCGGCCCGCCAATCGGCACGCTGTCGGCATCTTCCGCCACTTCGCGCACTTCAAAGGTTGTGGCGTAGGTGGTGGTTTCGGTCGGGCCGTAGCAGTGGACGATGCGCAGGTCCGGCGCTTCGGCCAGCAGACGGCGGAAGGCCGCCGGGTCGGCGCGTTCACCGCCGCACAGCACCATGCGCAGGCCCTTG
>NZ_JBJJMM010000052.1:0-12767 GCF_046231795.1 Pseudomonas sp. KCJK9016 | reverse complement strand
TCACCGGCAAGGCCAGCCCCGGCCAGACCGTGCAGCTCTACGACGGCAACACTCCCGTCGCGCCGGTCACCAATGTCAATGCCAGTGGCGACTGGAGCAAAACCTTTACCGGTCTGAGCATCGCGCCGCACAACATCAAGGCCAAGGCACTGTATGGGGCGCAACCGGAGTCCGCAGTTCGCAGCTTTACTGTCGCAGCTCACACCGCTCCTTCGCTCGACTCTGTGAGAGATTCTCGTGGTGAACTGCCGAACAATGGAGCGACCACAGACACTTCAGTCTCGTTGCAAGGCCGGGTAACGCCTCTGCATCAGGTCCGGATCTACGATGGAAGCACGCCAAAACACTTTGCGACTGCTCTGAACACCGGTATATGGACCACTACGCTGCCAGTTGGACTGGGTGGGCATACCATCACCGCACAGGCGGTGACAACCGGACAAACGTCAAACGCACGAAGCTTCACCGTCAACTCGCCCATTCCACCACTGACCATCAACCCAGCAACAATGAGTCTGAATGCCTGGCACTTCAGGGATAGCGGCACCCCTACCAACCCTCCTGCCGGCGCCTTTGGCGACAGGCAGGCCAGTGGAGGCGTACCTCCCTACCGATATGCCTCCAGCAACCCCGAAGTCGCAGAAGTCAATACAACCAGCGGTCGTGTTATTTCCAAGAGCAACGGTTCAGCAACTATCACCGTTACGGACAATGCCAATCAAACCGCCCATTACAATGTCACCACTTCTAACGTGGAGAGACTTTTCGGCACAGGCCACTTCAATACCTACACCGTATGTGCAAACACGGCAGCCAGTATGGGAGGAAGAATTCCTTCTCTGGCCGAATGGCGTGCCTTCATCAGTAACTACAGCGGTCTACGCACCATTGAACGCTGGTGCTGGGCATCTGACTCAGGCGGCGTCGCCAAGCGGATGGTGATCTACCCAGCAACGGGCCAGACCGATACCCGAGTCGATTTCGGTTTCGGAGGCGGCACTGCCGATGGCTTCGGCATTAAACGCGCATAAAAGCCAGGCACAAAAAAGCCGCTACCCCCTGACGGAGTAGCGGCTTTCTGATACCGGGGATCGTGACTTACCAGCTATACCTCACCCCCACATTTCCCCCCCAAGGCTGCTCAATATGCTCGCCATTGGCGTAATCCAGATCGACATGCACCTGCCATTTGTCAGACAGTGCCACCGCCACACCAGCACCGAACTCTGCCCGTGAACCCGACAGGTCGTTGTTGAACACGTTGTTGTTGACCTTCACTTCATTGTTATTGGCGAACTCATGGGCGATGGCTGCACGCACATAAGGTTGCGCAACAGCACCGTTGCCGATATCAAAATCGCGCCCGAAGGTGGCGCCAGCCTTGCCCAGGAATGAGCGAGTGCGATCGCCATCGGCCTGCATGTCGTTGTCCAGGCTGAAGCGTTTGCCCTGGATCTGCGCGGCCGAAAACTGCGCGAAAGGTTCGATGAAGTAATCGCTGCTCAACTTGATGTGACGACCGGCTTCAACCGATGCACTGACACCCCAGTTATCGTAATCGCCCTTGGCACGGGTGCCGTCGCTCAGACTGACCTTGGCCTCGTTCCGGAACCGGTTGAATTTCAGCACGCCGTCAACGTAGTAACCGGTGTCGCGGTCCATCCACGTCACGTAGGGCCCGAAGTAGTAACTCTTGACCGTGCCTGAGGTGCCGTGTTCAAGACTCAGGTCCGATTGACTGTAACCACCCATCACGCCCACCAGAACATCGCTGTCATTCACCCGGGCATCGGCTCCGAGGGAAAGCCCTTGCTGGTTCTGCTGGTACGCCACACCGGAACTCTCGGACACGTTGTACTGATTGCCATAGGTGCGTGCCCAGGCGCCCGACTGGCCACCGTTGAAGCGCAACTCACCCATGCGGCTGCGCAGTGAACTGGCTTCGCCGTACAACAGGGTGATCGGAGAGTTGAACAAGGCCAGCACCGCACTGGCACCAGGGCTGATCACCTGAGTGGTCGGATCGAGGAACCATTCAGTGCCGCCGGTTCCAACCGGCCGCTGGGCCAGGTCATAGGACCATGCCCCGAGGTCCACTCGCCCGCCCGTCAGCGCAAAGTGCGCATCGCCAGCGGCCGTGTGCACCAGGGTCAGTTGCTGTGGATTCACCGCATCCAGTCCGGACGCCGCCACCAGCAAACCGAACTGCCCGGTCGCCACACCGGTGACGTTGAGGAAGTCATGCTGCCCCGTGGCGAAGTTGCCCTTCATGGCGAACGTACTGGAACCATCCGGCGAGCCGGCCAGCGTACCGACGTTCAACTGGTAGAAGGTATTCGGCACATCCTGCGCACCAAAGCGAACCGTCCCGCCATTCATGGCGAGCGTTCCTACGGTGTCGTTGCCCGTCAGGGTCCAGATCGAACCACTGTTGACAGTCACACCATTGACCTTGTCGAGACGGCCGGTGAACTGCGAACTGTTCTGCAGGGTGACGTTGGCGGTCGAACCGTCTTCGACCAACACATCACCGGTCATGCGGCCTTGATCGAAGGTCAGGTTGCCGGTGCTGTTGCCGGCAAGGTTGATGTTGCCCTGCAACTCGCTGCTGGCGACGGTCATGGCGGCGGTGGAGGCGCCCTGGACGTCGAGCAGGAGGTTGTTGCCGGCGAGCAGGTGCGAATTGTTGAGTACTTCGATACTTGCCTGGGCACCACCTTCAACAAGAATGGCTGCTCCTGCCCTGCCCTCCAGGCTCGCCGCGTTCAACCTCAAGTGTGAGTCGCCGAGCCCCGCTGCATCGGCTGCTATCCGTGCACCGTTTTCACCACCACTGATTCTGGTTCCGTTCGCGCTGACGCTGCCGCCGAAATAGTCGATACCGACGCTACTGGCCTGAAGGCCCGAAACCTCGCCGCCATTGAGTTCAAGCGAACTCAGTCCGGTAATCAGCACGCCCGACGTTCCACCTTTGAGAACACTGTCACTGACCACTGCCGTCGAACCCGTGGTCGTACCGGATTGACGTGTCAACCACAGCGCAGAGCCATCACTGGTCAGTGTTGTGCCACTCAATGTGGCCTGACCGTTGAAAACGCTGATCGCGCTGTTGCCACTGCGTCCGGCAAACGTGCCGCCGACCGCGCTGAGTGTCGACCCGGACTGGATAAACACCTCGAAAGTCTGTGCGCCATTCGCATCCAAAGCCCCCCCATCGGTTACCAAATAATTGTCGGTGACAGTGGAGGCATCAATGTTGAGGTTTTGACCAGCCCCGACAGTCGTCAAAGCCATGGTTATAGGGCTGAAGACAAGCGCCGGGAAAAAAAACGGTAGGTTCGCTCTCCAGGCAAAATTAAAGGAGGCAAGCGATAAATACTTCTTCATGACAGCTTCTCCAGAATGGGTTATCCGACTCCCGTTTGGGTGGAGGGCGCGCAGTTTATTCAGTAAGTCCGATTCTTTATGTAGGAGAAATCCGAAAATCATTGATGATTTTTCGACCCACCAAATAAAAAACCATCGATAGCACCTCTTCTCATCAGCAACACATTTTCATGAGCGTAAAAAAGGAAGATAAAATCTTCCTTTTTTATCAACCCCTTCCGCCCTATATAGGGCATTGATTACCATCACCATCACGCACAACCACTTGTACCTCATGCTCATTCGAACCCACTTCACGCCCATCTATAGTTGTTGTGCAGCGAATTTTCCCACTCCCATCCTTGATCGGCTCAAGCGCTGTAGCAAGAGGCAGATACACTGAAAACCCTTCCTCATGCTCATTACCACTCAGTGTCTTTGTAAATTCAAAATCATCTACAGGCACAGGCGCTCCTGCATCGTCATAAGTTGTACCCTCCCAAACAAATGACAAGATCATGCCGGATTCCAAAGGCGCACCGCCCTTCATATCGACCACGGCAGCCCTCCCCACATTGGAAATATTCCTGAGCGAAGAGCAATTCAAAAACTCTACACCACTGAAGAACACCGTATTGGCGACTTTCACCTCGGGCAGTTTTACCTCAATGACGAACACACTGACAGGCTGACGAAGAGATGGATTAGGATTTTCGTCCGGAAGTGTCGGATTGGTGATTTCGTAATGGACAGGAATCGCAGAACCATTACCTTGCGCGGTGATAAAGTCGGCCGGGATAACAAAGTCCACCGGATCACCATCCGTTTCACTACCGTCGACCGTGTAGATACCTCCGGGAGCCGGAACTTTCACCTTATTCCAGTACAACTGATAGACATCGCCTGTCACACGTACATCATCAATAACAGTAGTCGCTGTACCGTCTTCCCCCGCGTCTATAAGTTCAAACTTGTTTGGGTCGGTCGTATTTTTTGCCTGAACGACTACCGGAGCCAGGTTCGGATTGCCGACTTCAGGATCCTCCGGGTCAGGTGGAAGTGTTCCCGGCCGTCTTAGATCGACATTCACTGGAACGGCTGTCGTTTCAGGATATTCCTGGGCGCCACGCCATATCGAATACGATGTACTGATAGCCCTGGGCCCGAGACCGTTACGTTTTACGTTTTCATAGGGAATATCGAAAATCGCCGGCATCCCGTCGGCTACACGTTTGCGTGGTTGCGCGATCCCGTCCCAGATCAGAGCGATCTCATCCAGTGGACCTGGATTGTCGTAGGGCTGGATTACGACGCCTACATCAGGGAACGCATCCTTGATCGTGATGAGATTGTCGGGATCAGGGGCTTCCGGCACCTCCAGTGGCTTCAGATTGCTGGGTGCCGCAGTCAGTTCGACAACAACGTCAAGCTCATGTGAAGTGGGCGCCTCGTTACCCACCCGATCCCTCGGTTTGTAGTAGATGATACGTGGGCCTTCACGACCGTTTTCAACCTGAGCCTTGGTCATATCGACAATCATGTCCGAAGTCGTATCGTCTGGAGCGATATAACTATCAATAAAAGTTCCTGGCTCACTTACCCCCATATAAACATCGAAAATATCACCAGTCTTACGGTCAGTTGTCAGAGGAATCTTGATCTGGACCACGGGATCGCTTTCAAGGCGCTCCTTGGTAATACGATTGTCCGCATAAACACCCAGCAGTTCGACCGCTTCACCGGCAACATCCCTGTTAGGCCCAGTTTTATCTATATAGATAGACACCGGCGACGCAAAGTCCGTCGGGGTACCAGCATAGGTCAACCTGTAACCCAACAGATGTACACCTTCAGTGATAGTTGCAGTACCTGGCAGAATCAGTGTCTGTGAAGTATTAATAGGCGTCACTGTATTCAACGGAGCTCCAGTTGGAACCCCCTTCCAAAGCAACTGAAGCATGACGGGGCGCCCTGGTGGAGGCGTCGGAGTAATATCCAGCACCTCCTCGATCAAAACATTGTTATCTACCCCTTGCCGCAGCTTCGGTAGTTTATTTGGCTCATCACCCACAACATCCGGCAGCAAACCTTCGAGCACCGGAGCCGTCGCTAACCGCGCAGTTCTGGCAGCACGCGCGGCTTTCATTGCTGCACGCCCCGGATCATTATCAAGAGCTTTCTTATAAATACCCATTTCATTTTCTCCAATTAACTTAATGGAGGCAGCCATCTACTTTATGAAAAAGCGACCCCGTCAGCTTGAGGTTCAAACCAAACCGCAAACACCATTTTTCGCATGCAACTACAACTTGATCATCCCGACAAATTTTGAACAATCGACTTCATGTTCAGGCGAGCAGACTTCTCCACTCGGCATGGTTCGATTGATAACCACAAACTCCGAACGTGATCTTCCGATACCACCGTCTCGCTTATTCAATACATACCGCACCAGTGCCGACCCACGATTAACCATTGGAGCGATGAACGCTTCATAGTCATCGATAACCACCTCCAATCCGTTGACGACGCTGACGGGGTCCAGTTCTTTGACGATCTCGGTATATACACCTGCAATCGGGTCGGAACCGTTCGGGCCCCTGCAGCCCTGCCAAAAGAGCGTGATCTTGTCCTTGTCCGTGAACCGGGGATCGGGTGGAATATGCACCGTTACCCCATCCCATAACCGAGGTACGGAGCAGCAGTGCAAAACCCCTTCTCTGCCTGCATGGGGAAATTTCACTTCCTTGAGATCGTTGAAGACCACCATCGACACCTCGACCTCAGTGACGCGCGACAGTTGGTCATTCACGCCATTACGGGTGACGTAATGAACCGGCAATTTCGGGTTTTGCAGATCCGGCTCGATGTACTTCCAGGGAATTTCGATGTCCAGGGGTTTACCCGCGACATCGCCAAACTTGACTTCGTAGCTGGCAACCGGGTCAGCGAACGCCCCCCAATACACATCAATCGTTTCCAGCGGTTGAGGATTGTCGTACAGCGTCAGCAACGCTCTCGCCGGTAACCCGTAATCAAGACCCACCAGTTTGTTGGGCTGGTCGGAAATTTGACCGCGCACTTCCAGCCTGGCCAAAAGTTCATTCAGAAGGGCGGGAGCTTTGGGGTGATCCTGTCCGGCCACTTTCAGATTGACCGCGACCGAGATCGAGGGTGACGGCGGTGTGTAACTGCCATCGGCAAGACGAATCCGATAGCTCACAACGGCGCGCAGCGGGCCGTCTCCCTGCCCCTGCAGAACACTCCAGGGAACGTTGATCTCTTGCGGAAAATTGCTGGGATCAACAGAAACCTCTACCAATGGCGTTCCATCCCACGACACCGCCACCTTATGCCCGGAGTCCGGAAAGCCGTATGGATCGATCTCGACCTTTACACCATCACGCGCCTGCTGGCGATCAATCAGGTTACGGGGCAGTTCCACTCTTGGAGGAGGCAAGTTGCCCGGCAACGGAGTCAAATCAACGAGGATGGACGCCAGTGCGGAAATCGGCCCGGTGTTACCGGCCCGATCTCTCAATTTGTAATAGAAGAAACGAGTCCCCCCCTTCCAGGGTCGTATCTCATCGGCATACACCGTCACCAACAAGCGCTGATCAATGATGTCCTGCTCACTGAATTCCTGTTCGCGAATTTCGGTTTCACCACTGGGTGGCGGGTTCTGGTCCGTCCAGAAATAAACGGCACGATCTTTGGCGGTGACATCAGTGTAAAAAGGCACCTCAATGATGACTTGTCCGTGCCGAGACAAGTACGCTTCGGTAAGCGTGCCGTTCAACTCCGCTGGAAAGATCCCCGCTTTCGGTTGTCTGCCAAAATCAGGCATGGTGGTGTCGATGGTAATTTTTTTCCGGGGTGACTCTGTAGGATTCTGCAGGCTGGGAGAAACCCTGATTGAAACCTCATAGACCCCTTGATTCAGCAGCGCTCGCGGAACGGTAAGCGTCTGGGGCAGTGGAAGATTGGTAACCGGAGAAGGGTACCGACGTTCATTCACCGGAACGAATATGGAATTGAGTGGGGTGAAGCCAAGCTCCACGAGATCCGTACGATTCGGAGCAACAGTAAAATCCCACCCCATGAATTCAACCACCAGGTCCTGCCCCAGGACCGCGACTGGCAATAAGCCCTCAGGGTCATTCTCGTCCAGTACCGCAGGGACTTTCGGTTTGTCCAATAGCGGACTTGAACCACCGACAGAGGCGCTCTGCTGAACGGGGTGTTTGGAAGCTGCCATGTTCGATTTCCCAATCCCATCATGGGGAGTTCAGGAGACTGCCAGTGGCAACGCCCCTTGAACGATTGGTTTTTATTTAGCGCTTGGCGTGCAAGAGTGGCTACTGTCAGAAATTACAGGTTTTGCTACCGCTCGTCGGAGATTGGGGGGGCGCAGTCAATTCGGCAGAGCGGCATAAACAGAAAGGTTTAACAAACAGGGTCAGTGGCCGACCCAGGCTACGCAGCCTTGCGCCAATACCTACGCATCCGCCAGAATCCGCCGGCTTGTGCGCCTTGGGGGCGGGTTCTATTGTTTGGCGGTCGCTGAAAAGCAGCGATCGGGTTTAGCGATCCGGCTCCCTACAGACGCAACAACGCCCAATACCAATTGCAGTCTTTTCTCTGCGATTGGCGTAATGGTGGCTGTGCGTGGGAGACCTTCGGGTCTACCCGGGGTTTCTGTGACCCGGATCGCTAACCTGCGTACAGCCGCCACCTTTACTTGTTTAGCGATGAGTCGTGGCGGCTCAGTCCAATCACGGAGATTCGCCATGATCAAACCAACGCCGAACCCGCCTGAAGTCGATTCGACTTCCCCCTACGAAACCCTCGATTCCAAGAAATTCCACGAAGCCGCCGAACGCGCCCTCGATCACTACCTCAATCCGTTCCACCCCAGAAAGCCGCTGCTCAAACCCAATACCCGCTACCTCATCGCCCCCGGCATCCCCAGCGAAGAACTACTGGCCGACGCCTGCGAAACCCTGACCTCGGCCAAAACCATGGCCAGCGATTTCGCCGGGATGATCGATGCGCCGCAGCGGCATGTGCTATCGGGGATTGCGCAACTGATCATGCTGGGAGAGCTGGCGGTGAACCGGGTGCTGGATGATCTGGAACTGAAGGCTGACGCAAACCTCTAGCCAGGTGAGCTCCCTCGCCACAGATTTCGCCATCTGTAAAAAACCCGCCGTCCCGTATAACCGGGACGGCGGGTTTTGTCGTTTCAGCGTTCAGATCACACCGTATCCACCTTCAACGAATGATCATTCAGCATGCCGTTGATGATCGTCGCGGTGTCATGCCCACCGGCAATCACCCCGCCCGCCCCCGGCGTCACACCGTAATGGCTGGCCAGATTGACACCCGCCAGGTCAATGGTCTGGTTCGGCGTGGCGCCGGCCATGGCGCTGACATCGATGGTGGTGACCACCGAAGCGCCGCTGCCGGTGACGGTGAAGTGCAGGTAGTCATCCAGTGACGCCGCGGTGCCGTTTTCACCTTGCAGCAGTTGCGACAGGTCGAGCTTGTCGGTGCCGGGGGTGAAGTCGGTGACGGTGTCGTGGCCGCTGTTGCCCTTGAGCCACTGGAAGGTGTCGGCCCCCGGCCCGCCGGTCAGGGTGTTGTTGCCCATCCCGCCGATCAGCAGGTCATCGCCCCCGCCGCCGTTGAGGATGTCGTTGCCCAGACCGCCGTTGATGACGTTGTTATTGTTGTCACCGGTCAGGGTGTCGTTGAAGTTCGAGCCGACGAGGTTTTCGACGTTGCTGAGGGTGTCGATGCCGGCGCCGATGGTGTTCTGCGCACCGAGCAGGCTCAGGTTGACCGTCACCCCGGCCGTCGCATGGACATAGCTCACGGTGTCGATACCGGTGCCGCCATCGAGGATGTCGTTGCCCGGGCCGCTGTAGAGCAAGTCGTTGCCGGCGCCGCCGTGCAGTTCGTTGTTGCCGGAGCCGGCGGTGAGCACATCGTTGCCATCGCCGCCGTTGAGAATATTGTCGCCGCTGCCCGCCACCAGCACGTCATCACCGGACGTCCCCGTGAGGGTATGGCCGTCCTGATAGCTGATGGTCACGTTGGCGGTGTCGCTGCCACCGTGATTGTCGTTGGCGGTGTAGGTGCCCTGGAAATCCGGGGTGACATCATGAGCCCCGGCGTAGTTGACCGTCATGGTCAGTTGATAGTTTTCCGCAGCGTTGGGGTTGCTGCCACTGGTGTTGGTGATGTTGGTGATGTGGATTTGATACGTACCGTCGGCGCTGGCGGTGATGGTGCCGCCATCGGCGATGCTGACGAACGCCCCGCCATTCACCGAATACTCCATGGTGATGTGTCCGGCCGCCAGGTTGTGGTCGAGGTTGAGGGTCTCGCCCTGTTTCAGTTTGACGGTGATCAGGTCTTCGTCGTTGGCATTGGCGTTGGTCACCGCGCCGAGGTAGCCACTGACCACCAGCACGGCTGTCATCGCCGCCGTGTTGGCCGCGAAAGAGCTTCGTACATCGGCAAGGTTCTGGTTGGCGCTGGTGTTGCTGGTGCCGGTGAAACTGATTGCGCCGCTGCCGGTGAAGTCCGCGCCCTTGGCCACCCAACCGGTGTTGAAGGTGGTGGGCGAAGCGTTGAGGGTGTCGCCGTCCGGATCGCTGTCGTTGGCCAGCAGCAGCTCGCCCGGCACCGTTACGGTGCTCGACAGCACGTTGGTGATGATGTGGTCGTCCACTGCCACCGGAGGCGAATTCGGGATCACCTTCACCGTCAGCGTCGAGCTGGCGAGGTCGCCGTCGTTGTCACTGAGGGTGAAGCCGATGTTCTCGGTGATCACCGTGGTGGTGGTTTTCTGCGAGGTGTAGCTGTAGTCGCCGGTGTCGAGGTTGACCACCAGCGTGCCGCTGTTGCTGGTGGCGATGCTCAGGGTGTTGTTCACCGTGTTGAAGGTGCCGTGGTTGGTGCCGCCGCTGGCGGTCAGCGAACCCTGGCCGCTGTTGGCTTTCGGGTCATAGGTGTAGGTGGTGCCGTCGACCACGATGGACTTGATGAAACCGCCATCGGCGCCGAACGAACCACTGTCCCCCAGCAGCGAACCGGTAACCGGCGCGCCTTCCACGGTGCCGGACAGCACCGAGTTGAGTTGATTGAGATCGGTGACCACCACAGCGTTGGTGTTGGTGTGGCTGATGCCGTCGTAGGCAATCGGATCGAGGTTGGCGTTGCTCACACCGCTGCCGAGTCCGATGGCGTAGTTCTTGATGTTGTTGGCATCGAGGAAGTTCTTCAGCGCGGCCTCGTCGGCAGTACCGATTTCCTGCCCGGTAGTGGGTTTGCCGTCGGAGAAGAAGTAACCGACGTTCTGCGCCCCGGTGAGTTTGCCCGAGGTGTTGAACGCGGTCTGCATGGTCGCCACGGCCGCATCGTAGTTGGTACCGCCACCGGCGCTGAGGCCGGCGAGCAAGGTCTTGGCGGTCGCCACATCGACCCACACCGACGTGCGGTCAGTGGCGCTGCTGCTGAAAGTGACGAGCTGTACTTTCACATCGCCCAGATCGTCGTACTTGTCGAGCAAGGCGCTGATCGCCTGCTTGGCCAGGTCCAGCCGCGACAGGCCCGGCACGCCGGAGGCGTCGGCCATGCTGCCGGAGATGTCGAGCACGATGAGGATGTTGGAATCGATCTCCACCGCCGCCACCGACCGGTCCGACGCCACCGCCTTGGGCACGTCGTCGACGATGTTGACCACGATGGTGCTGGTGGTGCTGTTGCCCAGCGCATCGGTGGCCTTGTAGGTGAAACTTTCGCTCAGGGTGTTCGGCCCGTCGTTGGCGTTCGGTGTGGTTTTCGGCGCCGAGGTCAGGGTGTAGGTGTACGTGCCGTCGGCGTTGAGCTGGATCTGCCCGTAAGTGCCGGTGGCGCTGCCGACCAGGGTGTAAGTGATAGCGCCGCTGCCGCCGGTGACCGCACCGACCAGCGTGCCGCTGGCGGTTTCGCCGGTGTTGGTCGGGTCGCTGCCGATGACCGTGCCGGGAGCCAGGTCTTGCCCGTCCTTGGTCAGGTCGAGGGCTTTTTCGTAGACGGTCACGTCCTGATCCACCGAGGCCACGAGTTTACTGTCGGCGACGTTGACGGTGATGGTGGTGGTGCTTTCGTCGCCGTCACTGTCGCGGATGGTGTAGGTGAACGTATCGGTGGCACCCGGCGGGCTTACCGAGTTCGGGTTGCTGTGGTAGACCGCGTTGCCCGTCGCATCCAGGGTCAGGTAGCCGTAGGTGCCGTTGATGTTGCTGTTGAGGCCGCCGATGGCCGAGGTCGACGTGTCGCTGCCGGCACGCACGCCCACCACCGCACCACCCGCTGCCGGACCATCGGCGCCGGTGACATCGTTGCCCAGCACGCTGATATTGACGGTGCCGCCCTCCACCACCGAGCCGGTATCGGCCTTGGCGGTGGGCAGGTCATCGACAATGTTGACGTTGATCTGCCCGGAGGCAGTGCTGCCGTCACCATCGGTGGCCACCACGTTGAAGTTCTCGGTGAGGCTGTTGGCGCCATTGCCGGTCGGGTGCGCGTCGTTGTGCACGAGGGTGTAGCTGTAACTCACGACGCCGGTCGCGGCGTTGAAGCCGGTGACCGTCAGCGTACTGCCCAGCGGCGTGGTGACCGATTGCGGAAAGCCTGCGGCCACACCGTTGGTGACCACCGCGATGCCGCCGACCGTGAGGGTTTGCAGACCGTCGAGGGCGGTGACGGTGAACGTGCCGCTTTGGGTCAGCGCGGTGGCATCCGGTGCACTGCCGGTGCTGAGGTTTTTCTCGTAGACGGTGAGTTCACCACCGTTTACGTCCAGGCCGTTGATGATCACCGGATCGTCGTTGTTGTGGATCTGCAAGACGAGGTTCGCGGTGCTGGTGTCGCCGTCGGAATCGGTGATCGTGTAGGTGAAAGTTTCAGTCCCGTTGCCGCCGCCGTGCAGGTTTTTGAAGTCCGCATCGTTGGTGTTCAGCGTATAGGTGTAAGTGCCGTTGGCGTTCAAAACCAGCGTGCCGTAAGTCCCGGTAAAAGTACCGGCGGTGATCGGGCCGGCGTTGGGTCCGGTTGGAACGCGGTCAGCGCCTTGCACGTCATTGGTCAGGACGTTGCCGGTCAGCGTCAGGTTGGTTTCCGAAGCGGTGCCGGCGTTGCTGTCGCTTACGGCTTTTGGCAGGTCGTCGACGATGTTGACGTCGAGGCTGGCATTGGCGGTGGTGCCGTTGTCATCCACAACGGTGACGGCGAACTGTTCGCTCAGGGTGTTGGCGCCGTTGGCAGTTGGGTGGGCGTCGTTGTGATCGAGGGTGTAGCTGTAACTAACAACGCCGGTCGTGGCATTGAACCCGGTGATGGTCAGCGTA
>NZ_JBJJMM010000051.1:0-15273 GCF_046231795.1 Pseudomonas sp. KCJK9016 | reverse complement strand
GCAGCGCCAATATCAATGACCGCAGTCAATGCGGGACACGTGACTCAGAGCTGGCAGTCATTGTGCGCGACAGCGAATCGACTGAAGCCAAGCTGGACGGCAAACACAACCAGAAGGTAGGGAAGACAATCAATAAGTTGCGCAAGGATTTGTGGAAGAAGCACTTCGGGATGAGTCAGGCGAAGAAAGATGGCCCCGTGGCTCACTTCACTGTTTCGGACGAAGTTCTCGATCAGCCTGCTGCTGAAAAAACTTGGCGAGATATTCAGAAGCGCGCAAAGAGTAATTCGGAAGCTTACGAGCAGTCGTTCAACTTCATTCCTCAGAACATCAGTCAGGTGCAAATACTCGTTGATCCAACGACAGCGTCTGAACCCGCCGGGGATATGCCAGCATCAATCTGGCCAACGTGGACATATCGCTCTCCAGATGATCATAAACGTGGTGGAAAACTGGCAGACTGTTTGCCACATGAAGAAGGTTTTTGGGAGAGCAAGACATGGGCTGGGGTGAAAACCTATTCCGCTCCCATGGGCATCAAGGGCTTCATTACTGCCCTACCAATCGGCTGGACTAAAGGTGAGAACAATGACTCGGGATTGAACCTGACGATCATCGCTCACAACGAAGACAGAAAGAGCGACGTACACATCGCAAGTGTGAGCGAAACGTCCAATCGAAATGAGCACAGTTCATGACACGAATCATCGCCACCTTCGCCGGCTTGTTGCTGGGTACCCAATCAGCTCTTGCTGAGCCTGCCCTGCACGAATGTCTGGGACGTACCAGATTCGAGTCACCGGAAGCATTCGAGTGGGCAACGTTTGCTATCGAACGCAGCAACATGAAAGGTGCAGGAGGACACACATTCTCCAAGAATGTGCATGCGGTGGGCGACTACGTTAGTTATGACTTTGACGAGCTCACCATCAGAGTCAGCGATGCCACGACCCGTGAAAATTTTGAAAGACAACGCAACGCCATTCTTCACGAAACCGAACTCTACAAAAAGCGCCTCGAGGACAAGCTTGAAACCAACAAGGAACTTTTGGCATCGATCAAGGAGATGAACTATGCCCATGAGATGGTGAAAAAGCAGGAGGAACAAATAAAAAAACTGGAAGAGCAAATACCCAAAGTAAAAAAATACGAACACGACCTGGGTATCCCCGACGCCTACGTCATGGGCGGCGAAAATATCCCCCACGAATTCCTGCTCTGGCGCAACAATCGGGTGTTCTACTTCAACATGAACAAACCCACCGAAAACTCCGCACAACGGATCAAGGACCTTGCCGCCCGCTTCGAGGCCCGAGACCTCTATCAAGTGCCAGAAGGCCCCGGCGTCTGTATGCCCTACGGCTTTATCCATGACGACGGCAAGACCGGTTTCAACGTCAAGAACAGCCTGCGCTTCACCAGCACGCCCAACGTGATCATGAGTCTTATCAATGCCTCACTCGGCAACCACGCCAAACCCACCGACGGCACCTACGATACCGACTACCGCCCCGGCTACGACGCCGAAATCTGGAAAAAGTCGAAGATCATGGAGAAGTTCTACATCGGCGATCGCATGACCACCCTCGAAGGCTGGCGTCTGGACCCTCGTCCGGACACCACAGAACAGGATCGCGCCTGGTTCGCCATCGCCCATGTCGGCGGTCTCGCGAGCCCCCTGATCGCGGCACAGATGTTCACTTTCCAGAAAGGCACCGACGGCCTGAAAGATCTGGTGCCACCGCCCGAGGCTGTCGTACCGCGCTTTTTGAAGTTGACGCAAAGCATCCGCGAGCAGTGAGCCGTTCTCGCCGATCAACCTGATCGGGAACTCAAGGTCGCGGCCCATGGACTGATATGCAAGGATGTTGTCCTGCATCACGCCATTGACCGCAAGACCAAGGATGTTTCATGACTGCCATCAACACCCCGCCTCCCCTCGCTCCCGGACGTCTGCAACAGATGTCCACGCGCATCGCTTTCTTCATCGCCGGGCTCGGCATCGCCGCCTGGGCGCCGTTGGTGCCTTATGCCAAGGCGCGGGCCGGGCTCGATGAAGGGACGCTCGGCCTGTTGCTGCTGTGTCTGGGTGTCGGTTCGATTCTGGCGATGCCGCTGGCCGGAGTTCTGGCCACGCGATTCGGCTGCCGGCGTGTAGCCACTGGCGGAACCCTGTTGATCTGTGCGGCGTTGCCATTGCTGGCGACGGTGTCGTCGATTCCGGCGTTGATCGCCACGTTGTTCATGTTCGGCGCCGGACTCGGTACGGTGGACTCGACGGTGAACCTGCAAGCGGTCATGGTCGAGCGGGCCAGCGGCAAAAATATGATGTCGGGGTTTCACGGTCTGTTCAGCCTAGGCGGGATCGTCGGCGCGGCGGGTGTCAGCGGGCTGCTCGGTCTCGGGCTGACACCTTTGGCGGCGATGCTGGTGGTGGTCGTGGTGCTGATCGCGGCGCTGTTCAAGGCTGTGCCGCACATGTTGCCTTACGGCAGCGAAAGCTCGGGGCCGGCGTTCGCGGTGCCTCACGGGATCGTGCTGTTCATCGGCGGCATGTGCTTCATCGTGTTCCTCACCGAAGGCGCGGCGCTGGACTGGAGCGCAGTGTTTCTGGCCGAGGAACGCGGGATCGATACCGCGTATGCAGGTCTGGGTTACGCGGCGTTCGCGCTGACGATGACGGCGGGCCGGTTGACCGGCGACCGGATTGTTCGCGCCCTGGGAGCCACCCGGATCATTCTGTTCGGCGGCCTGCTGGCAGCGACGGGATTGTTTCTGGCGACATTCGCGCCCAGCTGGGAAGCCGCGCTGCTGGGTTATGCACTGGTCGGCGCCGGGTGTTCGAACATCGTACCGGTGCTGTACACGGCGGTGGGCAAACAGACAGTGATGCCGGAAAGCATCGCGGTGCCGGCAATCACCACGCTGGGTTACGCGGGGATTCTGGCGGGGCCGGCGGTGATCGGGTTTGTCGCCCATGCCAGCAGCCTGAGTTTCGCCTTCGGGTTGATGGCGACGCTGCTGGTGGCGGTGGCGATAGGCGGCAAAGCCCTCAGGGTCTGAGCAGACAGGCTTGAGACAAAGATCGATTTGCGAGAAGTCCACTGTCAGATCTGACAGTGGACGGGCGTTGTACCGCGTCGCAGCATGGGGTCTGCCCACCGCGTGCTGGACCTGTCGTGAAATCGAACTTCGGATATGGAATTCTGGTGTCTCTGTTGCTCTGTTTGAGCAACATTACTCTGGCCTCTTCCTTGACCGATCTGGGTGAAGGCTCGGCAAATTTTTCGTCCGAACAGGTCCTGAACAATGACCATGGGCAATACCGGCACTGGTTGTCGATCGGACGGGTTCTCATGAATGGGAGTCAATGCACTGGCAGCCTGATCGATACCCACGGCACCAGCACGAAACGGGACGGCCCCGCCTATGTATTGACCGCCGGTCACTGTGTCGACAGTAACGCCGATCGCTTTACCCTGAACTCTCCTGCCTCCGGCGAAGTGATTTTCAACTATTTCAAGGATACACAGTCCCGCCAACTGGCCTATCCGATCACCCGGATTGTCTGGGGTACACGACGTGGTGGCGACATAGCCATCGTCGAGCTCGATCGATCATTGAAACAGTTGATGGATGACGGAATCATGCCCCTGAAACTGGCACGACAGCCCCTCCCCATCGGTTCCGATGTATTGATCGTCGGTGCTCCTTTCTTCGGTTTCATGATGCGTGTCGCCTGCAAGCAAGGGGCGTCTGCCGACATTTTTGAAGCAGGGTTCGCCTGGTTTGATCAACTGAGCAATCGCTGCGAGGGAGTGCGCAGTGGTGTTTCGGGGGCTCCAGTACTGACTCGCTACAGCAACGAAATCCTTGGTGTGATCGGCACCACCACGCGTACGGGCGGAAACACGCAATGCGCCCCGGACAGCCCCTGCGAAATCACGAACGGCATACCGCGAAAATCACAGGGCACCAATTACGCGACGTCCGCTGTTCGACTCGCTCACTGCTTCAGGGCGGGCCGCTTTGCCCCGCAAGACACCGATTGTCCACTCGGTCCATCCAGCGACTTTGAGCCACGGAACGATGAAAACTACGTGAGAGTGGCACGTGACAAGCGGGGAAACTTCACTCGGGTACAGTGGAAACAGACTTTCACTCTGGATCAGCCGTTTCACCGGCTCAAATACACCCGAACGCTGTCTGACTGCGCGAACAGCGAAGGTTATGGGCCAGCCAGGCCAACTCACGCCAACGACACAGACACCTCAATCTACACGTTGCGTGCAGGTCCCGGCTTTTACTTTCTGTGCGTCGTCGGGCAACGATACAAACACGTCTCGCAGAATCGATGGGCGGTTCGCAATGCCAGAATCTATTGGCGCTGGGCACAGATGGGGCCGATAAACAGCGCTCCGCTCTACAGGCTGTTTGAAAGCACCGAAAACACTTTCATCATTACTCCGATCGACGTAGCACCCGATCAGGTTGAAGGCCCATATGACTATAAAGTAGTGCAATGGCAAGGTTCGGATTGCCGGGACCTCGAAGGCTATCAAGACCTTGATCCGGACCTGTGGTCACTCACCGTCTCCGTTGTCGATGGCCCGAGAAGGGTTTGCCTCCGGGGCCATGACATCACTGGAAATCCTTCACCCGCAGCGGATTTCCGGTTACCGGGCTCGGCCGACAGGCGGAACAGGTGAATTACAGGCGACTGACAGCCGCCTGCATGGCAGGTCAGAAACCGACGCTGGCCTGCACGAAGAACGTGCGCGGCGCGCCGACATACATGCCCGAGTTGTTGTCGCTGGAGCGGGTGAAGTACTGCTTGTCGAAGATGTTTTTCACCCCGGCACCGAGCTTCAGGTTCGACAGCTGCGCACCGAAGTCATAGCCGCCGCGCACGTTCCAGGTCATGTAGCCCGGGATGTCGCCGTACTGCCCGTCCGCCGTGCCTTCGGTGATGTAGTTGTTGCTGAAACTGCCGTCGGCGTTCACACCAGTGCCCGGCGAGCGCTGTCTGGGCTGGGCGAAACCGTCGATGTTGTAAGTCCAGCGGTTGATGTCATAGCGCAGCCCGACGGTCGCCACCTGACGCGAATAGAACGGCAGGTCGCGGCCCTTGAAGCCGGGGATCTCGCCTTCATACGTGGCGCGGGTATACGTGAAACCGGCATTGGCGGTCAGGCCGTCGAGCCGCGGATCGAGCGCCGCCAGGTCGTAGTGCACCGACGCCTCGATGCCCTGGTGCTTGGTGGCGCCGAGGTTGGTCCAGCCCACGTCGTTGCTGATGTATTGCAGTTCATCGTCGAAGTCGATGTAGAACAGTGTCACTTCACCGCCCCACACGTCATCGTTGTAGCGAGTGCCGACCTCGTAGGTCTTGGCTTTCTCCGGCTCCAGGCCATTGGCAGTCTGGTCACCCGAACCGCCCTGCCCCAACTGGAAATACTGCAGGCTGCCGAACGAAGTCTCGTAGTTGGCGAACAGCTTCCACGCATCCGACAAGTGATACATCACGCTCAGTGCCGGCAGCGGCTCGTTGCTCTCGATGCTGCGGTTTTTCTCCGGTACGCGTTTGCCGGCGGTATCGAGCACGGCGCGGTCATGCCAGTCGGTGTTGATGTGCTCGAAGCGAATGCCCGGGGTGATGGTCCATTTGCCGACGTCGATCTTGTTATCAACGTAGACCGAGTTGGCCTCGGTGCCGCCGGTGCGATCCTGGAACACATGGCCGTCGGAAGTCTTGGTGACCACCGGCTCATTGTTGACCAGCGCCAGACGGCTCGACTGCTCGTGCATCGCTTCTTTCAGGTAGCGGTAACCGACGCTGACTTCCTGAGTGGTTGAGCCGATATCGAACACACGAGACACTCGCGGTTCGATGCCCAGGGTGTAATAGGAACGCGGGTACGAGCTCAGGGTTTTCAGATCCCGGGCGGCGATGGTGCTGCCGCGGAAGCTGTCGGTGTAGTACGTCAGGATTTCGGCCTGAGTGCGCTCGTCGATCTGGCGGATCCACTTGAACGACACATCCTTGCGGCGGCCGCTGAAGTTGTCGTAGTCGCGCACCGAGTCGTACGGTTTATCATCGTACTGCTTCTGCGTCAGGCCGCCGGGCATGTCGGCGCTGGCATCGTAGTAATGGAAGTTGAGGCTGAAATCGTCCTGATCGGTCGGCGCCCAGTGGGTCTTGAGCAGCACATCGTCGATGTCGTTGCCATTGTTGCGTTCGCGATAACCGTTGCCGTTCACCCCGGAATACAGCAGCGCCACGCCCATGCCGTTGTCGGCGGTGCCGCCGAGGAATGCCGTGTCGATGTGTTTCCAGCCGCCGTAGCGGGTGGTTTCCAGGGTCGTGCCGATTTCACCGGTGGCCTTTTCCGGGATGGCACGGGTCACGAAGTTGATCACTCCGCCGACGTTCTGTGGCCCATAGCGCACGGAACCGGCGCCGCGCACCACGTCGATGCTGTCGAGGTTGCCGGAAGAAATCGGTGCCATCGACAGCTGTGGCTGACCATACGGTGCGAACGCCGCGGGCACGCCGTCGATCAGCACCGTGGAGCGCGGCGACAGGCGCGACGTCAGGCCACGCACGCCGACGTTCAGCGAGATATCGCTGCCGCCGGTACCGTTGGAGTCCTGCACCTGCACGCCCGGCACCCGTTTGAGAACGTCACTGACGTTCATTGCGCCCTGCTCGACCATGGCTTCGCGGCGGATCACCGTGCGTGCACCGGGGTGGTTCTGCACCACGGCGGCATCGGCGTCGCCGAGCCAGTCGCCGACCATCTTGATGTCGGTGACACCCAGCTCCAGCGGACCGTTGCTGGCCGCGGTCGGAGCTGGCGTCAGGATCACAGCGCCTTCATTGATCTGATAATCCAGGCCACTGCCCTGCAGCAACCGGCGCAGCGCGTCTTCCGGCGACAGATTGCCATCGATCGCCGGCGCCTGTTTGCCCGCCACCAGATCCGGGCTGAAAAACACCTGCAGCGAGGTTTGCTGGCCCAGTTCGCTCAGGGCCTGGCCCAGTGGCTGGGCGCGGATATGAATGGCGTCGGCAGCAAAGGCCAGCGGCATCGCGGCATTGACCGCCAGCGCAAGGGCCAGCGGCAGCCAGGGGGATTTTTTGTTGTTGGCAGAGGTGTTTTTCACGTCGTACGGAGTCCTGTGGATCGCATGAGTGTGCGGCCGTTAATGCAAACCAGTTGCAGTTGAACAGGAAGACGACGAACTCGAAAAAAACCTGAATGCTATTTTGAAATTATTTCCTGACTGCCGTCGGCGAGGGTTCGCACGGCTACCGGAAGGATATTCGGCAAGGCCTTGAGCAAGGCGTCGGTGTTATCGGATTTGAACACGCTGGTCAGGCGCAGACCGGCCACGGCCGGGTTGGCGACTGTCAGCGGTTTTTCGCGATAACGGGAAACCTCTGCGACGACTTCGCTGAGGCTGGCGTTGTTGAACACCAGTTTGCCGCTGCGCCACGCCGTCAGCTCCGCCGGGTTGACCGCATAAGCCCGGGCCACCACGCCATTGGCGTCGACATGGGTGCCGAGGCCCGCCGTCAGGTTGATGAACTGAGTGTCCGGTGCCTGGCGCCCCTGCACCTTGACCGTGCCCTGCTCCACGGCGACCCGGGTTTGCGTCACGTCGCGGCGCACATCGAAGCGGGTACCGGTGACCGTGATCTTGCCGCTTCCGGCTTCGACCACAAACGGACGCGAGGTGTCGTGTTCGACGCTGAACATCGCCTCGCCTTCGGTCAATTCGATCAGTCGTCGATCCTTCTCGAAACGCACCTGCAAACGGCTGCGGCTGTTGAGGTCGATCACCGAGCCGTCCGGCAGCGCCACATGCCTGCGCTCGCCCAGCGCGGTGGCGAATTCGGCGGTGTAACCCGCCGGGTGATTCAAGCCACTGAACAGGCCGAGCCCGAGCGCCACTGCGACCACGCAGGCCGCCACGGCATAACGCAACAACGGGCGAGGTTCGCGCCGCGCTGGCGGCGTTTCGCACAGGGCCTTGAGACGCGGCGCCGGCAGCAGGTCCGCCGCCGTCCACAAGCCTTGCAGCAACTGGAACTCATCACGGTGCTGCGGATGTTCGTTCAGCCAGGTCTCGAAATTCCGATATTGCTCGGCATCGACGGTCGGCTCCTGCAAACGCACAAACCAGCGTGCCGCGTCATCGCGCACCGTTGTTTGCCCGCACGCGCAATCACGAGTATCCATCATGGAATGTCCTGTCCGGCCGGGGATGAAAAGACGCCGCGGCTCATGATTGCGCCCCGTCCAGGCGATCACGCAAATGCCGCAGGGTGCGGATCATATACTTTTCCACCATGTTCCTGGACAGGCCCAGGCGTTCGGCGATTTCCGCCTGGGTCAGGCCTTCGATCTTCTGCCAGACGAAAATCCGCCGGCAGTTGAGCGGCAATTCGGTGAGCGCCCGTTCGATGGAATCGGCCAGCTGGATCGCATGCATGTAGTGCTCCGGGTCACCGTTCGGCGCCCCACCGAGATCAATCGCCTGCGACTCCATGGCACCCCGCCGGTCCTCACGCCGATAACCGTCCACCGCGATGTTGCGCGCCGTCTGGTGCAGATACGCCCGCGGTTGCTGCACCGCTGAAGAATCGGATTCGAGCACCCGCACAAAGGTGTCGTGCGCCAGGTCCTCGGCCTGCGAGCGATTGCGCAGGCGTCGGGTCCAGGTGCCGATCAACTCTTCGTAATGCTCGAGAAAGCCGGGTCTGCGGGGCAGCATGGGGATCATTGCGGCGTGCTGAGGAAAGGGGCGTGAATAGTAATGCTTCCTATTAAGCCGAAGCAATGGATTCCTCGAACCGCCAACGGAGCAGCCCTCGCCACTTTACAAGTGCAGCAGATTTGGCACCGCGTGACGAAGGCAAGCCTCTCCCCTCACAGTCAGAAGCGGCGTGGAACGGCGCGTTCACGACTCGAAGTGCATCTTGCGACACAGATACAGCCCCACCAGCGGCAAAACGATGAACGTCACGCCCAACAGCACGATCTCGCTGCCGGAGAACGACGACACCACCGAGTTGACGGCGAACGCCAATGCCATTTGCGAACAGGAATACACGGCGCCGGCGGCCCCTCGCTTGTCGGTAAACGGCGTCATGGAGATTGCCGAAGCGCACAACACGATGAAGGTGTAACTGAAAAAGACACCTGACACACTGACCAGAAACGATAAGGTGAACAGCATCGAAAGACTGTTCAGCATCAGCAGCGAAGCACCGCAGGTCAGCAAAATGAACAGGCCCAGATGGATGATTTTCATCATTCCATAGCGGCGGATCAGGCGCGGCAACATTGAGCGGCTCACCAGCAGGCCGGCACTGACCAGCGCCGTGATCCAGCCATAAAGCGTCGGCGAAAAGCCGAACTGATGTTGCAACACGAAGGGACTGGTCGCCGTGTACATCACAAAACAGGACATGCCGATGCCCGCCAGTGTGGCGGCGCAGACGAACGTGGGATTACGCAGGACAAAGCGGTAATTGGCGAAGACATCGCGGATGACGATGCTTTTGTTGCGATGCACATTGGTTTCCGGACATTGCGCGGCGTACACCGTCCACATGCCGGCCAGCAGAATCGCCAGCGTGATGAAATTGGCCCGCCAGCCGAACCAGGTCTGAATGAAACTGCCGATGACCGGCCCCAGCACGATCGACAACCCGGTGAACAGCGTGATGTAGGAACTGGTGATCGCATAGCGGTCACCGCGCACGATGTCCGAGAGCACGATCCTCGACAGCGCCAGACACACGCCGCTGCCCACCCCTTGAATGAAACGCGCCCCCAGAAACGGTCCGATCTCGTTGAGCGAAGCGCCGATCAGATTACCGGCAATGGCAATGACAAGCCCGGTCAGCACTACCGGCTTGCGCCCGTAAATGTCACTGAGGGGGCCATAGACCAGGGCACTCAGGCCGACCCCGAACAGGAACACGGAAATCGACGATTGCATGAGCGCCTGGGTGGTGTGCATCGCCAGCATCATCTGCGGCAACGCCGAGAGATGGATGTCGGTGCCGAGCAACCCCACCAGCAGCAACAGGGTCACGATCGTCACGACCTTCAGTTCGGGCCGGGTCAGTTGGAAAGGTACGGTCGCAGTCATGGAAGACCTTCGAAGCGATGGGAGTCAGAGGGGCACGCCGCGTGACAGGGGCGACGAATTCACGGTGCATTTCACATATCGACGGTACGCAGCGAGAAGTTCATCCGTCGCGTCGCGCTCGTAACACTCATGACTGAGAATGATCCCCGGTCGGCAGATGTCGGGAGTCTGTACGGCCCGCCACGCGGTCCACACGGCCAGGAAGCTGGTCAGTTGCGCCATGCCGGTCAGCCCGTTGGCCTCATCGAATGTCGAGACGATCCGGTGCGTTGCCTGCTCGCCGCAGGCCAGTTGCGCCACCACTTCGACGAAGCTGATGTCAGGGCGGTTGCGGGAAAGTCTGCCGTTGCGCACCAGAATGTCGTGCACCTGATCGCTGGCCGAAACGCTTGCCCCCGGCGGCACATGCTCATCCAGCAAACCAAGGTCAATCAGGTTGCGCACGCTGTCGAAGAACCCCGGCCAGCGTGCGGTCTGCTGCCTGATCGTCGCTACGGCGGCCACGCCGGGTGATTCGAGCAGGTAAGGCGACAGGCCGTCATGGTAGACGTCCAGCATTCCCACGCCTTCGACGAAACGGCTTTCCTTCATGTCGAACCGCAGGCAATACCCGAGACTGCCGTCGATCTTCACCAGCGCCTTGCGATTGAGCGCCGGCAAACGGTCACCGAACAGCAAGTCGTAGTTGAGCGGCGGTTGTGGCTGCTGCGGCACACCGCCGCAAACCGCACTCAGGCTGACGATCGTCCCGGCAGCCGAGTTCGAGGCGAGATCGTGCATGAGGATTTCCACCAGACCCGGTTCCAGTCCGAAACCGAAAAACAGCGTCACGTCGCGCTCCAGCAGGCGTCGATGCAGCGCCTGATGCGCGGTGAAATCGTCATAGAGCGGCCGGCCGAGGCTGACGTACACCGGACGCTTCCTGAACAGTGCGTCATTGCGCTCATCCGTGACAAAGGCAATGGTCGCCGGCCCGCTGAGGGCCAGCAGCACCACGTCCAGCTCCGCCGTGTCCAGATGGTCCATGACCTGCAGTGCCGGATGGGCCTGCTCGAGGTCACGCTTGAGCCTTGTCGCCTTGCGCTCGTCCAGATCGTGGACGTGCAGGCGGTCGAAACCCAGTTGCCCGATGTGCAGAGCCAGCGGGTAGCCCAGATTGCCGCAGCCGATCAGTCCGATGTTCTTGCTCATGGCGGCGACACCTTGTGTTTGAACGTGCTCAATGTGTGAGCGATGGAGTCGATGTCCAGCGCAGCGACCTCGAAGATCCGCACGGCCTGTCGGTCGGCGTGCCAACGGTCGCGTTCCGCACCCAGGCCTTCGAAGATCTGCGTCGCCAGCACCGGCATCGCCGGATAAAGGCAATACGCCAGGGATTGCCAGGCGTGCAGCATCAGCGCGACCCTGGTGCGCAACGCATTGCGTTCGTCGCGCCAGGTGTGGCTTTGCGTGGTGTAGTCAGCGATCACCTCAAGCAGATAAACGATCCTGCGCACCGCTGCGTGCGGCGCATGACTGGCGTAGTGTTCAAGGCAGTCGTCCATCGCCGCATTCAGTTCGCGGTAGAACGCCACGTCCTGCCGCAACCAGGGGCCGGCTTCGATGCAGCCGTTGGCAAAATGCCCGATCAGTTCGCGGCCATTGGCGAACACATCGGTCAACGACTGTACGAAACGCCCGGTGAATTCGTTGAAGGCTTCGCGGCGAAAATTGCTTTCGCTGGTCGGGCTGAGGATCTGGCAGAGGTACAGACGCACCAGATCCGCCGGATACGTCTGCAGGAATTCGCTGGCCCAGATCGCATGGTTGGCGCCGGTGGAGAACTTCCGGCCGTCCAGCAGACTGAACTGGTTGATCACCGCGACAGGCAATTGTTGAGGGGCCACACCGAGCACTTTCAGCACATACGGCAACAGGATCCCTGAACCACAAAGGTTGTCGACGCCGCAGAAAAACAGATGCCCGGTTGCCGACGGAAAACGCGAAAGGCCGAAAAACGAGCGCAGGGCGCGCTCCATGACCACCGTCAGCACCTGCTCTCCCTTGACCGGCACGCCGCGCCCCCGCAGGGACGAAACCGGAATATCGCCCAGCGCACCATCCTTGAGGTACTGCTGCAAACGGTCATAACAGATCCGGCTCGCCACGGTATTGTGGCTGTACATCTGTGCCGCGAGTTCGCCGACGACGGCTTGATCGAGCCGCAGGTACAGCCGCGCCACCGGCCGGCGCACGAGTTTCTCCCGGGTGACCGAATGGAACGGCTCGATCAGTTTGCATTCGTCCTGATACAACCCGCAGTTCTCGCACTCCATGCCGATGGTCGAAGCACGGCAGTGCGGGCACTGACCGGCCACATAGCTCTCACAGATGAATTGCCCGGACGCTTCGCTGTAGGGGTGCTCGACGATCCGCTCGAACAGATAAGCGGACTCCAGCAACAGAGCGAGGAAGCGCTCTTTGACCGCCGCGAAATCCGGCGAATCCGGCACGTGAGGCAGGAACGCGTCGTACTCGACCTGGAACGACTGAAGATCGTTGACGATGACGCTTTCACAACTCTCCACCAGCCCCGTGTAAGTCGTGCCACGGGCAATCGCGGTCTTGTCGATGTGATTGGTGTGACCGTAGGTGCCGCAGTAGGCAAAGACATCGGTGCCGGTCAGTTCGCAGCAGCGCTTGAAAACGTCCGCCAGCAGATAGGCCCCCGACAAATGTCCGAGATGCAACGGACCGTTGGGCGTCGGAAACGCCGTCTCGATCAACAGATGGCCGTCACCGGGCATGGCAGCCCTTTCCCGGTCGGCGAGCGCCGCATGATCGACGTGCCAATAGGACGTGAAACGCAAGTCCTCGCTGCCGCGGTTTTCCACGGTGTGAGCTTCAAAAGGCTGGAATTCGACATGATCTCCGGCGCGGATCGTGAATTGTCGACTGCCGGACGTCAGCACGCCCTCGCCACTCAGGACCTTCCAGCATTCACTGTCATGGTGATTGTGGATACGGGTGCTTTGCGACGGTGCCACGGTGATGTCCCGTGCGTTCATCTGTCCGGACGACACATCGAAGGACGCCGGGAAAGTGCGGGTGATCTTCATGGGGGTCTGTACTCTCCGGTCAGGGGCGCGTGAGCATGGTTTCGTACAGCAGGCGCTCACTGCGCCGTACCTGTTCGTAGTCCCGGGCAATCTGCCCGGAGTCGGCACTGACCATGTACAGATGTCCCGGCCGGTCGTGGCCCAGGGCGCGATCGGTCTTGTGCAGACGGTCGCCCTTCGCCACGCGAAACAGCACGCTGCGTACCGTCTCGATGTCCAGCAGCAGGTTCAGGTCCGGCTCGCGCTGCACGTCTCCGGTCATATCGGAAGCCAGGTACACCTTTCTGGCCGCCTTGGTGTGCGGATTCGCTCCGTTGATCCGTGTGCGGAATGCCTGGGGATCCAGCATCGCGTCAGCCAGCAGCGAAAGCTGGGTGAGGCTGTGGGTGTCGTGCAACACCGAAAAATCGACATTGCCCGACAAGCGCGCAGCAACCTCGATCAGACACGGTCCCTCATCGGTCATGCGCATTTCGAAGTGGGCATTGCCGTAGCGAATCCCCAGCGCATCACAGACCCGGCCGGCGTAATCGGCCAATGAACGATGCAGTTCAGTCGCCGGGCTGATCAGGTCCGCATAGCTGTCGTTCGACGGTGCTTCATCGTTCAGGCGCACTTCTCCCCAGGCATCGCAGACGTAGTGATGCCCTTCCGAGGAGCAGGTGTTGACCAGATACTGCTTGCCCGACAGGTACTCCTGCGCCAGCACTTTGGTGTAGCGGGAGCTGAAGTCATCGAAGATGCTTTTGGCGCCGAGAATGCGATCGAAAGCGTCGGCGATTTGCGCCCGCGTGTTGCAGTAGTGCACACCATCAGTGTTGGCACCGGCTTCGGGTTTGAGCACGATCTGGCCGCCGATGCGCTCGTGGAAAGCGCAGATCTGTTCCAGATCGTCGCTGAGCAACTGCCGGGCCGACTTCAGCCCATGCTGACGCAGCGTTTCATGCATCAGGTATTTACTGCGGCGGGTGATACTCGATGCGCCGTCATTGCGCGGCACATCAAACATTGCGGCGAGCTTGTCCGCCAGCAGCACACACGGCTCGCACCCGGCGATCACCGCCCTGACATGCCGCCCCTTCAGACGAGCAACAAAATCCGCCGCCTCGGCCTCGGACGCCAGCACATGATGTTCGGTGTAATCCTGTCGATTGAACGTCGGCTTGAGAATCGGATGCTCCATGGCGTCGGCAGTGCACACATGAATGCAACTGAAGCCGAGCCCCTTGAACAGCGGGGCAATGTGGCGACCGCTCGACAATCCACCGACGATGACGATGACATCCTTGTTGAATAATCGACTCACGATTCAATCCTTGTAGATGAATGAAGGAATAACCTTTGCGGCGACCGGTAGAGTCAGCCGGTATGAAGCGCTTCCCAATTGACGAAGGTGTCGGCGCCCGGCGCCCGACTGCGCGGCCGGTTGAGAATCCGGTCGATAACGATCTGCCCCCTCCACGCCGCCAGACTCAGGTTGGGGTCGGCGAGACCACGCTGGCCGCGTGCGGCGTTGAGCATGAAGATCTGCCGGTCGGCCGGACCCGACCAGATCGCAGCGAAGTCGCGATCCACACGGATTTCCCCGCCCTCGCGTTCGAAGCGATGTTCGAGCGCCCCCAGGAAAGGAAGTCTTGCCGCACGAAAACCGGTGGCCCACAGCACGAGATCGGCTTCCAGCGTCTCCTGGTCGTTGCTGCCCTGGTGCTGCGCGGCCAGTTTCCAGCCGTCCTGGTCTCGCCACACTTCACCCACACTGCGCGAGGGCATCAGGCGCACGACCATCGGCGAGTGTTCGATGTAACGCAGGGTGTAGATGCGCTGATAAATGCTGCGCAGCGTGTGCCCGGAAATACCGTCGCTGGCCAGTTCATTGCGTTTGAGAAAAGCCTCGCGATAGCTCGCATCCTGGCTATAGAAAAAATCCGAATGGGCGGGCGTGAACAGGTCGTTGGCGAACGGGGAATCATCGATGGGCGAAAAGTTTTCCCGTCGCGACACCCACGAC
>NZ_JBJJMM010000050.1:0-15559 GCF_046231795.1 Pseudomonas sp. KCJK9016 | reverse complement strand
TGGCGTCGTAGCCAAAATCATCGAATAAGTAGTTGTAATGTATTTTTCGGGCCGGCATAATGGTCGGCCTGATTTTGTTTTAGGTCAGTAGCTCAATTGGCAGAGCGACGGTCTCCAAAACCGTAGGTTGGGGGTTCGATTCCCTCCTGACCTGCCAGATTCACCAGGTGTGTCTGGCTTTCTTTTCACAGGATCTTCATAGATGACTCCTAAAGCTGAAGCTCAAGGCTCTCGCTTCGATCTGCTTAAGTGGCTTGTAGTGGTCGCTCTGGTGGTTGTTGGTGTTGTAGGTAATCAGTATTATTCTGCTTCGCCGATCCTGTACCGCGTACTCGCTTTGCTTGTCATTGCTGCTGTGGCTGCCTTTGTAGGCCTGCAGACTGCGAAGGGCAAGTCTTTCTTTGTACTGGTTAAGGAAGCTCGCACCGAGATTCGTAAAGTCGTATGGCCAACCCGTCAAGAAACCACTCAGACCACGCTAATCGTCGTGGCTGTTGTTTTGGTTATGGCGTTGTTGTTGTGGGGGCTTGATTCCCTGCTGGGTTGGCTCGTTTCCTTGATTGTCGGCTAAGGGTGTCCCGTGGCTAAGCGTTGGTACGTTGTGCATGCTTACTCGGGTTACGAGAAGCATGTCATGCGCTCGCTGATTGAGCGCGTAAAGCTGGCTGGCATGGAAGATGGCTTCGGCGAAATTCTGGTTCCCACTGAAGAAGTGGTTGAAATGCGTAATGGCCAGAAGCGCAAAAGTGAGCGCAAATTCTTCCCGGGCTATGTGCTGGTGCAGATGGATATGAATGAGGGTACTTGGCACTTGGTCAAGGATACTCCTCGGGTGATGGGTTTTATCGGCGGTACCGCTGACAAGCCTGCGCCAATCACTGATAAAGAAGCGGAAGCTATCCTGCGTCGTGTTGCTGATGGCAGTGACAAGCCTAAGCCGAAGACACTGTTTGAGCCGGGCGAAACTGTTCGCGTCAATGACGGCCCGTTCGCAGACTTTAATGGTGTTGTTGAAGAGGTTAACTACGAAAAGAGCCGGATCCAAGTGGCTGTGCTCATTTTCGGTCGCTCTACCCCGGTAGAGCTGGAGTTCAGTCAGGTCGAAAAGGTCTAGCTGAGCAAGCATCCCAACCCCGCAGCCCTAGGCTGTGGGGTTTTGTCGTCACTGGGATAAACGCGCAAGTAACCGGGGAGCCTCTCGAGGCGTTCGAACCCGTAATTGGAGTGCCTCATGGCCAAGAAGATTACCGCTTACATCAAGCTACAAGTGAAGGCCGCTCAGGCTAACCCAAGCCCACCTGTTGGCCCTGCTTTGGGTCAGCACGGCGTGAACATCATGGAATTCTGCAAGGCTTTCAACGCCCGTACCCAGGGTCTGGAAGCTGGTCTGCCGACTCCAGTGATCATCACTGTCTACAGCGACCGCAGCTTCACTTTCGAAACCAAATCCACCCCTGCTTCGGTTCTGCTGAAGAAGGCGGCCGGTCTGACCAGCGGCTCCGCTCGTCCGAACACCGTTAAGGTTGGCACTGTTACCCGTGCTCAGCTGGAAGAAATCGCGAAGACCAAAAACGCGGATCTGACTGCAGCTGATATGGATGCAGCCGTGCGTACTATCGCCGGTTCTGCTCGTAGCATGGGCCTTAACGTGGAGGGTGTGTAATGGCTAAGCTGACCAAGCGCCAAAAGGCTATTGCCGAAAAAATCGAAGCAGGCAAGGCCTACAACTTCGAAGAGGCCGCAACTCTGCTGGCTTCGCTGCCAGCTGCCAAGTTCGTCGAGTCTTTTGATATCGCCGTTAACCTGGGTGTGGATCCGCGTAAATCCGACCAGGTCGTTCGTAGCGCTACTGTGCTGCCGCATGGCACTGGCAAGACCGTTCGCGTTGCCGTGTTCACCCAGGGTCCAGCTGCTGAAGCCGCTCTGGCTGCCGGCGCCGACCGTGTAGGCATGGATGACCTGGCTGCCGAAATGAAAGGTGGCGACCTGAACTACGACGTAGTGATTGCATCCCCGGATGCCATGCGCGTTGTAGGTCAACTGGGTCAGATCCTCGGTCCACGTGGCCTGATGCCTAACCCGAAAGTCGGTACCGTAACGCCAGACGTAGCCAACGCGGTCAAAAACGCCAAGGCTGGTCAGGTTCGTTATCGCACCGACAAAAACGGCATCATCCACACTTCCGTTGGCAAGGTCGGCTTCGAAGCTGGCAAGCTGAAGGAAAACGTTGAAGCTCTGATCGCTGATCTGAAGCGTATCAAACCAGCTTCCTCGAAAGGTATTTACGTCAAGCGCGTTACCCTGAGCACCACTATGGGCCCAGGTCTGGTCATCGACCAGAGCTCGTTGAACGCGTAAGACATGCGTTGACGCGATTGTTCGCGTCAATTGGAAAATTGGGGTCCCTGCCTGGCGGGGGCTATCCAAGACCGTAGGCGACGCAAGTCTTAAACCATCAAGCCTACGCAGATGGTGCTCCCGATTCCTTACCGAATCAGACACCAAAACGACATTCGGTTTCGATCGAATGAAACGGTAACAAGCAGGAGTTAAACCCGTGGCAATTAAACTCGAAGACAAGAAGGCCATCGTCGCTGAAGTCAACGAGGCTGCCAAAGTCGCTCTGTCCGCTGTCGTGGCTGATGCCCGTGGCGTAACAGTAGGCGCGATGACCGGACTCCGTAAAGAGGCCCGCGAGGCTGGTGTTTATGTACGTGTCGTGCGTAACACCCTGCTCAAGCGCGCCGTTGAAGGCACCGAGTACTCGGTTCTCAACGACGTGTTCAAAGGCCCGACCCTGATTGCATTCTCGAAAGAACATCCGGGCGCTGCTGCCCGTATCTTCAAAGAGTTCGCAAAGGGTCAGGACAAGTTCGAAATCAAGGCAGCTGCGTTCGAGGGCAAGTTCCTCGCAGCTAACCAGATCGACGTACTGGCAACTCTGCCGACCCGCGACGAAGCAATTTCTCAGCTGATGAGCGTGATTCAAGGCGCGACCAGCAAATTGGCTCGTACTCTGGCGGCAATTCGCGACCAGAAAGAAGCTGCTGCAGCCTGAGGCTGAGCGTTTCCTCTCTCGCGTTTTTTGTTTATTTCGATGGCCGCACAGGCTGTCCCCCAATTCAGGAATTGAGTCATGTCTCTGACTAACGAGCAAATCATCGAAGCGATCGGCCAGAAATCCGTAATGGAAATCGTTGAGCTGATCAAGGCAATGGAAGAAACCTTCGGCGTGACCGCTGCTGCTGCCGTAGCTGCTGGTCCAGCTGCAGGTGCTGCCGCTGCTGCTGAAGAGCAAACCGAGTTCAACGTTGTTCTGGTTGAAGCTGGCGACAAGAAAGTAAACGTGATCAAGGCAGTTCGTGAGCTGACTGGTCTGGGCCTGAAAGAAGCCAAAGAGAAAGTCGACGGCGCTCCTCAGGTTGTAGCTGAAGGCGTTTCGAAAGAAGCCGCTGAAGATGCCAAGAAGAAGCTGGAAGAAGCAGGCGCTAAAGTCGAGCTGAAGTAAGCATCGACTTTGCTCCTCCAGCCCGAGCGTCAAGCAAAAGGCTGATGGCTGGTGGCTTATGCCACCGGCCTTTTTCCGTTATTGGCAGCCGACTGGGTCGGTGCTGATAACGAGCTGAACCACCCGATGTGGTGGCGCAAACCATGGGGTTTGCACGATTTTCTGGCTGCTCCCGCCGGGAGGGGCCAAACAAGCAGGTGACCAAGCTGGGGAACGCTGATGGCTTACTCATATACTGAGAAAAAACGTATCCGCAAGGACTTTAGCAAGTTGCCGGACGTCATGGATGTGCCTTACCTCCTGGCCATCCAGCTGGATTCGTATCGTGAATTCTTGCAAGCGGGAGCGACTAAAGATCAGTTCCGCGACGTGGGCCTGCATGCGGCCTTCAAATCCGTTTTCCCGATCATCAGCTACTCCGGCAATGCTGCGCTGGAGTACGTCGGTTATCGCCTGGGCGAACCGGCATTTGATGTCAAAGAATGCGTATTGCGCGGTGTAACTTTCGCCGTACCTTTGCGGGTAAAAGTGCGCCTGATCATTTTCGACAAAGAATCGTCGAACAAAGCGATCAAGGACATCAAAGAGCAAGAAGTCTACATGGGTGAAATCCCCCTGATGACTGAGAACGGTACCTTCGTAATCAACGGTACCGAGCGTGTGATCGTTTCCCAGTTGCACCGCTCCCCGGGCGTGTTCTTCGACCACGACCGTGGCAAGACGCACAGCTCCGGCAAACTGCTGTACTCCGCACGCATCATTCCTTACCGCGGTTCGTGGCTGGACTTCGAGTTCGACCCGAAAGACTGCGTATTCGTACGTATCGACCGTCGCCGCAAGCTGCCGGCTTCGGTACTGCTGCGCGCGCTCGGCTATACCACCGAAGAAGTACTGGACGCCTTCTACACCACCAACGTATTCCACGTTAAGGGCGAAAGCCTGAGCCTGGAACTGGTGCCTCAGCGCCTGCGTGGTGAAGTTGCGGTCCTCGACATCCAGGACGGCAATGGCAAGGTGATTGTCGAGCAGGGTCGTCGTATCACTGCCCGTCACATCAACCAGCTGGAAAAAGCCGGGATCAAGGAACTGGATGTACCTCTGGACTACGTCCTGGGTCGTACCACCGCCAAGGTCATCGTGCATCCGGCAACCGGTGAAATCCTGGCAGAGTGCAATACCGAACTGACAACCGAAGTTCTGGCGAAAGTCGCCAAGGCCGGTGTGGTTCGTCTTGAAACTCTGTACACCAACGACATCGACTGCGGTCCGTTCATTTCCGACACGCTGAAGATCGACTCCACCGGCAACCAATTGGAAGCGCTGGTCGAGATCTATCGCATGATGCGTCCAGGCGAGCCGCCAACCAAAGACGCTGCCGAAACGCTGTTCAACAACCTGTTCTTCAGCGCTGAGCGTTATGACCTCTCTGCGGTCGGCCGGATGAAGTTCAACCGTCGTATCGGTCGTACCGAGATCGAAGGTTCCGGTGTCCTGAGCAAGGAAGATATCGTTGCGGTCCTGAAGACCCTGGTCGATATCCGTAATGGCAAAGGCATCGTCGATGACATCGACCACTTGGGTAACCGCCGTGTTCGCTGCGTAGGCGAAATGGCCGAGAACCAGTTCCGTGTCGGCCTCGTACGCGTTGAGCGCGCGGTCAAAGAGCGTCTGTCTATGGCTGAAAGCGAAGGCCTGATGCCGCAGGATCTGATCAACGCCAAGCCAGTTGCGGCGGCGGTGAAAGAGTTCTTCGGTTCCAGCCAGCTGTCGCAGTTCATGGACCAGAACAACCCGCTGTCCGAGATCACCCACAAGCGTCGCGTCTCTGCACTCGGCCCTGGTGGTCTGACTCGTGAGCGTGCAGGCTTCGAAGTCCGCGACGTTCACCCGACCCACTATGGTCGTGTTTGCCCGATTGAAACGCCGGAAGGTCCGAACATCGGTCTGATCAACTCGCTGGCGGCCTATGCGCGCACCAACCAGTACGGCTTCCTCGAGAGCCCGTACCGTGTGGTGAAAGAGGGTGTGGTCACGGACGATATCGTGTTCCTGTCCGCTATTGAAGAAGCCGATCACGTGATCGCGCAGGCTTCGGCGACCATGAACGAGCAGAAAGTCCTGGTCGACGAACTGGTAGCCGTACGTCATCTGAACGAATTCACCGTCAAGGCGCCTGAAGAAGTCACCTTGATGGACGTTTCGCCGAAGCAGGTAGTTTCCGTTGCGGCGTCGCTGATTCCGTTCCTTGAGCACGACGACGCCAACCGTGCATTGATGGGTTCGAACATGCAGCGTCAGGCTGTACCGACCCTGCGTGCCGACAAGCCGCTGGTAGGTACCGGCATGGAGCGTAACGTCGCTCGCGACTCCGGCGTTTGCGTCGTGGCTCGCCGCGGTGGCGTGATTGACTCCGTGGATGCCAGCCGTATCGTGGTTCGTGTTGCTGATGACGAAGTTGAAACCGGCGAAGCGGGTGTCGACATCTACAACCTGACCAAATACACCCGTTCGAACCAGAACACCTGCATCAATCAGCGTCCGCTGGTGAGCAAGGGTGATCGCGTTCAGCGCGGCGACATCATGGCCGACGGTCCGTCCACCGATATGGGTGAACTGGCTCTGGGTCAGAACATGCGCATCGCGTTCATGGCGTGGAACGGCTTCAACTTCGAAGACTCCATCTGCCTGTCCGAGCGTGTGGTTCAGGAAGACCGCTTCACCACGATCCACATCCAGGAACTGACCTGTGTGGCTCGTGACACCAAGCTTGGCCCAGAGGAAATCACTGCGGACATCCCGAACGTGGGTGAAGCTGCACTGAACAAACTGGACGAAGCCGGTATCGTTTACGTAGGTGCCGAAGTCGGCCCGGGCGACATTCTGGTCGGTAAGGTCACTCCGAAAGGCGAGACTCAGCTGACGCCGGAAGAAAAGCTGCTTCGCGCAATTTTCGGTGAGAAGGCCAGCGACGTTAAAGACACTTCCCTGCGCGTGCCGACCGGCACCAAAGGTACTGTCATCGACGTTCAGGTTTTCACCCGTGATGGCGTTGAGCGCGACAGCCGTGCCCTGTCGATCGAAAAGTCCCAGCTGGACGAGATCCGCAAGGATCTGAACGAAGAGTTCCGCATCGTTGAAGGCGCAACCTTCGAACGTCTGCGTTCCGCTCTGGTAGGCCACAAGGCCGAAGGCGGCGCCGGTCTGAAGAAAGGTCAGGACATCACCGACGAAGTGCTCGACGGTCTTGAGCATGGTCAGTGGTTCAAACTGCGCATGGCTGAAGATGCTCTGAACGAGCAGCTCGAGAAGGCTCAGGCCTACATCGTTGATCGCCGCCGCCTGCTGGACGACAAGTTCGAAGACAAGAAGCGCAAGCTGCAGCAGGGCGACGACCTGGCTCCGGGCGTACTGAAAATCGTCAAGGTTTACCTGGCAATCCGTCGTCGCATCCAGCCGGGCGACAAGATGGCCGGTCGCCACGGTAACAAGGGTGTGGTCTCCGTGATCATGCCGGTTGAAGACATGCCGCACGATGCCAATGGCACCCCGGTCGACGTCGTCCTCAACCCGTTGGGCGTACCTTCGCGTATGAACGTCGGTCAGATCCTTGAAACCCACCTGGGCCTTGCAGCCAAGGGCTTGGGCGAGAAGATCAACCGGATGGTCGAAGAGCAGCGCAAAGTCGCTGAGCTGCGTACTTTCCTGGACGAGATCTACAACCAGATCGGCGGTCGTAACGAAGACCTGGACAGCTTCTCCGATCAGGAAATCCTGGATCTGGCGAAGAACCTGCGTGGCGGCGTTCCTATGGCCACCCCGGTGTTCGACGGCGCCAAGGAAGTTGAAATCAAGGCCATGCTGAAACTGGCGGATCTGCCAGAAAGCGGCCAGATGCAACTGACCGACGGCCGTACCGGCAACAAGTTCGAGCGTCCAGTTACCGTTGGCTACATGTACATGCTGAAGCTGAACCACTTGGTAGACGACAAGATGCACGCGCGTTCTACCGGTTCGTACAGCCTGGTTACCCAGCAGCCGCTGGGTGGCAAGGCGCAGTTCGGTGGTCAGCGTTTCGGGGAGATGGAGGTCTGGGCACTGGAAGCATACGGTGCTGCTTACACTCTGCAAGAAATGCTCACAGTGAAGTCGGACGATGTGAACGGTCGGACCAAGATGTACAAAAACATCGTGGACGGCGATCACCGTATGGAGCCGGGCATGCCCGAGTCCTTCAACGTGTTGATCAAGGAAATTCGTTCCCTCGGCATCGATATCGATCTGGAAACCGAATAACACGTGACGCGATCGAGAGCGGGGCAGGACTGCCCGCTCTCTGCTCCGCCAGGAGGAAAGGCCTTGAAAGACCTACTGAATTTGCTGAAAAACCAGGGTCAAGTCGAAGAGTTCGACGCCATCCGTATCGGATTGGCCTCGCCTGAGATGATCCGCTCGTGGTCGTTCGGTGAAGTTAAAAAACCGGAAACCATCAACTACCGTACGTTCAAGCCTGAGCGTGACGGTCTGTTCTGCGCCAAGATCTTTGGCCCGGTAAAGGATTACGAGTGCCTGTGCGGTAAGTACAAGCGCTTGAAGCACCGTGGTGTGATCTGCGAAAAGTGCGGCGTTGAAGTTGCACTGGCCAAGGTTCGTCGTGAGCGCATGGCGCACATCGAACTGGCTTCGCCGGTTGCCCATATCTGGTTCCTGAAATCGCTGCCGTCCCGTATCGGCCTGCTGATGGACATGACCCTGCGTGATATCGAACGCGTTCTCTACTTCGAGAGCTATGTCGTTATTGATCCGGGCATGACCACGCTTGAAAAAGGTCAGCTGCTGAACGACGAGCAGTACTTCGAAGCGCTGGAAGAGTTCGGTGATGATTTCGACGCCCGCATGGGTGCCGAGGCTGTCCGCGAACTGCTGCACGCTATCGACCTGGAACACGAGATTGGCCGTCTGCGTGAAGAAATTCCGCAAACCAACTCTGAAACCAAGATCAAGAAGCTGTCCAAGCGTCTGAAGTTGATGGAAGCCTTCCAGGGTTCCGGCAACCTGCCAGAGTGGATGGTGCTGACCGTTCTGCCGGTTCTGCCGCCGGATCTGCGTCCACTGGTTCCACTGGATGGCGGTCGCTTCGCGACTTCCGACCTCAACGATCTGTATCGTCGAGTGATCAACCGTAACAACCGTTTGAAGCGCCTGCTGGATCTGTCCGCTCCGGACATCATCGTGCGCAACGAAAAGCGTATGTTGCAGGAAGCTGTCGATGCACTGCTCGACAACGGTCGTCGTGGCCGCGCCATCACTGGTTCGAACAAGCGTCCTCTGAAATCCCTGGCTGACATGATCAAGGGTAAGCAAGGTCGTTTCCGTCAGAACTTGCTCGGTAAGCGTGTTGACTACTCGGGTCGTTCGGTAATTACCGTAGGTCCGACCCTGCGTCTGCATCAGTGCGGTCTGCCGAAGAAGATGGCTCTCGAACTGTTCAAGCCGTTCATTTTCGGCAAGCTGGAAATGCGTGGTCTGGCGACCACCATCAAAGCAGCCAAGAAAATGGTCGAGCGCGAGCTGCCAGAGGTCTGGGACGTTCTCGCTGAAGTGATTCGCGAACACCCGGTTCTTCTCAACCGTGCACCGACCCTCCACCGTCTGGGTATCCAGGCGTTTGAACCGGTACTGATCGAAGGTAAGGCTATTCAGCTGCACCCTCTGGTCTGCGCCGCGTACAACGCCGACTTCGACGGCGACCAAATGGCCGTGCACGTACCGCTGACACTGGAAGCCCAGCTCGAAGCGCGTGCGTTGATGATGTCGACCAACAACATTCTGTCGCCAGCCAACGGTGAGCCAATCATCGTTCCGTCGCAGGACGTTGTACTGGGGCTGTACTACATGACTCGTGAAGCGATCAACGCCAAGGGCGAAGGTCGTGTGTTCGCGGATCTGCAGGAAGTTGACCGTGTGTTCCGTGCCGGCGAAGCCGCACTGCACGCCAAGATCAAGGTTCGTATCAACGAAACCGTGAACGACCGTGACGGCAACAGCGTGAACAACACCCGTATCGTCGACACCACCGTCGGCCGTGCGCTGCTGTTCCAGGTTGTGCCAAAAGGTCTGTCGTTCGACGTCGTCAACCTGCCGATGAAGAAAAAGGCGATCTCCAAGCTGATCAACCAGTGCTACCGCGTGGTGGGTCTGAAAGAGACCGTGATCTTCGCTGACCAGTTGATGTACACCGGTTTCGCCTACTCGACCATTTCCGGCGTTTCCATCGGTGTGAACGACTTCGTCATCCCGGATGAGAAAGCTCGCATCATCGGTGCTGCCACCGATGAAGTGAAAGAAATCGAGAGCCAGTACGCCTCCGGCCTGGTAACCCAGGGCGAGAAGTACAACAAAGTGATCGACCTTTGGTCGAAAGCGAACGACGAAGTTTCCAAGGCGATGATGGCCAACCTCTCGAAAGAGAAAGTCATCGACCGTCACGGTGACGAAGTCGAGCAGGAATCGTTCAACTCGATGTACATGATGGCCGACTCGGGTGCGCGGGGTTCCGCAGCACAGATTCGTCAGCTGGCCGGTATGCGTGGTCTGATGGCCAAGCCGGACGGCTCCATCATCGAAACGCCGATTACCGCGAACTTCCGTGAAGGTCTGAGCGTACTCCAGTACTTCATCTCGACCCACGGTGCTCGTAAGGGTCTGGCGGATACCGCGTTGAAAACCGCTAACTCCGGTTACCTGACTCGTCGTCTGGTAGACGTGGCGCAGGATCTGGTCGTGACCGAGATCGACTGCGGCACCGAGCACGGTCTGGTGATGACTCCGCACATTGAAGGCGGCGACGTTGTAGAACCGTTGGGTGAGCGCGTATTGGGTCGTGTCATTGCCCGTGACGTATTCAAGCCGGGCACCGAGGACGTCATCGTTCCTGCGGGCACCCTGGTAGACGAGAAGTGGGTCGAGTTCATCGAGCTGAACAGTATCGACGAAGTGATCGTGCGTTCGCCTATCAGCTGCGAAACCCGTTACGGTATCTGCGCCAAGTGCTACGGCCGTGACCTGGCTCGTGGTCACCTGGTGAACATCGGTGAGTCTGTCGGCGTAATCGCTGCCCAGTCCATCGGTGAGCCGGGTACTCAGCTGACGATGCGTACGTTCCACATCGGTGGTGCGGCGAGCCGTACTTCCGCGGCCGACAGCGTTCAGGTGAAGAATGGCGGTACCGTCCGTCTGCACAATCTGAAGCACGTTGAGCGTGTGGATGGCAACCTGGTTGCCGTGTCGCGTTCCGGTGAGCTGGCGATCGCAGATGACTTCGGTCGTGAGCGTGAGCGTTACAAGCTGCCGTACGGTGCGGTAATTTCGGTTAAAGAAGGTGACAAGGTCGACGCTGGTGCCATCGTGGCCAAGTGGGATCCGCACACTCACCCGATCGTTACCGAGATGAAAGGTACTGTGACCTTCGTGGGCATGGAAGAAGGCATCACGATCAAGCGTCAGACCGACGAATTGACCGGTATGACCAACATCGAAGTGCTCGATCCGAAAGATCGTCCGGCTGCCGGCAAGGATATTCGTCCTGCCGTGAAGATGGTCGATGCCAACGGCAAGGATCTGTTGTTGCCAGGTACCGACGTTCCGGCTCAGTACTTCCTGCCTGCCAACGCTCTGGTTGGTGTGGCGGATGGTGCTCAGATCGCGGTGGGTGACGTTGTTGCGCGTATTCCGCAAGAGACTTCGAAGACTCGCGACATCACCGGTGGTCTGCCGCGTGTAGCCGACCTGTTCGAAGCCCGTCGTCCGAAAGAAGCGTCGATCCTGGCTGAAGTCAGCGGCACCATCGCGTTCGGTAAAGAGACCAAGGGCAAGCGCCGTCTGGTCATCACTCCGAACGACGGTAGCGATCCGTACGAAGAGCTGATTCCGAAGTGGCGTCACCTGAACGTGTTCGAAGGCGAACAGGTAAACCGCGGCGAAGTTATCTCTGACGGTCCGAGCGATCCGCACGACATCCTGCGTCTGCTGGGTGTAAGCGCGCTGGCCAAGTACATCGTTAACGAGATCCAGGACGTTTACCGTCTGCAAGGCGTGAAGATCAACGACAAGCACATCGAGACCATTCTGCGTCAGATGCTGCGTAAGGTTGAGATCTCCGAGTCCGGCGACTCCAGCTTCATCAAGGGCGACCAGATGGAACTGACTCACGTACTGGTAGAGAACGAGCGTCTGAATGCGGAAGACAAGTTTGTCGCCAAGTTCACCCGCGTTCTGCTGGGTATCACCAAGGCGTCGTTGTCGACCGAATCGTTCATCTCGGCGGCTTCCTTCCAGGAAACCACCCGCGTACTGACCGAAGCGGCGGTAACCGGCAAGCGCGATTACCTGCGCGGCCTGAAAGAAAACGTGGTCGTGGGTCGTCTGATCCCGGCAGGTACCGGTCTGGCTTATCACAGCGAGCGCAAGCGTCGTCGTGATGCGGACAAACCGTTGCGCGTAAGCGCCAGTGAAGTGGAAGCTGCACTGACCGAAGCGCTGAACTCGAGCGGTAACTGAGTTCTGCGATAAATGAGCTGAGGCCCTGATCGCGCCGTTCATCGAATCGAGACAGTTTGTCGAAGTTCGATGGGCGGGGAGGTCGGGGCCTTGCCTTGACTGGGGGCAAGATCCTCTTTAGACTCTTGATCCCCTAAATTTGGCGGGAATCCGTTCCTGCCATTTTGCTTTTCTTGCAAGACAATAGCGTCGCAAGACAACAGTGGAGCTAGTAGATGGCAACTATCAACCAGCTGGTACGTCAGCCGCGTAAGCGTATCGTCGAGAAATCCGACGTACCTGCGCTGCAGAACTGCCCGCAACGTCGTGGCGTGTGCACTCGTGTGTACACCACTACGCCGAAAAAACCTAACTCGGCACTGCGTAAAGTATGCCGTGTGCGTCTGACCAACGGTTTCGAGGTTTCCTCGTACATCGGTGGTGAAGGGCACAACCTGCAAGAGCACAGCGTGGTTCTGATCCGTGGCGGTCGTGTAAAAGACTTGCCAGGTGTTCGTTACCACACCGTTCGCGGCTCCTTGGATACTTCCGGCGTTAAAGGCCGTAACCAGGGTCGTTCGAAGTACGGTACCAAGCGTCCGAAGTAATCGGTCGTTTTGCAGATTTTTATTTTACTGAGTCGATAAGAGTAAGGTCGGGCGCGCATCCTCGCGGATCTGTCCCGAACTAACCTGAAGACCGTTTGAGGGCTTATCAATGCCAAGACGTCGCGTAGCAGCAAAGCGTGAGATTCTGGACGATCCGAAATACGGAAGCCAAATCCTCGCCAAATTCATGAACCACGTTATGGAAAGCGGCAAGAAAGCCGTTGCCGAGCGTATCGTTTATGGTGCCCTGGAAACCGTTGCAGCTCGCAAGACCGGCACCGATCCCCTGGAACTCTTCGAAAAAGCACTCGACGCCATCGCTCCGCTGGTCGAAGTGAAGTCGCGCCGTGTTGGCGGTGCTACTTACCAGGTTCCGGTTGAGGTTCGTCCTTCGCGTCGTAACGCTCTGGCAATGCGCTGGCTGGTAGACTTCGCCCGCAAGCGCGGCGAGAAGTCCATGGCTCTGCGTTTGGCTGGCGAACTGCTGGATGCTGCTGAAGGTAAAGGTGCTGCTGTTAAGAAGCGTGAAGACGTGCACCGTATGGCCGAAGCTAACAAGGCTTTCTCGCACTACCGCTTCTAATTTTAGCTTCACTAATTTTGCGAGGGCTTTATGGCTCGTACTACTGCAATCAACCGCTACCGTAACATTGGTATCTGTGCTCACGTTGACGCGGGCAAGACCACTACTACCGAGCGGATCCTGTTTTACACAGGTCTGAGCCACAAAATGGGCGAGGTGCATGATGGCGCCGCGACCACCGACTGGATGGTGCAGGAGCAGGAGCGGGGTATTACCATTACTTCCGCTGCTGTTACCACGTTCTGGAAAGGTTCCCGTGGTCAGTATGACAACTACCGCGTAAACGTTATCGATACACCGGGTCACGTTGACTTCACCATTGAAGTAGAGCGTTCCCTGCGCGTACTCGACGGCGCTGTCGTTGTTTTCTGCGGCACCTCCGGTGTCGAGCCTCAGTCCGAAACCGTATGGCGTCAAGCCAACAAGTACGGCGTTCCACGTGTTGTTTACGTGAACAAGATGGATCGTGCCGGCGCGGACTTCCTGCGCGTTGTCGGCCAGATCAAGAACCGTCTGGGTCACACCCCGGTTCCGGTTCAGCTGGCCATCGGTGCTGAAGATAACTTCGAAGGTCAGGTTGATCTGATCAAGATGAAGGCTATCTACTGGAACGAAGACGACAAGGGCACTACCTATCGTGAGGAAGAAATTCCTGCTCATCTGGTAGAGCTGGCCAACGAGTGGCGCAACAACATGGTTGAGGCTGCTGCCGAAGCCAGCGAAGAACTGATGAACAAGTACCTTGAAGAAGGTGAGCTGACCGTCGAAGAGATCAAGGCAGGCCTGCGTGCGCGCACCCTGGCCAGCGAGATCGTTCCGGCTGTCTGCGGTTCGTCGTTCAAGAACAAGGGTGTTCCCCTGGTTCTCGACGCTGTTATCGACTTCCTGCCTGCTCCGACCGAGATCCCTGCGATCAAGGGTATCCACCCTGATCTGATCGACGTGCCGAAAGACGAAGTCAAGCCAGAGCAGTACGACGAGCGTCATGCTGACGACGACGAGCCGTTCTCGGCTCTGGCGTTCAAGATTGCCACCGACCCGTTCGTGGGTACTCTGACCTTCGTTCGCGTTTACTCGGGCTTCCTGACCTCTGGTGACTCCGTCATCAACTCGGTCAAGGGCAAGAAGGAGCGCGTTGGTCGTATGGTGCAGATGCACGCCAACCAGCGTGAAGAAATCAAGGAAGTACGTGCGGGCGATATCGCCGCTCTGATCGGCATGAAGGACGTCACCACTGGTGATACCCTGTGCAACGCCGACAAGCCGATCATCCTCGAGCGTATGGATTTCCCTGAGCCTGTGATTTCGCTCTCCGTTGAGCCGAAAACCAAGCAGGACCAGGAAAAGATGGGCATCGCACTGGGCAAGCTGGCCCAGGAAGACCCGTCGTTCCGCGTCAAGACCGATGAAGAAACCGGTCAGACCATCATCTCCGGTATGGGTGAGCTGCACCTGGACATCCTCGTTGACCGCATGAAGCGCGAGTTCAACGTTGAGGCCAACATCGGCAAGCCACAGGTTTCGTACCGCGAGAAGATCACCAAGTCCAACGTCGAGATCGAAGGCAAGTTCGTTCGTCAGTCGGGTGGTCGTGGTCAGTTCGGTCATTGCTGGATCCGCTTCTCCGAGCCGGATGCCGATGAAAAAGGCAACATCACCGAAGGTCTGGTTTTCACCAACGAAGTTGTTGGTGGTGTGGTTCCTAAGGAATACATTCCGGCGATCCAGAAAGGTATCGAAGAGCAGATGAAGAACGGCGTTGTTGCCGGCTATCCGCTGATCGGCCTGAAGGCTACCGTGTTTGACGGTTCCTACCATGACGTCGACTCCAACGAGATGGCGTTCAAGGTCGCTGCTTCGATGGCAACCAAGCAACTGGCCCAGAAGGGTGGTGGCGTGGTTCTCGAGCCGATCATGAAGGTGGAAGTCGTTACTCCGGAAGACTACCTGGGTGACGTGATGGGTGACCTGAACCGCCGTCGTGGTCTGGTTCAGGGCATGGAAGACTCGGTCTCCGGCCGTGTCGTTCGTGCTGAAGTTCCGCTCGGAGAGATGTTCGGTTACGCAACCGACGTTCGTTCCATGTCTCAGGGTCGCGCGAGCTACTCCATGGAATTCTCCAAATACGCCGAAGCTCCGTCGAACATCGTCGAAGCTCTCGTTAAAAAACAAGGCTGATTCAGCCCCCCTTTAGGCTAGGAGTTAATTGTCGTGGCTAAAGAAAAATTTGATCGTTCCCTACCGCACGTAAACGTTGGCACCATCGGCCACGTTGACCACGGTAAAACCACTCTGACCGCTGCTCTGACTCGCGTCTGCTCCGAA
>NZ_JBJJMM010000049.1:0-21466 GCF_046231795.1 Pseudomonas sp. KCJK9016 | reverse complement strand
CGGCCGGATAATAACCCGTCCGGACTGATAAACTGCCGCCAATTGTCCTTGCTATCGTTTTGATTTTGTAGAAAAAGCCCTTCTGGAGGCGCCCATGAAATTCATTCACCAGCGCGAGCATCTCAACGAAGACGACATCGTCGTCATCCAGTGCTCGCAAACCTGCAACATCCGTCTGATGAACGACGCCAACTTCCGCAGCTTCAAGAACGGCGGCCGTCATACCTACCATGGTGGCGCGTTCGACAAATTCCCGGCCCGTATCACCGCGCCGAGCACCGGGTTCTGGAACATCACCATCGATACCGTCAGCCGCCGGGCGATCAGTGTGACCCGCAAGCCGAACCTGACCCATTCGATCAAGATCATCCGCCGCTCCAGCTCGAAACTCAGCTGAACGCCCCATCCACACAATCAGGTAAGCATGACCGTGGCCCAAACGACCAAATACGTCATCAAGTACAAACTCAATGGCGAGCGCCGTTTCGAGTTCGCCCAACTGGAAAACGGCACGCCGGAAGAGGCCAAGGCCGCGCTGGATGCCATTCACGGCCAGAGCGGCGACGTGATCAGCGACATCAGCGTCAGCAAGGCGCTGTAAGTCCAAGGTGACAATTCGACCGCAAGCGCCGGAGTGTTCCGGCCTGGCGGGCTGCCTAGACTGATCGCCTGGACGCAAGCCAAGGAATCAGTATGCCGAAGTCACCTGACTCTCCCCTCGACACGCTCGACTGGATCGCACTCGAACAACAGCTGGATCAAGACGGTTGCGCCATCATCCGTTCGCTGTTGCCCCCGCAAACCTGTGACCGCCTGAGTGCGCTTTACCCGCAGAGCGGTCCTTTCCGTTCGCAAGTCATCATGGCCCGCCACGGTTTCGGGCGTGGTGAGTACAAATATCTGCGCTACCCATTGCCACCGTTGGTGGAGCGGCTGCGCAGCACGTTTTATGCGCATCTCGTTCCCTTGGCCAATCGCTGGCACGAACGAATGGGATTAACGGAGCGATTTGCTCCGCAGCACAGCGAATTTCTCGCGAGCTGTCACGCCGCCGGTCAACTGCGGCCTACTCCACTCTTGCTGCAATACGGTCCGCAGGACTACAACTGTCTGCATCAGGACCTGTACGGCGAACATGTCTTTCCGCTGCAAGTGGCGATTCTTCTGTCAGAACCAGGAGAAGACTTCAGCGGTGGTGAGTTCGTCCTGACCGAGCAACGCCCCAGAATGCAGTCTCGCCCCATGGTGATGGGGCTGAGAAAAGGCGACGCACTGATTTTTGCCGTCAACCAGCGCCCGGTGAAAGGCGTGCGCGGTGATTATCGCGTCACCCTGCGCCACGGCGTGAGTCGCCTGCACAGCGGAAAGCGGCATACTCTGGGCATCATCTTTCATGACGCAACCTGATCATCATGCAAAACCATCCGGACCTCTTCGCCGACACCGAGCAGCCCCGCCGTTCTGAGCAGATAGGTGAGCAATCGTGGGTGTTGCGAGGCTTCGCCTTATCTCGTATCGAACAGTTGCTGCCCGCTCTGGAATCGATCATCGAACGGGCGCCCCTGCGCCACATGATGACACCCGGCGGCTTCAGCATGTCGGTCGCCACCAGCAGCTGCGGCGCCTTGGGCTGGATTACCGATCGCAGCGGTTACCGCTATTCGGCCGAAGATCCGCTGAGCCACCTGCCCTGGCCGGAAATGCCTGCGGTGTTTCGTGAGCTGGCGCAGGCAGCGGCGTTGCAGGCAGGCTTTCATGACTTCAGGCCGGATTCCTGCCTGATCAATCGCTATGTCCCCGGCGCAAAAATGTCTCTGCATCAGGACAAGGACGAAAGCACCTACACGGCGCCCATCGTTTCCCTGTCATTGGGCTTGCCCGCGATTTTCCTGTTCGGCGGTTTCAATCGCAGCGACAGAAGTCAGCGCGTTTCACTGCTGCACGGCGATATGGTGATCTGGGGTGGCGTCGACCGGCTGCGTTACCATGGCGTGCTGCCGATCAAACACGGCCGGCATCCGCAACTGGGCGAACAGCGTTTCAACCTGACGTTTCGCACCGCGGGATGACCTCCCGGAATTTGACCGCAAGGGCCGGAGTGTTACCGTTGGCGGCACTGGTTAACCTGAAACTCAACAGGTCAACGGACTCTCCATCATGAAAACGCTTTCCACCACTCTGACTACGCAAGATGATCCACGCTGGGCCGCTGTCATCGCACGGGATCCACGGGCGGACGGGCAGTTTGTCTATGCCGTGAAGACCACCGGGATCTATTGCCGCCCAAGCAGCCTGGCCCGCCTGCCGAAGCCGCAGAATGTCGAGTTTTTCGACACGGCCGAAGAGGCCGAGGCGGCGGGCTATCGTCCCAGCAAACGGGCGAGCAAGGATCAGAGCGACGTGGCCGCGCAACATGCCGCGACCGTGGCCGCAGCCTGCCGTCAGATCGAAAGCGCCGAAACCCTGCCGGGACTCAACGAACTGGCCGAAGCCGCCGGCCTTAGCCCCTTCCATTTCCATCGGGTGTTCAAAGCCGCCACTGGCCTGACACCCAAAGGTTACGCTGCTGCACACCGTTCCCGCAGAGTGCGACAACGTCTGGCGGATGGTGACTCGGTAACCGACGCACTGTACGACGCCGGTTTCAACTCAAACAGCCGCTTCTATGAATCGGCAGATCAGTTGCTGGGCATGAAACCGGGCGACTTCCGGGCCGCCGGACAAAACAACGACATCCGTTTTGCAGTCGGCCAGTGTTCACTTGGTGCCATTCTGGTGGCCCAGAGTGCACGAGGTATCTGTGCGATTCTGTTGGGAGATGATCCGCACCAATTGGTCTGCGACCTGCAGGACCAGTTTCGTCGGGCCAACCTGATCGGCGCCGATGCCGAGTTCGAGCAACTGATCGCCCATGTCGTCGGTTTCATCGAAGCGCCGGCCATCGGCCTCGACCTGCCACTGGATGTACAGGGCACGGCGTTTCAGGAACGGGTCTGGCAGGCGCTGCGTGAAATACCGGTCGGCAGCACCGCCAGTTACGCCGACATCGCCCAGCGCATCGGCTCCCCGAAAGCCGTGCGGGCCGTGGCTCAGGCTTGCGGTGCCAACAGCCTCGCGGTGGCGATTCCTTGCCACCGCGTGGTGCGCAGCGACGGAAATCTCTCGGGTTATCGCTGGGGCGTGGAACGCAAGCGTGAGCTGTTGTCCCGGGAAACCCGCTCTTAACGAATGCCGATGTAAATCGCTACCGACTCGGGACCAAGGTAGGTCTCGAAGTCGGTGGCGTAGCGGCGCTGGATCTGCGGGTTGGCTTCGAAGTATTTCCAGATCCTGCCCCAGGTTGTGATGACCGCCTCTGGTAATGCGCCCTGTCCCTCGAATACCAGATACTCCCCGCTCTCGATGCGGATCGATTCGAAGCCGTTTTGCGGATCGGCGACAGCAACGCCCGCGGTCACATCAAACGCGCCAGAAGCGTCCGACTCATAGGCCGAATACACACCGTAGATCGGGGATTCGGCCAGTTTGCCGGGAATCTCCTGCGCCAGGTTCCTGCCGAAGAACGCTCCCCACATGGGCCCGATTTTCGCGGTTTCGGACTTGTGCTCTGCGGCATTGGTGGTACGCACCCGCAAGCCTGAAACCGTGAACGACTCGACATGCTGCTGTCGTAAATCCATTGAAGTGCCACTCCCTTTTTTTAAATGCGGCCCGGCAGGTCCGCGATGGCGCTTAATGTGTCAGCGATTGACGTCCACCACAACCCGTCCGCGCAGCTGACCGGCGAGCAATTTCGGAGCCGCTTCAATCGCTTCGCTGAGGCCGATTTCATGGCTGATCAAGGGCAACAGAGCGAAATCCAGATCCCTGGCCAGACGCGTCCAGGCCTCGAGTCGTCGCGCCTTGGGCTGGGTCACGCTGTTGATGCCGGCCAGCGTCACGCCACGCAAGATGAACGGGGCCACTGACGCCGGGAAATCCATGCCTTGAGCCAGACCGCACGCCGCGACGGTACCTTCAGCGCGGGTACTCGCACAGGCATTGGCCAAGGTATGACTGCCGACCGAATCGATCACCGCAGCCCAGCGCTCCTTCGCCAATGGTTTGCCCGGCTCGGACAAGGTCGCACGATCAATGATTTCGCTGGTGCCCAGTTGCTGCAGATATACATGCTCCGACACCCGCCCGGTGGACGCCACCACGCGGTAGCCAAGCTTGTGCAACAAGGCTATGGCAAAGCTGCCGACCCCGCCATTGGCGCCGGTGACCAGTACTTCGCCCTGGTCTGGCGTCACGCCATTTCGCTCAAGCGCCATGATGCACAGCATCGCCGTATAGCCGGCCGTGCCGACAGCCATCGCTTGGGCCGGGGAAAATACTTTGGGCAGCGGGATCAACCAGTCGCCATTGAGCCGTGCCTTTTGAGCCAGACCTCCCCAGTGGGTTTCTCCCACGCCCCAGCCATTGAGCAATACCTGATCGCCGGCCTTGTAGTCCGGATGGCTGCTAACTTTCACCGTCCCGGCCAGGTCGATCCCCGGCACCATCGGGAACTTGCGCACCACCGGACTGCTGCCGGTAATCGCCAGCCCGTCCTTGAAATTGAGCGTGCTGTACGCGACCCGCACTGTCACATCACCCTCGGGCAATTGTTGCTCGTCGATTTCCTCCAGGGTGGCGCGATAACCGGAGTCGTCTTTGTCGATCAGAATGCCTTTGAACATGTTTGCCTCCCGGGACGTGAGTTCGAAGATTCATGGCATTCAAATAGCACACTGCAACCTTATTGCCCCACTCGACTTTCCGCCAATCGCTGAAAGATTGCGTCAGCGATGACTGCAATGACTGTAAAACCACAAATCCCGGCTGGCCCTGAAGCCGGTTTTGCTGGTAAAAAACCGGCTTCAGCTTCTCTGCCCTGCTTTGTCCTTCGGAGCCTATTCCATGAGCCAATGGCCAGACACCCGCATTCTCGAACTGCTCGGCATCGAACTGCCGATCATCCAGGGCCCGTTGGCCGGAGCCACAAATTCGTCGATGGTCATCGCCGTGTGCAATGCAGGCGGGCTGGGGTCGATGCCGGCGGCACTGCTGAGCGTCGAGCAACTGCGCCAGGAGCTGAAGGCCATCCGCCAGGGCACCGACAAACCCTTCAACGTCAATTTTTTCTGCCACCAGCCACCGGTACCCGATGAACAGCGGGCACGAGACTGGAAAAATCTGCTGGAACCCTACTACCGCGAACTGGGTGCCGACTTCGATGCACCGACTCCGGTATCCAACCGCACCCCGTTTGATCTGGCCGCTTGCGAAGTGGTTGAAGAGATTCGCCCGGAGGTGGTGAGTTTCCATTTCGGCCTGCCGGAAAAATCCCTGCTGGACCGGGTCAAGGCCACCGGGGCGAAAATCCTGTCGTCGGCAACTAACGTCGATGAGGCTGTCTGGCTGGAACAGAACGGTTGCGACGCAATCATCGCCATGGGCTACGAAGCCGGCGGCCACCGGGGCATGTTCCTCAGCGACGACCTGAGCAGTCAGGTCGGGACTTTTGCCCTGGTTCCGCAAATCGTCGATGCGGTCAAGGTACCGGTGATTGCTGCCGGTGCGATTGCCGATGCGCGAGGCGTTGCGGCGGCCCTCATGCTCGGGGCATCGGCCGTGCAGGTCGGCACGGCTTATCTGTTTACACCGGAGGCAAAAATCAGCGCCTCGCATCACAAGGCGTTGCGTACGGCAAAAGACAGTGAAACGGCGATCACCAACCTGTTTACCGGAAGGCCGGCACGGGGAATTCTGAACCGGGCGATGCGCGAGCTGGGGCCGATGTCAGACAAAGCCCCGGCGTTTCCTTTGGCTGGTGGCGCGCTGATGCCCTTGCGCGCGAGGGACGAGGCCGGCTTCAGTAACCTCTGGGCCGGTCAGGCGTTTGCATTGGGCAAGGAACTGAGCAGTGCGCAACTGACTCGGCAACTGGCCGAAGGCGCACTGGCGAAACTGGTTCGATAATCCACGTAAACAGGTGACAGGCAGCGCGCCTTTGCCCGAGGCGAAACCAGCACTTTCCGTTTAAAGGTGTTTCGCTATATATTCTCCTATATAGCGATTTCCCCCTCGCATCGGCGCAGTCTACCCCTCTAACAACAACTGCCCACTGCACCTGCCAACAACGGAGCTGTTACATGACCATTCGTGCCTCACGTTTTGCCCCTGCCTGCCTGGCCTCTCTAATCGCGGTATTGGCCGTGGGTGCTGTTCAGGCAGATGAAGTGCAGGTCGCCGTCGCGGCCAATTTCACCGCACCGATTCAGGCGATTGCCGCCGATTTCGAAAAAGACACCGGGCACAAACTGGTGGCAGCCTATGGTGCTACCGGACAGTTCTACACCCAGATCAAGAACGGCGCGCCGTTCGAGGTGTTCCTCTCGGCTGACGACACCACACCTGAAAAACTGGAAAAAGAAGGCGACACCGTCAAAGGTTCGCGTTTCACCTACGCCATCGGCACTCTGGCGCTGTGGTCGGCCAAGGAAGGTTACGTCGACGCCAAAGGCGACGTACTGAAGAGAAACCAATACCAGCACCTGTCCATCGCCAACCCGAAAGCCGCCCCTTACGGCCTCGCCGCCACTCAAGTGTTGGAAAAGCTGAAATTGACGGAAGCGACCAAAGCCAAGATCGTTGAAGGCCAGAACATCACTCAGGCCTACCAGTTCGTATCCACTGGCAATGCCGAGCTGGGCTTTGTCGCCTTGTCGCAGATCTACAAGGACGGCAAAGTCAGCAGCGGCTCTGCGTGGATCGTTCCGGCGAACATGCACGACCCGATCAAGCAGGACGCCGTCATCCTGAACAAAGGCAAGGACAACGCCGCCGCCAAGGCGCTGGTTGACTACCTCAAGGGGCCGAAAGCCGCTGCGGTCATCAAGTCCTACGGTTACCAGCTGTAAATGTCGCTGACGAGTGCCGATTTCGCGGCGATCTGGCTGACCCTCAAACTGGCGTCCCTGACCACCGCAATCCTGCTGGTCATCGGCACTCCGATTGCCCTGTGGTTGTCACGCAGCCGTTCCTGGCTGCGCGGCCCCATCGGGGCCATCGTTGCCCTGCCCCTTGTGTTGCCGCCGACCGTGATCGGCTTTTATCTGTTGCTGGCAATGGGGCCGAATGGCTTTCTTGGCCATTTCACCCAGTGGCTGGGGCTGGGCACGCTCACTTTCAGTTTCACCGGGCTGGTGATCGGTTCGGTGCTCTACTCCATGCCTTTTGTGGTGCAGCCATTGCAAAACGCCTTCTCCGCCATCGGCACTCGCCCACTGGAAGTGGCCGCCACTTTGCGTGCCAATCCCTGGGACACTTTTTTCAGCGTCATCCTGCCGCTCGCACGCCCCGGATTCATTACCGCGGCGATTCTCGGTTTCGCCCATACCGTCGGCGAATTCGGTGTGGTGCTGATGATCGGCGGCAATATTCCCGACAAGACCCGCGTGGTGTCGGTACAGATCTACGATCATGTCGAAGCCATGGAGTACTCACAGGCGCATTGGCTCGCCGGGGCGATGCTGGTGTTTTCGTTTCTGGTGTTGCTGGCGCTTTATTCCAGCCGCAAGTCGCGCGCAGGCTGGAGTTGATCGATGATTGAAGCTCGCTTGAAACTCGCCTGGCCAGGCTTCGGCCTGGATGTCGACCTGAGTTTGCCGGGCCGAGGCGTGACCGCGCTGTTCGGGCAGTCCGGTTCGGGCAAGACCACTTGCCTGCGCTGTATCGCCGGGCTCGAACGCGCCGCTGACGCTTTTATCAGCATCAATGGTGAAGTCTGGCAGGACAGCCAAACCGGTATCTTTGTCCCGCCCCACAGACGAGCGCTGGGTTATGTTTTTCAGGAAGCCAGCCTGTTTGCGCACCTCTCGGTGCTGGCCAACCTGCAATTCGGCCTCAAGCGCATCGCGAAAGACCAGCGTCGGGTCGACCTGGCGCAAGCCACCGAACTGCTGGGAATCGGCCATTTGCTGGAACGGCATCCGCAGCATCTGTCCGGTGGCGAACGTCAGCGCGTCGGCATTGCTCGCGCCTTGTTGACCAGTCCGAAACTGCTGCTGATGGACGAACCCCTGGCAGCGCTCGACAGCCAGCGAAAAAGTGAGATCCTGCCTTACCTGCAACGCCTGCACGATGAACTCGATATTCCGGTTCTGTATGTCAGCCACGCCCAGGATGAAGTGGCGCGGCTGGCCGATCATCTGGTGCTGCTCGAAGCCGGCAAAGCGCTGGCCAGCGGTCCGATCGGAGAAACCCTGGCACGTCTTGATCTGCCATTGGCCATGGGCGATGACGCCGGCGTGATCATCGAGGGTCAAGTCACCTCTTACGATCACGCCTACCAGTTACTCTGCCTGCGACTGCCCGACACCTTGCTGGATATTCGCGTGACTCACGCGCCAATGGACGTCGGTCAGGCACTGCGTTGCAAAGTACAGGCCCGCGATGTCAGCCTGACGTTGCATGACAGCGAACACAGCAGCATCCTCAACCGCCTGCCGGTCAGAGTGGTCAGCGAGATGCCTGCGGACAATGCCGCCCATGTGCTGATTCGACTGGACGCCGGCGGCACGCCACTGCTGGCGCGTATCACGCGATACTCTCGGGATCAGTTGGGCGTGCATCCGGGCCAGGCATTGTGGGCGCAAATCAAGGCCGTCGCGGTACTGGCCTGAATCGCGACGGCACGACTGGCAGAGCATGCGGTCAATCGCTGTAACAACAGACCGCCACCAGGGAATCCGCCATGCCCGATGCCGCGCTGACCGAAGTGTTGCCTTCGGACCTGCATTACGTCGATGACACTCAACCCGGAATCACACGCAAGAAGCTGCGTGGCAAGTTCTGCTATTTCGACCCCCATGGCCAGCGCATCGTCGACCCGGACGAAATCAAACGCCTGAATGCGCTGGCCGTGCCGCCGGCCTACACCGATGTCTGGATCTGCGCCGACCCTCGCGGCCACTTGCAGGCAACCGGTCGTGATGCCCGGGGGCGCAAGCAATACCGTTATCACCCGCGCTGGCGTGAAGTCCGTGATGCCGACAAATACTCTCGTCTTCGCGAGTTCGGCATGGCCTTACCGAAGCTTCGCAAACGGCTGGAAGCACTGCTGGCCGCGCCGGGGTTCAGCCGTGACAAAGTGATGGCCACGGTGATCACACTGCTCGATGCCACGTTGATCCGCGTCGGCAACACTCAATACGCACGAGAGAATCGGTCGTACGGGCTGACCACCCTGCGCAACCGACATGTCGAGATCAACGGCAGCGCGATTCTGTTTCAGTTTCGGGGCAAGAGCGGCATTGAGCATCAAATCACCGTGAAGGACCGGCGCCTGGCGCGCATCATCAAGCGTTGCATGGAGATTCCCGGGCAGAACCTGTTCCAGTACCTGGATGAAAACGGCGAGCGGCACACCGTCAGTTCGCAAGACGTCAACGCGTACCTGCAAACCCTCACCGGCGCAGACTTCACCGCCAAGGACTATCGCACCTGGGCCGGCAGCGCTCTGGCGCTGGCGGTATTGCGAGAGCTGCAATGGGAGTCGGAAACCGAGGCCAAACGACATGTGGCGGAGATGGTCAAGGGTGTGGCGAGACAACTGGGCAATACACCCGCAGTCTGTCGCAAGTGCTACATCCATCCGGCGGTGGTCGAGCATTTCATGCTGGGGGCGCTGGCCGATCTTCCGAGGCCTCGGGTGCGCAAGGGCTTGCGCACCGAGGAAGTCGCCTTGGCGATCTTTCTGGAACGCATGGTCGACATGGCAACCACGCCTTGAACCCTGCGGGCGTCTCGGCTAGGCTTGCGACTTTCCTTCCTTCAGGACGACCGCAGAAGTGAACAACTAAGCCTTCAAAAATGTAATCGCGACACGCCATTAAAGGCGCTTGTCAGTGTTCACGACATTTTTTGGAGGTGCCGATGACTCACGTCTCGCGTACGCCCGCCCTCGTCTCCCTGAACCAGCTGGGTTTCCAGTTCGCCAATGGCGAGACGATTTTCGATGCACTCAATCTGAAGTTCGACCACACCCCCTGCGCCATCGTCGGGCGCAACGGCGTTGGCAAAAGCGTGCTGGCACGCTTGATCGCCGGGGTCCTGCAACCAACGAGCGGCAGCGTGGTCCGCTCCGTGACAACAGCCTATGTGGAACAAAACCCTGTCGTGCCAATCGGTCAGACCGTGGCCGATGCGACAGGCAGCACCACCATTCTTCAGGCACTCGGTCGTCTGAACGAGGGTGATGGTTGCGTCGAGGACATCGACATCGTCGGCGAACATTGGGATCTTGCGGAACGCTTGCGTCGCTTGCTGGATGACGCCGGATTGGTCCACGTAGGGTTTGGCGACCGAATGAGCAATCTGAGCGGTGGCCAGCAGGCGCGCATTGCCCTGATTGGTGCTTTCTTGACTCAGCCATCATTGTTGATTCTTGATGAGCCGAGCAATCACCTGGATACATCCGGCCGGCAATGGCTGCTCGGCATGCTCGAACAATGGCGCAGTGGCTTGATCGTCATCAGCCATGACCGACAATTGCTCGACAGTATGCAGCGCATCGTCGAACTCACCGCCGCAGGCGCGAACGAGTTTGGCGGCAACTACTCGGCGTTTCGAGAGCAACAGAAAATCCACCAGGCCGCCGCGCAGGCCCGCCTCGATCAAGCCAGGAGCGAGCGTCACCGTGAACGGTTACGCTTGCAACGCGAACACGACACCATACAACGACGCGCGGCCACCTCTCGCCGCAATGCTGATACGGCCAACATTGCCAGTTTCGAACGCGTCGCCATCAAGGGCGCCGCCCGGGAAATCATGGGTCATGTCCGCTGCGCCCATGAGCGGCGCAAATCCGATCTGGATAATCAGGTACGCGAGGCCTACGCCAAAGTAGCCCCCGAAGACTGTGTGTCGGTCAACCTGCCTGGCAGCAACGTGCCGACTGCCCGCCAGGTCTGTACGTTGATTGACGCAGGACTGCCTTGGATATCTCCCGCCCTGCCGACGAGCCGATTGAATCTCTGGTTGCGTGGTCCGATGCGGGTCGCCGTCAGTGGCCCCAACGGGTGCGGCAAATCGACCTTGCTGAAAATGCTCGCCGGAGAAGTGCGTGCAATCGGCGGACACAGCACGACCCATGTGCCTTGCGCATTTCTCGATCAACAACTGAATCTGTTGGACGATCAGCCCTCCATCATTGAACAACTGACAGCCCACGGCACGACACTGGAAGAAGGCACCCTGCGCAGTTATCTGGCGCAACTGCAACTGGACGCCCGCCGCGCCACGCAACCGTGCGGATCACTGAGTGGCGGCGAACGTTTGAAAGCGGCACTGGCGCTGGCCTTGTGGAGGGAAACGCCCGCACAACTGTTGCTGCTTGATGAGCCAACCAATCATCTGGACCTGCCATCAGTGGAGGCTTTCGAACAGGCTTTGCAGGCATTTCCCGGAGCAATTGTCGTGGTGTCACACGATCAAGCGTTTCTGCGAGCGTTACATCCGACTCACAACCTGCATTGGCAGCCGTCGGGCTGGTCGTTCCAGCCGACGAACTGAGCTGTGTATTTTTTGCACGATCGGTCGGGGCTTCTATAGTTGATCTGACATAAAGCAACGGCGATAACGCCATGGAAGACCTGTTGGCCTTGCAGCGTTGCGTCAGATCATCGCAGCCAGCCCCGGTTGTCCGTCAATACGTTTTGCAACGGATAGCTGTCATTTGCGGGTCTATACTCAAACGAGCTGAAGGAGCAGCGCCCCAACGGCAGAGAGCTCGCGCTTCGCGGGCTTTTTGCTGCCTCAGAGCGTTTTACCGAACGGAGGTGTTCCATGTCCGAAAGAGAGTCCATCACCACTCTCCTCACCTTGCTCGAGGCCCGGGAGGCACGTCTCGCCGCCGCCTGCAAGGAGATCGCCGACTGGGTCGACCATCAAGGCGGGCACCCCACCGCCCTGCGCATCCGCGACCGGCTGAACGACATCGAAAAGGACACACCGCTGATCCGTAGCACGCTGTCGTCGCTCAAACCGATTGATCGGCCACTGCCCCGTTTCCGGTAATTCGCCGAGGGGTAAGCTTGAGCGGTCAGACCTTCGTCCAGGCAACGCCTGATTGAACCGGCCATCCGGTTCAATCAGGCTCACGCCTTGGCCTGTGTGCACCACTGCAATCGAATCTTCTGGCTATCGAGTGATTCCGTCTCATAAGGAATGATCGTCAGCACAGGGCCGAAAATTTCTTCACGAGCAATGCGTAACCGATTGTCAGCATCGTTAAAAATCGTGGGGTTGACGAACCAGCCCGAGTGCAACCCTTCCGGTCGACTCTTCGCCCGCTGCGGGTACCCAATCTTTTAATGGCGTCAGGAAATGCATTTCAAAACGACGTGACAGGAACGCCCACTTTCCGTCCCGACGTTCAAACCTGTCGTGGTAAAGACCGCTGACTTGCACCGGGCCTTTTTCAATGTCATGAAACAGGCAATCCGCAGCTACCGTGCCCACTGCGCTGTCACCCTCGATTTCAATCAGCGGGTTGGCCATCCAGTGGTGCATATGGGGCATCTGGCGCCAGCTGTTTTGCGCCATTGCCAGGATTTCGTCACGGTTTCCAGCCTGGCCAAAACCCGGTAGATCCAGTGTCGACTCTTCGTGCCAGATTGAGCCAAGAAGCGAGGCGTCGATGCGGTCGAAAGCATTGGCGTAGGCGCTGATCAGCGACTCGATGGCGGCGCGACTTTCCAGGGCGTCCAGTCGGGCGTTCAGTTGTTCATTGTTCATGATGAGGTTTCCTGCAGGGACTGCGCATAAGCGAGGAAGGCAGCCCTGCGCGAGGGCTGCGCTACGGTTAAGCACGTGGTCAGATCTGCGACAGGCCGCCGTCAACCATCAACTCCACACCGTTGACATATTTCGCATCGGCAGACGCAAGAAACAGTGCCGACGAGGCGATTTCCTCAGGCTCGGCCATGTAACCCAATGGCGTGATCTGCTCGACGTGCTGACGCAGCGCGGCAACGTCGCTTTCGCTCATCTTCAAGCCGTTATCCATCAGCGGTGTACGAGTGAAGCCAGGGCTCAGGACATTCGCTCTAATCTTGCGACCTTTGAGTTCGTTGGCCCACGTCCTGGCAAAGGAACGTACCGCGGCTTTGGACGCGTTGTAGAGGCTCAGTCCTTCCATGCCATTGCTGGAACAGATAGAGGCCGTCAGTACGATCGAAGCACCATTTTTCAACAATGGCATCAACGTCTGTACAGTAAAAAAGACTCCCTTTACGTTGATGTCGAACATGTTGAAATAGGCGGCCTCGGTGGTCTCGCCCAGCGGGTTCTTTTCACAAATACCTGCATTGGCAAACACTGAGTCCAGTTGATCGTCGTGCGCCTCAATCGTCACCTTGAGCGCGTCCAGATCAACCTGGCGCGCGACATCGGAAATGACCGCGACCGCCCTGTCGCCAAGCTTGGCCACCGCAGCCTCCAGCGTGGCTGCAGAACGCCCAGTGATGTAAACGCGCCTGGCGCCCTCGGCAATCAAACCCTGTGCAATCGCAAATCCGATCCCGGTGGACGCGCCGGTGACGACTGCGACCTGATCAGCGAATTTACCCGACATAACTGACTCCTCGATTTCGGTTGTGTGGCTCGACCGGAACCACAGTGCGGCCATTTTGCGAGGAGGCAGGGGCGCAGCGGCACTGCCATAAATGAACATTGGCCGTTCATTTATGTGAGGCGTCAGCCAGGGTTTGATCGTTTAGATTGAAGTCAGCTGATTCAAAGCATGACCCGCAATCGAAAATATTCTGGAGCCGAAGGGTTTCAGAAAGGAGACCTTATGCCGGAGAAAATAGTAGCCCTTGCAGAACAGCGGCGCTGGCTGATGTTCGCCATCCTGTTGGTCGGTGCATTCTTGCCGCCGCTGGATTTTTTCATCGTGAACGTAGCGCTGCCTTCAATTCAGCAATCGCTAGGCACGGCCTCCTCTGCCGAACAGTTGATCATCTCTTCTTACGCGGCGCTGTATGCCGTGACACTGATCACCGGCGGACGGCTTGGTGACATCTTTGGCCGCATGAGAATGTTCTTCGTTGGCCTGATTGGCTTTGCCGTCGCCTCACTGATCTGCGGTGTCGCCGAGTCACCCTGGGTGTTGATCGCCGGACGCTCGCTGCAAGGCGTGACGGCCGCTGTCATGGCGCCGCAGGCACTCGCTTCAGTGCAGGCGATATTTCCTGAGTCGGAAAAACCCTTGGCGTTGAGCCTGTACGGTGCGGTGTTTGGTTTGGCGTCGGTAGTCGGCCAGGCACTTGGCGGGATTCTGATCTCGCTCAACCTGATGAACCTGGGCTGGCGGACGATATTTCTGGTGAATTTACCGATTGCGTTGCTGGTCATTCTGATCGCCATCCCCGTAGTCAAGGAAACCCGCGCACCCCGGACCAGCAAGCTGGATCTGGGTGGAACGCTGTTGTCGATGGTGACGCTTGCGGCGCTGATCGTTCCGCTGATCGAGGGACGTGAAGCGGGTTGGCCGTTGTGGGCCTGGCTGTCGCTGGCGGCGGCGCCACTGCTTGCCTGGCTGTTCTGGCGCTACGAAGCCCGTTTGTATCAAGCGCAAGGCGCGCCGTTGCTGAACCCTGCTGCACTGCGTGCACCCGGGCTGGGCCGGGCATTGCTCGTCGCACTGACCTTCTACGCAATCGGTGTGTTCTTCCTGCTGTTTTCCATCTATTTACAGGGAGCGCTGCATACGAGCCCACTCAGTGCAGGTCTGGTCTTCCTTCCATTCGGCGCAGGTTTTTTGCTCGGGCCGCTCACCACCCATCTGTTCCGGCGTTTGCTGGGGTCTTATGTGAATCCCTTCGGAATGTCACTCGAAGTGCTGGGGTTCGTGCTTTTGGCCTGGCTTGTGGCGCACACACCGACGGCCGTCAAGCCCTCTGCTCTGTCTCTTGCCGTGATTCTCTTTCTGATCGGCTTCGGACAAGGACTGGCCCTTCCGACATTGATGCGCATGATCACAGGACGCGTGGCACCGGCGTATTCCGGCATGATTGCGGGCATCACCAGTTCCACCCTGCAAATCAGCACGGCACTGAGCGTGGCGATCATAGGTGGCATTTTTTACACGCTTCTGGGCAAGGACACGGACGCGGCCGCCATCACCCAAGCCTTCACCGTCGCCATACTGTGCATCGCTGCCTGTCTGGCCGTAGGCGCAGGACTGAGCCTGAGTCTGGCGCGCCAACCTGCTGCAGAGCTGCAAACGGCGGCCATGCACCCGGCAGAGTGAATCAACCGCCTGCCGGAGTGCCGATCATGACGGAGGCAAGGTCGGCAAGCGCGCGCAGACTGTCCATCTGGCGCATGTCCTGGTGGTAGCCCATCCAAATGTCGCGGCCTGGTGGCGGTTCATCCGTATCGATCAGACGCAGCGCCGTCAACTGGTCGCCCAAAGCGCGGGGCAATACCGCGACGCCCTGCCCCTGTGCACACATTTGCGCCTGGACTGTGCGGCTGCTACTGGTAAACACGGTACGCGCCAGCGGGTAACGCTGCTGCAGCCACTGCACGTCGGGATAATGAGACTGGGCAACACTCATGGTGATCAGACCCAGCCCGGCGCCCTCTGGCTCAGGGTCAGCAGATCCAACGGCTGCGTATAACCCGTAAGTCAGGGAGATCAGCTTGCGGTGCACGATATCGGGCTCGGTGAACGGAACGATTCGAAACGCGATGTCGGCGTCGCGGCGAGCCAGATCAAACAATCGATGCCCGGCGATGACCTCGGGCACGATCAACGGATAGCGCCGGGCCAGTTCACTCAGCACCGGGGCCAGCACATAACAGGCGAACCAGTCAGCGCAGGAAATACGCAACACACCTTCGGGCTGGGTGCTATCCCCCGCGAGGCGCCTTTCGATGGCCAACGCACTTTGTTCCATTTCCTGCGCGAGACTGAGCAGCTTTTCTCCGCTTTCGGTCAGTACGAGACCTTGGTTGGTACGCAGGAAAACGGGCTGGCCACTGGATTGTTCCAACACCTGCAAGCGCCGCCCCACGGTCGGATGGCTGACCCCCAACAGCTTGGCGGCAGCGCCCAATGACCCGCTGCGGGCAATCGCGAGAAAGACCCGCACATCACTCCACTCCATGCTCTGCCCCCGTACAAAAATGAACAGTGAGAGTGCAGCAATGGCAGTGCCGTAGCAATCCCGTGCCCGACATACTTGTCTGCACTCACCATCGTCGAATACCAACCGGAGACTGCAAATGAAGATTGGCTTTATCGGAGTGGGAAGCATGGGCAGAGCGATCATTCCACTGCTCGTCCGCGCTGGCCATCACGTATCGGCATGGAACCGCAGTCACGCGGCGCTCAAGGATCTCGAAGGCATCAGCGTTATCGAAACGCCGGCCTCGGCGTTCCAGCAAGAGGTGGTCATCACACTTCTGGCCGATGATGCCGCCATCAGGCAAGTGCTGCTCTCCAGCACTGTTCTGGAAACTGCAGACAAAACTTGCGTGCATGTCGTGATGTCGACCTTGTCGCCTTCGCTGATGTTGGAGTTGCAGCGCGAACATGAAGCCGTCGGCATGCCATTGATCGCGGCGCCGGTTTTCGGCGTGCCCGCCGTGGCGGCCAAGGGCGAGTTGAATATCCTGGCGGCCGGATCGCAGGCCGCTGTCTCGACCGTCCAACCGCTGCTCGACCTGCTCGGGAAAAACACCTGGTATCTGGGCGATCAACCTGAACAGGCCTGTATCGCGAAAATCGCCGGCAACATGATGATCACCCAAGCCATCCAGTCGCTGGGCGAAGCCAGCGGGCTCGTTCAACACCACGGACTGAGTCCTTCGACTTTCATCAATCTCATGACCCAGACCCTGTTCGCCTGCCCCAGTTATCAACGTTATGGGCAGAACATCGTCAGCAGCAATTTTGAACCGGGTTTCAAACTGTCGCTTGGCCTCAAGGATATGAATCTGGCGATCGATGCGGGTCGTCTCAAGGGACTGGAATTGCCAGCAGCGAATGCCGCGCGATTGAAAATGACGTCGGCGATAGCCAGGGGGGATGGCGACAAGGACTGGTCGGTTTTCGCTCGGCAGACGAATCATTGAGAAGCTCTTTCGAACATCTGCCACGAGGTCATTCATGGAAAACTCCGACATCGCGCGTCAACTCACAACGTTCAGGAAAACCATTGACAATATCGACGCCGCCCTCATCCACCTGCTCGCGGAACGGTTTCGCTGTACCGATGAGGTCGGATTGCTCAAAGCCCGATATCAGTTGCCTGCGGTAGACGAGGCCAGAGAGCAGCAGCAATACCAGCGTCTGACAGCACTTGCTCAGAAGGCCGAGCTGGATACGGCCATCGTGCAGAGGCTGATGCAATTAGTCATTGGCGAAGTGGTCGAGCGCCACAGGCAGATTGCCGCCAGGCATGACTCGACACCCGCCAATAACCTTACCCCTCGGGCCAGACCCTGGCGCCACTTATCGAAGCAATCAGACGAGCAGAACCGCATGAAATGGCCAACGATCGAGCAAATTCGCAGCTTCACCGATTTACCCTCTGGCTACAGTTGGGATTACCTGAAACGTGAGGAGATCAATGTCGCGACAGACTTTTTCCGTGCATGGTTTCCCTCCATTGCGGTGGGGTTGGGAAGCCCGTTTCTGGACCAGCAGTTCTACGCAGACAACGTGGTGCTCAAAGACGATCCGGAGCGAGGAATATTGGCTACCGTCGTCCGCCAGAACGATCAGATTGTCGCTATCGCCACGTGGGAAAAAATTGACGGTGCTGACGTTATTTTCGGGCGGGTCGGTGCGGTAGCCAAACCGCACAGACAAGCCAGACTGGCCGTCGCGGCCCAGGACCTGGGAGAAAAAATCGGCATGTTCATGGGCGCGGGGCTGATCTATGGCATGGCAACAACCCGCACGCCGTATATGCAACAAGCGCTGGAGCAAGCCGGCTACAAAGCGGTAGGGATAATGCCAGGTCTCGACCGGGAAGAAACGGCACCTGGAATCGTGCGCAGGGTTTACGAAGTCATCTATGTAAAACGGCTCGCACCACACGCCGACTTTCTCATTCCCTCCATTCAGAATCTTACCCCTACAGTCGCGCGACTTTACGCAGATATATTTCAAGGTGATGACAACACGCACTGACGAGCCAGCCTGATAACGAACCAACCATCGAAATGCTTCTGATCAGTAACGCTCCCGGCTGGCGCCTTTTGCATCGATCGAGGTAGCCATATCAGGTAATGAGTTCATAACGACTCAGCAGCGGCCTAAAGCACCTGTGGGGTTGATTAATAGATAAGAAGTGAACTGAGTGGACGCCGCTCTGGCCCCCGAGTTAGCTTTCGTAACCGTTTTAACTTGGGGCTCCGCAATCATGACTGATCGTCAGATCATTGTTCCAGATGGCATGAGATTGATCTACGAGCGTGCTGGTTATGCACCAGCAGTAAAGGTAGGAAAAACGCTCTACTGCGCGGGTCAGGTAGGCAGGACGCCGGAGTTATTCGTCATTGAAGACCCCGAGCAGCAGTTTTTAGCTGCATGGGACAATCTCCGGGTCGTTTTGGAGGCAGGTGGCTGTAAATTTGAAGATGTCGTAGAAATGACAACTTATCACGTTGATATGCACCGTCACATGCCAATTTTCAGACGCGTAAAGGATAAAGTCTTTCCGAGAAGCACTTGTGCATGGACTTGCATTGGTGTCAGTGAATTGGCTCGACCTGGCCTTCTCGTGGAGATCAAATGCGTCGCCGTAGAGCGATAGGTTTCTGACAAGCACCTGCATATCCAAATATAAAAAGGGGCTGCCCACGTAATGCAGTAGTAGATCCGAAATTTTACCCGCCTGCGGAATCGGTAAGCACGTGAGAGCACGTTACGCCGACGGCCACTACTGGCTGGAAGCAGGCGACAATTAATTCCGATGCGAGCAAAAAGATGCCTGTCAGCGGATATCCTCAGCACTCGCTCAACGCAAATCCAAAGTCATCGCTGGACACGTGAGCCGCTTCGTTAAGTCGTTGGCGCAGCTCAGCCGTTAGCTGCTTTTCCAGCAGCTCCCATGGAACCGACAGCCCGGCGAAACCCGGGCCATCGCAGTGTTCCGCGCAGTGGCCTTGGCCAAGCGTGGCGCCACGGTCAAAATCCCAGGGCACGACAGCGTGACCCTTCATTAAAACTTTTTGCCGCCGGCGGCGTGGAGTGATGCCTACGAAGTGAATTGCGGACCACTGTCAAAATTGCGGACCGAAAACAAACAAGGGTTTGCATCAGCTTTCGCTCGCAAACCCTTGATTTAAGATGGTGCCCGAAGCCGGAATCGAACCGGCACGCCCTTACGAGCGGGGGATTTTAAGTCCCATGCGTCTACCAGTTTCGCCATTCGGGCGGTAGCGCGGTGTTGCGTTGCTCTGATGCCGGTTCGCGATCCTGACAGATTGCTGTCCGTTCAGCAGAGGGGGAAATATATACATCAGTCCCCGGTGAAGCAAGTTCGTAAAGCTTGTTTTGAAGACTAAACCCATCATCAGATGGAAATAAAAAAGCTCCGTAAATCATGGATCTACGGAGCTTGTTTATAGTGGAGGCCGAGGTCGGAATCGAACCGGCGTAGGCGGATTTGCAATCCGCTGCATAACCATTTTGCTACTCGGCCTCAAAACATTTGCTGTCAGTAGCGAAACAACAAACGTTGTACAAACTGGAGCGGGAAACGAGACTCGAACTCGCGACCCCGACCTTGGCAAGGTCGTGCTCTACCAACTGAGCTATTCCCGCTTGGTGTGGCGCATTCTATAGAAATCAGAAGCGCCGTCAACCCTTTGATTCAAAAAAGTTTTATTTCTTTTCAACATCGGTCTTCAGATGCGGCCACGCAGCGCGAAGGTATTGAACCATCGACCACAGGGTCAGACCGGCAGATACCATCAGCAATGTGTAACCAATGAAAACCCAGAAACTGAAGTCCTTGGGATTGGCCAGGAGAATCACCAGCGCGAGCATTTGCGCAGCGGTTTTCCATTTACCCAGGTTCGATACGGCAACCTGCGCCCGCGCGCCCAGTTCGGCCATCCATTCACGCAACGCCGAAACGACAATCTCGCGACCGATGATGACGGCCGCCGGCAATGTGAGCCACAGGTTTCCGTGTTCTTGCACCAGCAACACCAGCGCAACGGCGACCATCAGCTTGTCAGCGACAGGGTCCAGAAATGCGCCGAACGGAGTGCTTTGTTCCAGACGACGTGCCAGATAACCATCGAGCCAATCTGTCGCTGCCGCGAAGGCGAATACCGAACTTGAGGCCAGATAGCTCCACTGGTAAGGCAGATAGAACAGCAAAATGAAGATCGGGATGAGCAGGACACGGAGAACGGTAATCAGATTAGGGATATTCATCGGCACAACTGGCTACGAGGTGAATGGGCATTCTACTCACTATGCAGGTTTGCATAAATCGACTCTGCTAGCTTTTTACTGATCCCCGGCGCTTTGGCGATCTCTTCGATGCTTGCACGAGACAGCTCCTGCAATCCACCAAAATGTTTCAACAGGTCCCTGCGCCGGGTTGGTCCTACGCCCGCTACGCCTTCCAGCGTAGACGTACGGCGGGTTTTCCCGCGGCGCGCACGATGTCCGGTGATCGCGAACCGGTGGGCCTCGTCACGGATCTGCTGGATCAGATGCAATGCCGGCGAGTCGCCGCGCAAGGTAAACTCATGCGCCGCATCATTCAGATACAACGTCTCGAACCCCGCCTTGCGTGTCGCGCCTTTCGCGACACCCAACAGGATCAGATCCGGTACGGCCAGTTCGTTGAGCACATCGCGCGCCATCGACAACTGACCCTTGCCACCGTCGACCAACAGAATATCCGGCAATTTGCCTTCCCCGTCCTTCAACTTGCTGAAGCGCCGGGTGAGCGCCTGATGCATGGCAGCATAGTCGTCGCCCGCCGTCACACCTTCGATGTTGTAGCGACGGTAATCCGACTTGATCGCCCCTTCCGGCCCGAAGACCACACAGGACGCGACGGTTGCCTCGCCACTGGAATGACTGATGTCGTAGCACTCCAGGCGCTGCGGTGGCTCATCCAGGTTCAGCACCTCGGCCAACGCCTCGAAGCGCGCCGCTACATGCTGACGGTTGGCCAGCCGGGCACCCAATGCCTGTTCGGCGTTCGTCACCGCCAGTTGCTGCCAGCGCGCCCGCGTTCCGCGGACCCGATGGCTGATACTCAGTTCGCGCCCCCGCAGTTCATGGATCGCCTCAATCAAGGCAGGAAAATCATCGTGCACGACATTGACGATCAACTCACTTGGCAAATCGCGCTCGGGGCTGCTGATGAAGTACTGACCGAGAAACGCG
>NZ_JBJJMM010000048.1:0-25443 GCF_046231795.1 Pseudomonas sp. KCJK9016 | reverse complement strand
CCGCTGCGCAGATGATCAACAGCTTCATTGACCTTGCTCATCGGAAACTCCTCCACCTGCGGCAGGATCTGATGGCGGGCACAGAATTCGAGCATGGTCGCTGTGGTGGTGGGCGAACCCACCGGCGAGGCTGACAAGGACTTTTGCTGGGGAATGAGGTTGAACACGTGCACCGGAATCGCATCCGGGACAACCCCCACGAAATGCAGTCGTCCTTTGCCGCGCAGCGTCGCGAGCATGGCGGTCCAGTCGAGGTTGGCGTTGGCGGTCACCAGCAGGAAATCCAGCGTTCCGGCAATGGCCTTGAGCGCGTCGCTGTCGGTGGAAGCAACGACCTTGTGGGCGCCGAGGCGTTTGGCTTCGTCCTGTTTGCTCAGTGAGGAAGTGAAGGCTGTGACCTCGCAACCCCAGGCATTGAGAAAACGCAGCGCCAGATGGCCCAGGCCGCCGATGCCGATCACACCGACTCGATCAGTGGGTTTGATGCCAAATTGCACCAGCGGATTGAACACGGTGGAGCCCGCACAAAACAGCGGCCCGGCCTTGGCCGGATCCAGTCCGTCAGGGATCGCGGTAGCCCAGGCCCAATGTGCACGGACGCGGTCGGCAAATCCACCGTTGCTGCCGATGATCGTCGGTTGCACCGTCGTGCAGAGATGATGGGAGCCGCCCATGCACGAAGAACAATGCATGCAACTGCCCTTGTACCAGCCGATCCCCACCCGCTGGCCGACTTCCAGGCCGCGAACCTGCGTGCCCGTCCGCACGATCCGGCCAACCACTTCGTGACCGGGAATGAACGGGTACTGGCTGATGCCCCAATCGTTGTCGATCAGTGACTGGTCGGAGTGACAGACGCCGCAATACTCCACGGCGACTTCGACTTCTTCCTCTCCCAGCGGACCGGGATCGTAGCTGTAACGCTCCAGCGGCGCACCGGCCGCGGTGGCGGCCCAGCCGGTAAATGCAGTGGGTTCGGTGTTATTGCTCATCGGACACCTCCAGGTCTGGCGCTGCGGACGCAGCCTGAAGAGTCTAGCGGGTCATCGTGCAGGCGCGAGCCAGGTGTCCAGCACGCGTCGATCGAGTTCTTCCCAGTCCGCCATGCCCAGCACCCGCGTGGTGTTGAGGCCGCGCAGATAACCGCGCAGCTGATTGGCCACGGCCCGTACCGACTCCGAGTCGTCCGCTGACTGTCCCAGCACGTTTTCGTATTCGACGAGGTATTCGGCCACCCGGTCGCGGAACTCGGGCAGGACGGCATCGCGGATCAGATCAAAGGTACGCACGGAAAATCCTCATTTGTTTTCGTTGTGATCGAGTGTGCCGCAGTCTGCACGCTGCGCAACTATTGCTTCAAGTAATAGTGACCATCAAGAAACGCAAGTTCTGCTTTGCGGCCGACAGGCGGAAAATCGCCTCCATCGAAACGCAGCTCAAGGAATTTGCGCGATGAAGACTTTGACCCGACTGGCTTTGGTCGCCCTGCTGATGGGCGGGGTAGCCACCACTGCACCGACTTACGCAGCCGACGCCGGTTCGTGCCATTTTCTGCCCATCGGCGCAGCTGGCAGCGGATTGCAGCACTCGCAAACCGTGGGAGTGCTGTACAGCGAAAACACCCTGGACAACCTGCAATACCTCGAGCGTTACCACGATGTGGCGGTGAACGGTGCCAAGGATGCGCTCGATGCGCGGATTCGCGAGGCATTCGTCAACAGCTCCGACCCGGAACTGGCCATCGACTGGTTGATGAGTTCGCTGCAACAGCAGTTTCTCTCGGTGACGGTCTACGACAACCTGGATTCATTGCTTCAGGCGCATCCCGACGTGGTGGTGATGCTCGACACCCACAACCGCTTGCTGACGCAACGCAACAGTCAGGTCGAAGCGCGATTCGCCGCCCGGTTCTACGACGCCAACCTGCAATACATCGGCAAGGCCGAAGGTGCGGTGGAAAAACAGATGCCGTCGGTGTGGGTTCACGACAAGGCAGCGCCCGAGATCGCCGCCCGGATCGAACAGCAACGCGACCTGCAATTCAGCGCCTTGAAGCAATTCGATGATTCGCTCAAGGCCCTGGTGAGCGCTGGCTGAACACCCGAATCAGACATCGCAACGGCAGCGCCCGTGACGCTGACGTTGCTTGAGAACCGAAACTTTTATTTTCAGGATGTTATCCATGCGCGCCTTTTTTATCCCTGCCATGGCTTCTGCCGCTTTGCTGCTGACCGCTTGCGCCTCTGCGCCGAATGACCCGACGTTGACCTTGCAGACCCACAAGACCCCGGCCCAGTACGCCGAATGTGTGGTGCCGAAACTGCAGCACAGCGCGATGAACCCGACGGTTTCCCAGACCCAGCGCAGCTACCGGATCGTGGTGCCGAGCAAAGTGTCGGCGGACAACGTGCTGGAAGCCTACAAGGCGCAGGGCGGTGGCAAGGTGTTTCTGTACGAGCGCCATTTGCTGGCGTCGAGTTTCCTTCCATCGAGTTTTGAACGGGCCGCCCAGGAGTGCCTGTAACACCTGACGCTCAACGCTTTTGACGATGCTCCTTTGGTTGGCCGCAACCAACCAATTTCTTGCCCCGCGCCATGCGGGGCTTTTTTTGCCCGGCGTTTGCTGCCGTCGGCGCTACGCTGGATAGCGCAAAGGTATTTCGGGAGAACCAGGAGATGAAGAAGGACAGCAGCGGCACGGCGACCGAGAATCCCTCTGCGCTGATCGACGCGAGAATCAACGAGTTGAATGACTGGCGCGGCCAGAAACTGGCCGAGATCCGCGCGATCATTCACGAGGCGGATCCGGAGGTCATCGAGGAGTGGAAGTGGCGGGGCGTTCCGGTCTGGTCACACAACGGCATCATCTGCACCGGAGAGACCTACAAAGCTGTGGTGAAAATGACGTTTGCCAAAGGCGCGGCGCTGGAAGACCCGGCAGGCCTGTTCAATGCCAGTCTGGAAGGCAATACCCGGCGGGCGATCGATGTTCACGAAACTGACAGGATCGATGCAGCGGCACTGAAAGCACTGGTGCGTTCGGCGATTACGTTGAATTCAAAAAAGTGATTTGCCGTGGAGGCAGAGGTGAAGCGGAGGAGGGTGAAACGAGGAAGAAAATGGCAGGGGCGGCTGGATTCGAACCAACGCATGGCAGGATCAAAACCTGCTGCCTTACCGCTTGGCGACGCCCCTGTAGCTATTGTGTTCAGTCCCGGGAGGACCTCTGCAACAGTGGGCGGCACTTTACCAGCGCTCTTGCGTTCTGGGAACCCCTGAATCAAATAAATTTCATGGAAAACAGCTACTTATTTCCGGAAGGGGAGAAAACACGGATTTTCAGCGGGCATGACCGATCCAGGCGCCCCAAAAGGCGCGGACGCCTGAACCTTGTTTCATCCCAACCGGCTCGGCTCCATTCCCAACAGTCCGGTCAAGGTATTCATAATCGCCTGCTGCCGCGCTCGGTCTGTCAGATAACGCGCCTGGGCGGCGGCCACATCGGCATGGCAGTGCGGGCAGATCGATTCGTGGGGATGAATGTATTGCAGGCAGCTGCGGCACAGCGCCAGTTGCACGGGGATGCGTCCTTCCTCCGGCGATTTCTGGCCCTGATTGATCCACGCCAGTTTGATCACCTGGCCACTGTCGCTGACGCTGCTGACCTGCTCGCCGGTGTCGATGCGTTCGGTGATCAGGTCGAAACGGCCGACGGCGAAGGAGCGTTGCGCAGCGTCTTCGAGTTTGACAATGCGCTCGCGCAATCCGCGTTTCTGCAGTTCCAGGGCGCGGTAATGGCAGTACGGGTTGTTGCCGGGTTTGCCCAGCAATGAGTGCGACGTCCAGGTGCAGCCACCCCGGCAGACATCGTTGTAATAGCAGGTGCGACAGTAGCCCCACAGATCGTCGACCGAGCGCAGGCGACCGAAGTGGATGCCTTCGCTGTAGTGCCAGATATCGTGCAGGCTCATGTTGCGCACGTTGCCGCCTGAGAAGCCGACGGTCGCCAGCGACGGGCAACCTTTTACCGTGCCGTCGGCTTCAAGCGCCAGTACCGTCTGGCCCGCCGCGCAGCCGCTCCAGTGCACGCGCTCGTCACCGAAACCACGCCACAAATGCTCGTAAGGGCCGTAATAACCGATGTTGTTGCCGACGTTCATCAGGAGGCCGCGATCCACGCCTTCACGGTACAGCCGGGCGAGCAGCGGCATCACTTCCAGCAGTTGATAGGGTTGCAGCAAGAGTTCCGGGTGATCCACGGCGTTGCCCATGGCCACGGTGATCTGGATCTGCCAGTGTGTGGCGCCCAGTTCGATGATGGTGTCCATCAACTGCGGCAAGTCAGGCAGAGTTGCTGCGCCGATCTGCGTGTTGACGCTGACGGCCAGCCCGGACGCCTTGGCTCGGCGCAGGGTGTCGACCGCCTTGTCGAACGAGCCGGGCACGTTGCGCACCTTGTCGTGCAAGGGCGCGAGCCCGTCCAGAGAAATTCCGACGCCGTTGAGCCCGGCATCGACCGCCGCCTGCATTTTCGCCGGGGTCAGGTTGCGTCCGCCGGTCTGGATGGCGCAGTACATGCCATGGTCGTGAATGGCCCGGATCAGTTGGGTCCAGTCCTTGCGCAAATAGGCTTCGCCGCCGATCAACGTGATCTCGCGGGTGCCGAGGGCAGCGAGGGAATCGATGACATCGAGGCATTCGCGGGTGTTGAGTTCATCGGGGCGTCGATGCCCCGCGCGCGAGCCGCAATGCAGGCATTTGAGATCGCACGCCAGGGTGATTTCCCAGACCACGTGCACCGGCACGTAGCGTTTGAGATCGGTGTCGCTGAGGTAGCGGGCAGGGCGGGTGTCTGTCATGGGAGATCCTTGCGCACGGTCCTGTGCGCGGCACGATTGGACTGATCTCGATTCGCCGCAAGACCGGGCGAGGTCGGCAGTGACCTCGCCCGGGACGTGCGGTTTAGCGTGCTTCCAGACGCGCGATTTCTGCGTTCAGTTGCTCAAGGGCACTGCGCAAGGCGCCTTCGTGCGCCAGTTGCTGCTCGCCCTGTTGCACCGCTGTTTTCAGTTGCGCCAGATCACCGCTGGCCTGGGCCGTTTGCACGGCTACGGCATACAGAGGGTGAACGTGATGCTCCGGCGGCTGTGGCTCGACACTGGGCGCCTGATGCACGGCGACGTGGCGCACGTCATGCCACTGGCCGTTTTCGCTGTAGCGGTAATCGACAAAACCGCTGGTCCAGTCGTTCAGAATGCCCTTGAGGTGGAAGGTCTGGGCGATCTGGCTCAGCGGACCGCTCGGGCTGCCGTCGAGGGTGAGGATGATGTAGTTCTCGGCCGACGGCGTCAGCCTGGCCTCGGAGTAATCGCCCCAGACCCGGGCATGGAAGTTGACTGGCGGCCAGGTGCTTTGAAAGACGCTGGCCACGCCGCTGACTTTTTTGCGGACGGTATCGACCACGATATCGAGGGTCAGAACCGGTGCGCCGAGCAGGGAATTGCTGGCGATGAGGCGGGTGTGAAAAAGTCCGATCGACATGATGCTGCTCCCTTGTGAATGTATGGGTTCCAATAGCCGATCAATGGCTTTGCAGGCGGCTGATTTCTTTTTTGGCGGCGTCCACCGCGATGCGCAATTGCGGCAATTGCTCCAGTTGCTGCCGGGCAAGTCCCGACAGGTTTTTCATCTGGGCCAGATCGCCGCTGGCAATGGCTGTCTGGATCGGTGCGGCATAGAGCGGCAGGACCGGTTTGTGCGGTTGAATGACAGGGCCCGGATGGAAGGGCTGGAAGACTTTCGATTGCACCTCCACCAGATGGGCGGGCACGTTGTTCAGTTCGTGCCAGCGTTGGCCGTCGAAATATTCATAGTTGGCCACACCTTCGCGCCAGTCGGTACCGACCACCAGATGGATCTTGAAGTTGATGATGGCGTTGGAACCAGGGCCGCCGTGATTGCCCTGTGCGGTGATCAGGATCTTGCTGACACCGGGCTTCATGACCGTCAGGTAGGTGTATTCACCCCAGACATCCGAATCGATGTCGAGCGGCGGATTGGTGGCCTGCGTCACGGCGGCCGTGCCGGTGACATGCTGCTGTGGCGTGGACACCAGCAGATTCAGTGCAAGGCTTTGCGCGCCTGGCTGGCCCGTGCCGATCCTGTAGCACACGGGGAACAGACCGACATTTTGCTGAGTGACTGACATGTGATTTGCCTCCATTGCAAAGTGAGTAATGGCCTTAGTGTTTATCCAGACGGGACACTTCTCTGGCCAGTTTTTCGTACGCGGTTTGCAGCTCCTTCGCTTCCGGCTTTGTCGAATCGCGTTGCTTCAACAAAGTCTTCATCTGTTGCAGATCGCCTCCCGAAATCGCGTCCTGGATGGCAACGCCGTAGGGCGGCATGTTGTGTTTTGAACCAGTCATGGCGAGGGTTTCCTTGTGGTGGTTACCGAACGTCCCCCCTCAGGCAAAAGGGGAGCCTTTCCTGACAGGCAGGCAACTACCGGCACCGGGAATCACTGGCGACAGTGACTCGCGGCGAAGTGAACGCCTGATCCGTCCGGATCCGTTTATTCGTGGTAATTGAAGGGGGCGCCGACGCCGCGGGCGTCAGCCGAAACCGTCCGCTCTGCTGTCCGGAATCGGAAGGCGCGTCTGCCGTGGCAGAGGGCAAGAGAAGTTCGCCTGTACGTTGGTCATCTTTCTGTCCTTGATAGAAAGCAACGAAACACAGGGATAGGTTGTTCACTCATCAAGAGTGCATTAACCCGCAAGCACAAAAACCATCCCTGATTTTTCTTCCAGTGCTGCCGATGGCGTTCGTCGATGGACTTTTGCCAAGTGGCCAGCATATCGCCAGCCACGCAACCCTAGCCCTGTTTGTCCGGGCCTGCCAGAAAAAGCGCCGAACGGTCATGGTCGCTGCTATCCTGCGCGAATCATGAAGCAGGCAGTGAGTAAGCGCGCTGTATGAACACGAATCGTGATCCGTTTCCCTTGCCCGAAGACCTCAAGGTTTTCCTCACCGTCATCCGCAAGAACAGCTTTGCCAGCGCCGCCGATGAGTTGGGCTTTTCGCCGGCCTACGTCAGCAAACGCATCGCGGTGCTCGAAACCACGCTCTCCACACAACTTCTGCATCGCACCACCCGGCGCCTCGCCCTGACCGACGATGGCGAGCGGGTGCGGATCTGGGCAGAAAAGCTGCTGGGGGATTTCGATGATTTCCTCGGCGAAATTGCCCAGGCCCGGCACCAGCCGGCGGGTTCGCTGCACATCTGCAGTAGCTTCGGTTTCGGCCGCAATCACGTGGCGCCGGCCATCAGTGAGCTGTCACGAGCGTGCCCGAAGCTCGATATTCGTCTGGACGTGTTCGACCGTGTGGTTGATCTGGTGGGCGAGGGTTTCGACCTGGAAATCCTCGTTGGCGATGACCTGCCGGGCCAGCACCTGGCGCGCAAACTGGTGAGCAACCGGCGGGTGCTGTGCGCCACGCCGGAGTACCTTGAGCGCCGGGGCACGCCGCAAACCCTTGCAGATCTGCAGGACCACGATTGCCTGGTGCTGAAGGAACGCAACAATGCGTTCGGCATTTGGGAGCTCACCAGGGACGGACAAGAGGAATCGGTGCGGGTCAGCGGCCCGTTGTCCTCGAACAGCGGCGAAATCGTGATGGAATGGGCCCTGAGCGGCGGCGGGATCCTGTTGCGTTCGATGTGGGACGTCAGACCGATGCTCGAACAGGGGCGACTGGTGCAAGTGCTCGCGGACTACACCCAGAGCGCCAACGTCTGGGCCGTTTACCCGACGCGGCTCAGCGAGTCGGCCAAGCTGCGGGTGTGTGTGGAGTTTCTCGAAGAGTATTTCCGCGACCTGTCCGTCGAATGAAAAAACGGGTGGTTCAGTGAGCCCCCCGTTTTTTTTGTTCAGCCCAGCCAGGGATTTTCCGCGAGATGCCGCGCTTCAAAGGCGCGAATCTGCCCGGCCCGTTGCAGCGTTGTGCCGATGGCGTCCAGCCCCAACAACAGTGACTGTTTGCGCAGCGCGTCGATCTCGAAAGCGATCCGTGTGCCGTCCGCCAGTTCGATGGTCTGCCCGGGCAGATTCACGCGGATCTGCGTAGTCGCCGGCACGCTGATGACTTCGGCGACCTGCTTGAGCTGCGCGGCATCGAGCTGAATCACCAAAACGCCGTTGCGCTGGCAGTTGTCGTAGAAGATCCCGGCGAACGTGGTGCCGATCAGCGCCCGGATCCCCACTTGTTTCAAGCCCCACACCGCGTGTTCACGGCTGGAACCGCAACCGAAGTTGGGGCCGGTCACCAGAAACGCCGCGCCTTGCCAGGCGGGCTGATTGAGCACGAAGTCGGGATTGGGTTCACCCGAGGCCAGAAAGCGCAGATCGAAGAACAGCCCTCGATCCAGCCCCTGACGATCAATACCCTTGAGGAACTGCTTGGGCATGATCACGTCGGTGTCGATGTTGGCCGCCAGAAACGGCGCGGCGCTGCCGCTGATGGTGGTGAACGGTTGCATGGCTCAAACTCCCGGCGCGAAGGCACGAACGTCAGTCAAATGGCCGGTGATGGCCGCCGCCGCGACCATCGCCGGGCTCATCAGGTGGGTGCGCGCACCGGCGCCCTGACGGCCTTCGAAATTGCGATTGGTGCTGGAGGCGCAGCGATCCCCCGGCGCGAGGACATCGTCGTTCATCGCCAGGCACATCGAGCAGCCCGATTGCCGCCACTCGAAACCGGCGTCGCGAAAGATCTGCGCCAGCCCTTCGTCTTCGGCCTGATCGCGCACCTGCGTCGAGCCGGGCACGATCATCGCCCGCACATGAGCCGCGACTCGCTGGCCGCGCACCACGCGGGCAACGTCACGCAAATCTTCGATCCGCGCATTGGTGCAGGAACCGATAAATGCATGACTGATGACCACCTCGTTCAGCGGCGTGCCGGGTTTCAATCCCATGTAATCGAGAGCCCGTTGCAGACCCTGACGCAGAATCGGGTCGGGCTGGCTGGCCGGGTCCGGCACTCGTCCGCCGACCGGGGCGGCCTGATCCGGGCTGGTGCCCCAGGTGACCATCGGTTCCAGAGCCGAGACATCGAGGCTGACTTCACTGTCGAACACCGCGCCATGGTCGCTGTGCAGGTCTTTCCAGCGCTCGACCGCCTGCGCCCAGACTTCCCCTTTCGGTGCACGCGGCTTGAGTTGCAAATAGGCGAAAACCTTGTCGTCCGGTGCCATGAACGCCCCACGGGCGCCGGCCTCCACGGCCATGTTGCAGATGGTCATGCGTGCTTCGACGCTGAGGTCGCTGATCGCCGGGCCGGTGAATTCGATGGCATAACCGGTGGCCCCCGAAGCACCGATCCTTTCGATCAGGGCCATGATGATGTCCTTTGACGTGACTCCCGCACCCAGCTCGCCATGGACCGTCACCCGCATGGTTTTCAGGCGTTTGTAGACCAGAGTTTGCGTGGCCAGCAGGTGCTCGATTTCCGAGGTGCCGATACCGAAACCGAACGCACCCAGCGCGCCGTAAGTGGTGGTGTGACTGTCGCCGGCCGCGACCACCATGCCCGGCAGAATGAAGCCTTGTTCCGGTGCGACGACGTGTTCGATGCCCTGGCGCTTGTCCAGCACATCGAACAGCTCAATGCCGAAGTCGCGGCAGTTCTCTTCGAAATACGACACCTGTCGCGCGCCTCCGGCGTCGGGCATGGTCGCGATGCGGATTGGCGCCGTGGGGTTCACATGATCGACCACCGCCAGCGTGGCCGCCGGGTGCCAGACCTTGCGCCCGGCGTCGCGCAAACTGCTGAAGGCTTGCGGGCTGGTGTATTCGTTGGCGACCTGGCGGTCGATGTAAAGCAGCACGTGGCCCTGATCGTCGAGGGTGCAGACCGTGTGACTATCGATGTGTTTCTGGTACAGGGTTTTCGGGCTGGGCATGGCGCAGGCTCTTTTCTGTCAGTGCAAAACAACGTACTGACAGAATTGTTGATCGCAGAACCTGCATCAAGCGCGCATTGGTGAAGCCGTTGAACACGAAATGTGAGCAATGCAAAACGATGAGGCGCTATTTGGTAGCCTCGAACGCCTCGTGATATTTCACCACGCCCACCGGCAACTCCCCACCAAACGCCAACGCCTGAAAGTACTCCGCCGGAATCCCCGGCAACTCCAGACCGGCGTGGGCCTTGAAGCCGAAGCGAGCGTAATAGCCAGGATCACCCAGTACCACGCAGCCAACGCCGCCGATGCGCTGCAACTGCGCCAGCGAGGCTTTCATCAGCGCCGAGCCGATGCCTTGTTGCTGGCGGGTCGGGCACACGGAGATCGGGCCCAGGCCATACCAGCCTTGAGCGCCGGAGGAAATCGTCACAGGTGAAATGGCGACATGGCCGACCACCGTATCGTTCTCCACCGCTACCAGCGAAACGCTGAGCTGGCCGGCCCGGCGCAAGGCGTCGACGATGAATTGTTCGGTGTGGCTGGAGTGTTCTTCGTGCTGGAAGGCGGCTTCGGTGATTCGGGCGATGGCGTCGATGTCTTCGAGGCGTTCGTTGCGGATTGTTATGTTTGTTTTCATGCGTTCTCGGGTGTCACGGTCGATCAGGGTCCGAAGGGTTTCGAACAGCGGATCGGCACTGGTGTATTGCTTGCCGTAGGCCAGGTTGAAGCCATAGTCGAAGTCTGGCGGATTCCTGCCTTGCGTGTGTTGTAAAAGTGTTTCCAGCTTGTCCAGCGCCTTAACGGCTTTGGCTTCGGGGGAGCCGGCGTTTTCGTAGTCGTCCCAGAGCGCGAGGATTTCGTTTCTCAGCGCGTCGTCCAGAGAACGGGTGAGCAGCAGCAAGTCGTTGCGTTCCTGTTCGCCCTTGTCGGGAATACCGACTTGATCGACCGCCGGAATGTCACCGTTGATGGCCTCGCCGAGGTCGTGGATGACGCACATCTTCAGGACTTTCAGCACATCGAGCCCGGCCAGGTCGTCGGCGCTGTCGAGGCGTGCCGCGAGCAACCGTTCATGCTGAAAATGGGCGTCCGGATCCATCGCCTGCACACCGCTTTCCCAGCGGGAAATCGTCGACTGGGTGACCTTGAAAAACTCGGCGGCATGGCTTTGCTTGACGCGGTGCAGCACACGCCAGCGGCGCAGGGCGATGCCGGGGAGACTGGGCTTGAGCAAGGTGTCGGGCATGGCGATGGATTGCAAGAGGAATGCGGGCCGACAGTCTGAAGACTGCCGGCCCGTGCTGCAAATCGACGCGATATCAGGTCATTCCGGGAGCCTGGCAATCACCTTGATCTCGAACTGAAAGCCATACAGCCACGTCACGCCGACCGCCGTAATGGTCGGGTGCGGCGCCTCGCCCCAGAACTCCGGCACCACTTCCCAGATGGTTTCGAAGGTCGATTGTGGGTCGACCATGAACACGGTCACGTCCACCACGTCATCAAAGCTGCCGCCGGCCGCGCCGAGAATCGCGTTGAGGTTAGTGAAGGCCAGTCGCACCTGTTGCTTCAGATCCGGCTCGGGCGAGCCGTCCTCCAGGCTGCCGACCTGTCCGGAAACGAACAGGAAACCGTTGGAACGCACCGCTGGCGAATAACGATTGCGCTCGTAGAGGGCATGACGTCCAGGCGGGAAAACCACATCGCGTTTTGGCTGGGTTCTGGTCATGGGGTGTCTCCTTCAATGGGTTGAAAACCTGCGATGGAGAAACTCTAGGGGCTTGCATCGGCCCGATAAACGCGCAACCTTGGCGTTCACTGTTCGGGATAGCCAAACAATCGAGCCGCCATTAGAGGTTGGATATGGACCGTTTTGATGCGATGCAGGCCTTCGCCCGGGTGGTGGAGGCGGGCAGTTTCACCAAAGCCGCCGAGACGCTGCACATGAGCAAGACCACCGTGACCCAACTCGTCCAGCAACTGGAGACGCGGTTGAGAGTGAAATTGCTCAACCGCACCACACGCAAGGTCAACGTCACGGAGGACGGCGCGGCCTACTATGAGCGGGTGATCAAATTGCTGGCGGACATGGACGATGCCGAAACCAGCCTTCCCGGTGCGGCAGCCCAGCCCAAGGGGCGCTTGCGGGTCGATGTGCCGAGCCCGTTGGCCAATCTGATTCTGGTGCCGGCGCTGCCCGAGTTTTGCGCGCGTTACCCGGAGATCCAGATCGATATGGGCGTCAGTGACCGGATCGTCGACATCATTGATGAAAACGTCGACTGCGTGGTGCGCGGCGGGGAGTTGCGGGATCAGTCGCTGATGGCCCGCAAGGTCGCCGATCTGCAACTGGGCGTTTATGCCGCGCCGAGTTACCTGGCCCGGGCCGGCACGCCGAAGCATCCTCGTGAACTGGAAGACTCTCATCACCGGGTGGTCGGGTTTCTCTGGGCGCGTACCGGCAAACCCGTGCCTTACGCTTTGCGCAACGAACTCGAAGATCTGCAGATCAAGGGGCGCCATGTGCTCGCCGTTGATGACGGCAATGCCTATCTGGCGGCGGGCCTCGCGGGGCTGGGCGTGTTGTGGCTGCCCAGGTACATGTCCAGAGCGCACGAAGCGAGCGGTGATCTGGTGCCACTGTTCGAAGGCTGGCGCCTCGATCCGATGCCGCTCTACGTGGCGTACCCGCCGAACCGCCACATCAGCCGCAAACTGCGAGTGTTCATCGACTGGATCGCCGAGGTGATGGCCCGCCACGCACCGGTCATGGATCGCCCAGGTTCGCCAGCAACCACTCGGTGAAACGGCGGGCCATGGGATCGTTTTCACTGTCGCGGTGGGTCAACAGGGCCCAGTTCGGGCCGCGAATGGTCTGCTCCACCAATGGCTGCAACAATCCGTTTTCCCGTGCCTGGCGGCTGAGCAACTGGCTGACCAGCGCAATCCCGAGACCTGAGCAAGCCGCGTCCAGCAGCAGGCCCGGGTCGGAGAAGTTCAGCCCCTGTTCCTGCTGCCCGATATCGATTCCAGCCTCTACCGCCCAATGGCTCCAGTCCATCTCCCGCTCGCCGTGCAGGGTGGTGCGTTCAGCCGGCGGCACCGTCAGCAGGCTCGGGTGGCACGCGGGGTAGAGCCGATCGGCGTGCAGCACCTTGAAGCTGCATTCGGCCTGGGAGCTGATGTCGTCGCGCACCGCCAGATCGATGGTCTGGGTCGCCATGTCCGGCACTTCATCGGTGCTGAAAATCCACAGGTCCACCTTCGGGTGCTGACGGCGGAAGTCTCCCAGCCGTGGCAGCAACCAGTGCCGGGCAAACGCCGGCGTGGTGTTGAGCACCAGTTGATTGGGCTTCTGGTATTGCCCCAGTCGCCGGATGCCCACCGACAGTTGCTGCAGCATTGCCTGGGTGGTGCTGAGCAGATCGTGGCCGGCGTCGGTCAGCGCCACACTGCGTCCGCTGCGGAAAAACAGCGGCTGCTCCAGGTAAGCCTCAAGACTGCGGATCTGTTGGCTGATGGCCGACTGCGTGAGGCTCAGTTCCTCGGCGGCCTTGTGGAAACTGCCCAATCTGGCGGCCGCTTCGAAGCCGCGCAACGAGCTGAGGGGTGGCCAGTGTTTCAGCATGATCGATAAGTTCCTCTAATCAGTTTTCCGCTAAATCCATCGTTTGTTTGCCCTTCAGGCCGCCATTAGCATGCACGTCAACGCCGCCAAGGCTGTTTCCATTGAACACAATGGCTTAACTCAAAGGGCTTTTTACCATGCAGCAGAACAAAAACAACAACAGCGGTTGGATGATGCCGGCAGAGTGGGTAACGCACGCCGCGACCTGGATGGTCTGGCCCCACAACAAGGCCCTGTGGGAGTCGGGCTGGCGCGTGACCCTGCCGTTGGTGCAGGAAGATTTCGCCCGCGTCGCCAATGCCATCGCCCGGTTCGAACCGGTGAAAATGGTCGTCGATCCGTCGGCCATCGCCAGTGCCAAAGCCTTGTGCGGGCCGAACATCGAACTGATTCCGCTGGCCGTCAACGACAGCTGGTGCCGCGACTCCGGCCCGAGTTTCGTCGTTCATCCGGAGCAAGGTCTGGCCGGGGTGAGCTGGCGTTTCAACGCCTGGGGCGGCAAGTCGGCCCACGACCTTGACGAAAGCCTGGCCCGCCGGGTGCTCAATCATCTGGGCGGCGAGTGCTTCGGCACGGCGTTGAGCAACGAGGGCGGCGCAATTCATGTGGACGGCGAGGGCACGCTGATCACCACCGAATCGGTGCTGCTCAACCCCAACCGCAACCCCGGCGTAAGCAAGGCCGAAATGGAAGAGATCTTCAGCCGTCTGCTCGGCGTGAAGAAGACCATCTGGCTGCCGGGTGATCCGGATTACGTCACCGGCGACATGACCGACGGCCACGTCGATGGCGTCTGCGCTTTCGCTCGCCCCGGTGTGTTGCTGGTGGATGCCACCCATGATCGCGGTTCGGTGTACGCCGAAGTCGCGCGGGAAAATCGCCGCGCACTGGAGCTGGCCACCGACGCCCGGGGCCGCCAATTCGAGCTGATCGAGCTATATGAAGCCACTGATGCCGTGGACACCGAAGCGGAAGTGTTCTGCGCCTCGTACACCAACTTCTACATCGCCAACGGCGCGATCATCATGCCGGCCTACGGTATCGAGGCCGACCATGTCGCGGCGCAAACCCTGGCCAAGGCGTTCCCCGGACGTGAAGTGGTGCCGGTGCAGATCAATCATCTGGCCCATGGCGGCGGCGGTGTGCATTGCATCACCCAGCAGCAGCCAGCCTGGCCGGTGGAGGGTTGATCGATGACGATGCTCAAAGTCGCCACCACCCAGATGCCGTGCACCTGGGACCTGAAAAGCAACCTCGACCGCGCCGAGCAGCTGGTGCGTCAAGCGGCGGCGCAGGGCGCGCAAGTGATCCTGTTGCAGGAGCTGTTCGCCACGCCGTACTTCTGCATCGAACAGAGCTACCACCACATGGCGCTGGCCGAGGAATACCGTGACAGTCAGGTGCTGTCGCGCTTCGCCGCGCTGGCCCGTGAGCTCGGTGTGGTGCTGCCGCTGAGCTGGTACGAGAAGGCCGGCAACGCCTACTTCAATTCCTTGAGCGTGGCGGATGCCGACGGGCGCCTGTTGGGTGTGTACCGCAAGACTCACATCCCCAACGCCATCGGCTATCAGGAGAAGGAGTACTTCAGCCCCGGCGACACCGGTTTCAAAGTCTGGGACACCGCGTTCGGTCGCCTCGGCGTGGGCATCTGCTGGGACCAGTGGTTCCCGGAAACCGCCCGCAGCCTGGCCTTGATGGGCGCCGAAGTGCTGCTGTTCCCGACGGCTATCGGTTCTGAACCGGGCTGCGCCGATCTGGATTCGCGGGACCACTGGCAGATGACCATGCGTGGCCACGCCGCTGCCAACCTGCTGCCGGTGATCGCCTCCAACCGAGTTGGCCGTGAAGTGGCCGGCAGCGATGCGACGCTGCAAATGAATTTCTACGGCTCCTCTTTCATCTGCAACCACAAGGGAAAAATGCTCGTCGAAGCCGACCGCGCCAGCACCGGCGTGCTGGTGCAGAGCCTGGATCTTTCGGCCATGCGCGAAGAACGCCTGAGCTGGGGCATCTACCGCGATCGTCGCCCGGAAATGTATGGCGCGTTGTTGAGTCAGGACGGCCGTCACCTTCACGCCCGCTGGAATCCTCAAGGAGTCTGATATGCACACTTCACGCAAGTGGTTGCTGGGTGCTCTGGGTCTGGCGCTGGCCGGTTTGATGCCTGCCGTACATGCTGAAGACAAGACTTTGCGCCTGTACAACTGGGCGGACTATTTCGCCGAAGACACCTTGAGCAAGTTCACTGCCGAAACCGGGATCAAGGTGATCTACGACGTGATGGACGGCAGCGAAACCCTGGAGGCCAAGATGCTCTCCGGTGGCAGCGGTTACGACCTGATCTTCCCAGGTGACACCGTGGCCGAGCGCCTGATGCGAGCCGGCAGCCTGTTGCCGCTGGATCCGTCGAAGGTCACGGCGATGAACGACATCGAGCCGGGCCTGCAAAAACTGCGCAGCCATTACGAGCATTCGAACAAGGCCACGGTGCCCTACACCTGGGGCACCATCGGCCTGACCTATAACGCCGGGCAGATCAAACAACGCATGGCCGATGCGCCGGTCAACAGCCTGGACATGCTGTTCAAACCGGAGCTGGCCGCGAAGTTCGCTGATTGCGGGATTTCGATGATCGATTCCCCGGACGAAGTGCTGGCGGTGGTGCTCAATTACCTGGGCCGCGATCCGCGCAGCGCCAAGCCTGCGGACCTGGCGGCGGCCAGTGATCTGCTGATGAAGCTGCGGCCGTACATTCGCAAGTTCCAGTCGCAACCGGTGACCGACCTGGTCAACGGCAACCTGTGCCTGTCCCTCGGCTACAGCGGCGACATGACCCAGGCCCAGCGCACCTCGGACAGCGCCGGCAAGCAGACCCGCTTCCAGTACCGCGTGCCCCGTGAAGGCACCACGGTGTGGATGGACACCATGGCCATTCCGGTCGACGCCAAACACCCGGAATACGCCTACGAATTCATCAACTTCGTGATGCGCCCGGAGAACATGGCTGCGATCAGCAATTTCACCGGTTACCCGACCTCCAACGCCAAGGCCCGGCCAAACGTGGATGAGGCCATGCGCAACAACCCGGACATCTACCTCGACGAGGCGACCTATGCTCGTCTGATACCGGGCAAGGACATTCCCCAGGCCGACATGCGTGCCCGCATGCGCACCTGGACCAAGTTCAAGACCGCCACTGCCAAGTGATTTTTCCGGGCCGCCTCGGCGGCCCCTTACCCATCAGGAAGCTACACATGCCCACTCGTCGCGAGTTCATCAAACAGGTTTCAGTTGCCGCCGGCGCAGGCGCTGCCGTCATGGGCCTCGGCCTCTCGCCGGCGCGGGTGCTGGCGGCCAGCGAAGGTCGCTGGTTCATGCCCGACGAGGGCGACAAACATGAACGCGCCTACATGGCCTTCGGCGCGCAGGACGCAATCTGGGAAGACTTCACCGAAGACGTCCAGGAGGCACTGGGCCGGATTGCCCGCGCCATTGCCCGCTACGAGCCGCTGACCATTTATTGCCGCAGCAGCGAACGCAGCCTGGCCGAAGAGATTTGCGGCACGTCCAACATCACCTACCAGATCGCCAACCTCGATGACATCTGGATGCGCGACATCAGCGCCAACTTCGTCATTGACGACAAGAATGGCCTGGGCGCGGTGGACTTCAATTTCAGCGGCTGGGGCAACAAACAGCAGCACGGCAAAGACGCGAAAATCGCCGGACGCGTCGCGCAGGATGCACAAGCGACCTACATCCGCAGTGAACTGGTGGGCGAGGGCGGCGGCATCGAAGTCGATGGTCACGGCACCGGGATCATGACCGAAAGCTGCTGGGTCAACGAAAACCGCAACCCCGGCTGGAGCAAGGCCGATGTCGAGGCGGAACTGAAGGCGCGTCTGGGCCTGCGCAAAATCATCTGGCTGCCGGGTATCAAGGACAAGGACATCACCGATGCCCACGTCGATTTCTACGCGCGCTTCGTCAAGCCCGGCGTGGTGATCGCCAACCTTGATACCGACCCGCGTTCCTACGACAACAAGGTCACGCTGGCGCACCTGGAGATTCTGAAGAAGGCCACCGATGCCGACGGTCGCCCGCTGCAGATCCACACCGTGTCGCCGCCGCTGAATCCACGCAAGACCAAGTTCAACAAGAACAACGACGACTTCGCGGCCGGTTACATCAACTACTTCGTCATCAATGGCGCGGTCATCGCCCCGGAGTTCGGCGACAAGGAGTCCGACAAGAAGGCCTTCGACTTTCTCAAGCAGCTCTACCCGAACCGCGACGTGGTACAGATCAACATCGACGCCATCGCCGCCGGCGGTGGCGGGATTCACTGCGTGACCAGTCACCAGCCGGCGTGAAGCGGTTGCTCAGCGAAACCGCTGGGGAAGCGCTTCGGCGAAGGGATAGAAGTCAAACCACGGTTTGGCTTCATCGATCACCTGGCTGAAAGACGGGCGCTGCACCAGTCGCTCGAAATAAGCGCCGAGGCGAGGGCGGTCAGCGCCAAACGGCACCAGCGTACTGGCGTAGAACAGCGCCGGGCTGGCGGAGCAATCGGCCATGCTGTAGGCCGGGCTGGCGATCCAAGGGTGGGTCGCCAACTGGTTTTCCAGCATGTCGTAGGCGGTGTTCAGCAAGGTGCGCTGGCTGCTCAGATCGGCGTTTGCATTGTGGATGCGGTCGGCGACGATCTGCGACATCGGCGTCATCACGTAGTTGTCGAAAAAACGGTCCCAGAGGCGAACCTGCAGCGCTGTGTCCCAATCGTCGGGGATCAGGTGGCCGGCTCCGGCGTGATAGCGATCCAGATACTCAATGATCACGCTCGATTCCGGCACATTGCGCTGACGCCCGCGATCCTGCAGCACCGGAAATTTGACCAGCGGCCATAACGCCCGCAACTCGGCCCGTTCGGCCTCGCTGGACAGGTCGATCAGGCGCTTTTCGAAGGCGACGCCGTGCTCGTAGAGGGCGATCAGCGCTTTGTGGCAGTAGGACGACAACGGATGGTAGTAGAGGGTCAAGTCCATGGTTCAACGCCTCGCGGTAGTGATGAAAAGCACTACACAGGTATAGCCCGCCTGCGCACGGCCACACATTTGATTTCCACCAGCAGCCCCGGATGGGCCAGTTCGCTGACGCCGACGCAGGTCCAGGCGCAGAAGCCTTTGGGGAACACACGATTCTTCACTTCGCGAAACACCGGCATGTGCAGGCTCATGTCGACGTGATAAGTGGTCATCTCCACCACATCGTTGAAGGTGCAGCCACCGGCCTTCAGCACTTCGTCGAGGTTTTCCCAGGCACGGATGAATTGCTGCTCGGGGTCTTCGATGACTGTCAGATCTGCCGTCCGGCCAACCTGACCGGCGCAATAAAGCGTGTCGCCGACCAGAACCGCCGGGGCGTAACCGGCGCGTTCGACGATGGGCTTCATGGATTCGGGGATGATGATTTTGCGATCAGGCATGGCAGTGGCTCCGGGTAAACCGTGAGTCGGATCACTTCGCGCGGAAGTACCGGATCAGGTTGGCGGTTTTCGTGAACACGGCATAGGCCAAAGCTGCAATCGCCAGTGCGGCCACGACCGGACCGACTGCGTTGATGCCGGTGATAAGCAGCATGTAGAGCGACAGCATCAGTATCAGCACGACATAACTGGCGAGTGTTTTTCTAAAGAACGCCAACAGTAGCGGGATGAATGCCACTGTCACCGAGTGTATGGCCACCGCCTGCAAAATCTCGATTATCAGATACAAGAACGCATCTTCGCCGCTTGCTTGCGTGGCGATCAGCCAGGATTCGTTCATCAGCCAATTCAGGGTGCCAACCCCCATCAGGCTGATGACGACAATCAGTGCCATATTTATTGCTTTGGTACTCATCGGTCTTCATTCCGCCCATGAGCGGCCGCCGCCAACTGCCCGGTATCCACCCGCACAAACACCGAATCACCCACCGCCGTCAGCACATCCCCGGCGTACACCTCGCAGATCACCCGGCTCTTGCGCCCGGTTTCGCCTTCGACTTTTGCCTTCAACGTCAGCGGCACGCCCATCGGCGTTGGCTTGATGAATTTGATGCCGAGATTGCCGGTGACGCAGTTGATGCGCGGCAGGCTTTCGACTTCACGCCCTTCGGCGCGGTAGTGGTAAGCCATCGCCGTCCAGTTGGAATGGCAGTCCACCAGCATCGCAATCAACCCGCCGTAGACCAGCTCCGGCCAGCCGCAGTATTTGGCCTCGGGCACATGCTCGGCCATGACGTGTACGCCGTCTTCATGCCAGAAACTCTTGATGTGCAAGCCGTGCGGGTTGCTGCTGCCGCAGCCGAAGCAGACGCCGTCGGGGGCGGCGGTGTCTTGCAGGGAAGTGTCGAGGGGGGACATGCCGGGATCATCCTTAAACGGGTTAGTCGAACCGAGGGGATTCTAACCCTGAAACAAGGACAAGGCGTTGCTTCAAGTGACGCCGTCTGCTGCTGACATTGATCCCCGCAAGATGCTAATTGCGTTGCGCCAGATTGCGTTGAAATTCCTCGAAGCTGCATGGCAGGCTCGTGGCTTTGCGTTTTTTTGATGTGTCGTGTTCGTCGGGCAATTGATCGCTCAACTCCCAGACTTCAAGCATCTTCGCGTACTCGAAGGCATGGCGCGGGCTGCTTTGAATCCACTGCTGGAAGGCCTGGCGTTCGTCGGGCGTGCAGGTTTCGTCTTGCAGGCGCAAGCACCAGTGAGCTGCCTGATGGAGGATTTCATCATCGGCGTCTTGAGGACTTTGGCGATTCATTGACTGTTTCCAGGATGGCCGGAGAGGGCACTTTACCCTGCCTCTTGCAAAAAAAACGTCAAATCTCCACAGGGATTCAGCCGGCCCGACGGACAGAATGCGCGTGCGCCGGACAGATCGCGCGGCCATTTACGCTTTCCGACGTTTTGTCATATTCCGGCACTTGCCGATGTAGAGAGTGGGCAGCCCAACCGGTTTTCAATGAGGCTGCATCGTGTTTCCACGTCTTCTGTGTTCGCTGTCCGTGCTGAGTCTGTCCATCGCCGCCGCTCACGCGGCCAGCCTTGATACCCCGCGCCTGCAGGGCATCGACAACTTCCGCGATGTCGCCGGTATCACCACGGCCTACTCAACGGCCCATGACGGCACGATGCGCGCCGGTGTGTTTTATCGCTCGAATGCACTGACGCCGACGGCGTCGGATCTGGCGACCCTCAACGGGCTGGGGATCAAGGCCGTTTATGACTTGCGCACCCCCAGTGAAATCGCGGCCACGCCGGACACGATGATCAGCGGCGCGACCTATCAGAACATCGACATCATCGGCGCCACCACTTCGGGGGCGAACATCACCACGGTCTCGTTCAAAAGCGCCGCCGATGCCGTCGTCATGATGCAGGACACCAACCGCGCCTTTGTCAGTGATGCGGGCATGCGCCGCCAGCTCGGCGTGTTGTTCAACGAGCTGGCCGGCGTCGACGGTGCCGCGCTGTTCCACTGCACCGCCGGCAAGGACCGCACCGGCTGGGCAGCCGCCGTGCTGCAAAGCATCGCCGGGGTCGACAACGCCACGATCATGAGCAACTACCTGGCGACCAACGACTACACCGCCGCCCGTGTGGCCAGGACACTGGCGATGATGCCGCCGAGCATGGCCGCGGTTTACGCGCCGCTGCTGGGCGTGGAGGCCAGTTACCTGCAAGCGGGCCTGGATCAGGTGACCGCGCAATACGGCAGCATGGACAACTACCTCAAGCAGGGCCTGGGTCTGTCTCAGGAAACGATCTATGTCCTGCGCGGCAAAATGGTCGAATACAACAGCCTGCCCGGTCAGGCAGGGCTGATCGGCAATGCCGCTGCCGGCGCGCAACTGTTGCAGGACCTGCAGAGCAGCAAACTGTCGGGCACCTACAGCGCCTACAACTACTACCTGCAGTCGGCCATCGACGCCGGCACTCTGGGCGGTGTCGAGTCCACCGTCGGCGGTCAGGTGCATGCCGATGCGGCGAGTTACCTGCTGCGTCAGAACGCAATGATCGAGCAGGCCGCCGCGCCGTTCGCCAGCGGCACCGACCTCAAGGTCGGCCAGTACCGCTTGTGGAGCACCGCGCTCGCCGGTTACCTGGGCACCGACGGATCGGCCCGTGCGCAAAGCAGCAACGAACACACTCAGGGCCTGATGGTCGGCGTCACTCAGCGCTTCTCCGAACAACTCAGCGCGCGCGGCGGGATCGGTTACAGCAAGGGCACCGTCGGCGGGGCGGGCGGCGAGGCTGATACCGACTTCACCTTCCTCAATCTGGGTGCCCGTTATGGCTTCACCAGTCTGGAACGGGGTTTGTTTGCCGATGCCAATCTCAGTGCCGGTTACATCGACTACGACAGCAAGCGTGACCTCGGCGGCGACCTCGGTTCGGCGAAGGGCGACACCCACGGCAATCTCAGCGGCGCCACGCTGGCGCTGGGTTATCGCCTGCCGATGAACGATATGGTTCTGGAGCCGAGCCTCGGCGTGCGCGTCAGCCGTCTCGACCTCTCGGGTTTCCAGGAGAAGGGCAGCGAGCTGGCCCTCGATGTCGACGGCCTCCAGCAAACCCGTCGCAGCGCCGTGGCCAATCTTGATGTCTCGTTCGCTCCGATGTCTGCGGGCGCATGGCAACTGGTGCCGGGCGTGCGGCTCGGTTACGAGCGTGTGCTGGGCGATCAGCAGGTCGACAGTGAAGGGCATCTGCTGGGACTGGATATCGAACAACGCGCGGCGTTCGACAACCGCGATCAGTTCAGTGGCGGCGTCAACCTGATGGCCAGCCTGGGCGCGCTGAGTCTGGGCGCCGAGGTCGGCGCGAGCGGCGGGGGCGACAGCCACGGTTTCAGTGGCGGGCTCAAGGCCAGTTATCAGTTCTGAACATTTGAAGGTGAAGAAAAAGGACTGCCTCAGCGCAGTCCTTTTCGCATTTGTGCGGGGCTTACGCCGTAGGCATCCTGAAAGTATTGGCAGAACCGGCCGACATTGCTGAAGCCGTATTGCAGGGCCACTTCGGTCACCGATGACGACGAACCTCGCTTCAACGCTTCGCAGGCCCGCTCCAGCCTGACCTGGCGCTGATACGCGACAATCGAGGTCCCGACAAACCGCCGGAAGCCGTCCTGCAACGCCCGCAAACTGACGTTCACTCTTCCCGCCAGATCCGTCCCGCTGACCAGTTGCTCGGGATGCGCCTGAATGTATTCGATGGCCTGTTTCACATGCCGTGGCGCAATCGACGCTTCGGGCCGGCGCAGGGCTTCGCTGAAATTGTGCGGCCAGGCTTCCAGCACCGCGTCCACCAGCATTTCCCGCAGGCGCGATGGCATCAGTGAACCGGCGTTCAACAGCAAGTCGAATTCGCTGCCGGTGGCCAGGTCGATCAACGCTCGAATGCCCTGAAATGCCGGGCTGTCGAGATCCACCTTCGGCTCGAAATGCAGTTTGTGCGCGATCGGTCGGCCCAATAGCGACGACAGCCGTTCGGTGAGCGCTACACGACTGATCGACATGCCGTGCTGGGCGTGATTGTCGACGAAACGCATCGAGCGCAGATCCGCCTTGTCGATGGCCAGCCCGATGCGGGGCATGCCGAGGGATTCGGCGCAATCGTTGAGGATGATCCTGCCTGCGGTGGGAATCACAAAGGTGATTTCGTCGTAGGGCTCGGGAAACGCTACGGTGAAATCGCCCCGGTAATGCATGCGCCGGAAACTGACCCCGTCGTGCCGCCCGTAGACGCCGCCGATGATGATGTCCTTGGGCGGTGGCGGTGTGTCGCCGTAACGATTGCCGAACATACGGGAGAACAAGGCGCCGAAGTCGTCGCAGGACATATCGGCGGATCTGAGGATGATGGTCTGGCGTGTCGGGTTCGAATACACCGGGAAGGTCACCTTGATGGTCGGGAGCATAAGGGCGCCGGGACGTTACCAAGGGAGAATGACGCCGATGTGACAACGCTCGATGCTGTGCATGAATGCCACGCACAGCATCGAGCGAAGTTGGGTCAACTGTGATGAATGTCCCGATCCTTGGTCTCCGGCAAGAAGAAGATGCCGAGAATCGCTGTCATCACCGCAATGACAATCGGGTACCACAAGCCGTAGTAGATATCCCCGGTGGCCGCGACCATGGCAAAAGCCACCGTCGGCAGGAACCCGCCGAACCAGCCGTTGCCGATGTGGTAGGGCAGCGACATCGAGGTGTAGCGGATGCGCGCCGGGAACAGCTCGACCAGCCATGCCGCAATCGGGCCATAAACCATGGTCACGTAGATCACCAGCACGGTCAGCAGGAGCAGCACCATCGGGTAGTTGGTCTTGGCCGGGTCCGCCTTTTCCGGGTAACCGGCCTCTCTCAATGCGGTGCCGAGGCTGGCGGTGAAGGCATCGTTGCGGGTCTTGAAGTCGGCGGCCGGCATGGCAGTGCCTTCGAAACTTTCGATGACTTTGTCGCCAATGCGCACCTGGGCCACGGTGCCCGGTTCGGCCACCACGTTTTCATACGGAATCGCCCGTTTGGCCAGAATGGTCTTCGCCAGATCGCAGGAACTGGTGAATCTGGCCTTGCCCACCGGATCGAACTGGAACGAGCATTGGTCCGGGTTGGCGACCACTTTGACCGGGTTCTTTTCCTGGGCGACGAACACGTCGGGGTTACCGTACTGGGTCAGCGCGTGGAAGATCGGGAAGTACGTTACCGCCGCCAGAATGCACCCGGCCATGATGATGCCCTTGCGCCCGACGCGGTCGGACAGACTGCCGAAAATCACGAAGAACGGTGTACCGATCAGCAACGAACCGGCGATCAGCAGGTTGGCGGTCTGCGGGTCGATCTTCAGGGTTTGCAGCAGGAAGAACAGCGCATAGAACTGCCCGGTGTACCAGACCACCGCTTGGCCGGCAGTGCCGCCGAGCAGGGCCATGATCACGATTTTCAGGTTGTCCCAGCGGGCGAAGGATTCGGTCAGCGGCGCCTTGGAGTGTTTACCTTCTTCCTTCATTTTCTTGAACACCGGTGATTCGTTCAGCTGCAAACGGATGTACACCGACACCGCCAGCAGCAGGATCGACAGCAGGAACGGAATCCGCCAGCCCCAGGCCTCGAACGCCTCGGTGCCCAGCGCCGTGCGGCAAGCCAGAATCACCAGCAGCGACAGAAACAGCCCCAGCGTCGCCGTGGTCTGAATCCAGGACGTGAAATACCCGCGCTTGCCCTTTGGCGCATGCTCGGCCACATAAGTCGCCGCACCGCCATATTCACCGCCCAGCGCCAGCCCCTGCAGCAGCCGCAGGGTAATCAGAATGATCGGCGCTGCGACCCCGATCGTCGCGTAAGCCGGCAGGAAACCCACAATCGCCGTCGACACACCCATGATCACGATCGTGATCAGAAACGTGTGCTTGCGTCCGATCATGTCCCCCAGCCGCCCGAACACCACCGCCCCAAACGGCCGCACGGCAAAACCGGCGGCGAAGGCAAGCAGGGCGAAGATGAACGCCGTGGTCTCGTTGACCCCGGCGAAGAAGTGCTTGGCGATGATCGCGGCGAGCGAGCCGTAAAGATAAAAGTCATACCACTCGAACACCGTGCCGAGAGACGAGGCAAAGATAACCTTGCGCTCCTCTCGACTGACGCTGTGGTGCGGGGCACTGCCGGTGGACATGCTGTCGAGTACGGCCATGGGGATTCTCCGTCGTGCTTGTTGTTATAGGCCGGAGCACTTCAGCAACGTCGCGTACCCGAGGCCTTTGGCGGATGCCGGATCAGGTGTTTCTTGGAGCGTGCACGGAATCTC
>NZ_JBJJMM010000047.1:0-29325 GCF_046231795.1 Pseudomonas sp. KCJK9016 | reverse complement strand
CGAGCGTTGCTTGCGACAAATCAAAAAAATCCCTGGCGCAACGAACAACTATTTCAAACGGCAAATGTCATTGATTTCGCGCCGGGCATTTCTTTTGCACCGGCCCCCATTCGCGAAGGAGCAAGACCCCCATGGCAGCACTGCAGAACAGCACATTCGATGCAATGAAGAACAAACAGGCACAGCTGCTGGGTGAATGGATACAAAACATGGAGGACAGCGGCGCGACCCGCCACCTCAAGGAACAGGAAGTGCTGCAACAGACCACTGAGTTCCTGCAGCTGGTGGTCGATGGCATGGCCAGAAACAACGGCACCGACATCTACGCCCCCGACTGGGAAACCACCCGTCACTTCCTCGAACGGCTGTCCCACAGTCGCGCCCTGCTCGGCCAGGACTCGCAACAGACCGCCAGTTTCATCTTCGCGCTCAAAGGCCCGCTGTTTGCCCTGTTGCAAAGCCATTACCGGGAACAACCGGCATTGCTCGCCGAACAGCTTTGGGAAATCTCCGAACTCCTCGACGCCTTCGGCCTGCACACCGTGCGCACCTTCCAGAAATCCCGTGAAGCGGTGATCAAGCGCCAGCAGGAAGAACTGCTGGAATTGTCGACACCGGTGGTCAAACTCTGGGAAGGCGTCCTCGCCCTGCCGATGATCGGCACTCTGGATTCGCAACGCACTCAGGTTGTCATGGAGTCGTTGCTGCAACGCATCGTCGAGACCGGTTCGGAAATCGCCATCATCGACATCACCGGCGTGCCGACCGTCGACACCCTGGTGGCCCAACACCTGCTCAAGACCGTGACTGCGATTCGCCTGATGGGCGCCGATTGCATCATCAGCGGCGTGCGTCCGCAGATCGCCCAGACCATCGTCCACCTCGGCCTCGACCTGCAAGGCGTGGTGACCAAGGCCAATCTGGCCGACGCGCTCAAAGTGGCCCTGACCCGCCTGGGTGTCAGCCTGAACAAGACGGTTTGAGTATGGAACGTATCCCGATTCTCCAGATGGGCGACTTTCTGCTCGTGACCATCCAGGTCGACATGCATGACCAGCTCGCCCTGACCCTGCAGGACGATCTGTCCGAGCGCATCAGCAAGACTTCCGCGCGCGGCGTGTTGATCGATATCTCGGCGCTGGACATGGTCGACTCGTTCATCGGTCGAATGATCGGCACCATCTCCGGCCTGTCGAAAATCATGGACGCCGAAACCATGCTGGTGGGCATGCAACCGGCCGTGGCGATCACGCTGGTCGAGCTGGGCCTGAACCTGCCGGGTGTCAGCACGGCGTTGAATGTCGAGCGCGGCATGAAACTGCTGCAGGAACGAGTACGCCAGCAATGACCGTGCGCAGCAGTGGTACGCAATCGATTCACATCGAACAGGACGTGGTGCTGGCTCGGCAGACGGCGCGCAAACTGGCCACCGAATGCGGCATGCGCCTGATCGACCTGACCAAACTGGTGACCGCCGTCAGTGAACTGGCGCGCAACACCATGGTGTACGGCGGGGGTGGCGACATGGATTGGCAGATCCTCGATGACAACCACAAGGTTGGCCTGCGCCTGACTTTCCGCGACGAGGGGCCGGGCATTGCCGACATCAAATTGGCGATGACCGACGGCTGGACCTCCGGCAACGGCCTGGGCCTGGGGCTGACCGGAGCCAAGAGGCTGGTGGACGAATTCGAACTGGACACCGCCCCCGGCAAGGGCACTCGCGTCACGATCACGCGATGGACATGAGTATCAGCGGGTCATTGACCCAGGTGTTGTTGATCGAAGAGAACAGTCAGATCGGCCACGCCCGGCGCATCGCGCAGAAACTTGCCGAACGGCACGGCTTCGACGAGCGTGACGCCGGACGTGTGGCGCTGGTGGCGACGGAACTCGCCAGCAATGTGCTCAAGCATGCCGGGCGCGGTGAACTGCACCTTCGCGTCTTGTTGCGTGGCACCGGTTTCGGTATCGAAATGCTGGCGGTCGACAGAGCCAACGGATTCGATCTGGACCATTGTCTGACCGACGGTTTTTCCACCGGAGGTACCCAGGGCATCGGCCTCGGCGCAATATCCCGACAGACTGAAGTCTTCGACGTCTACACCGACGCACGGGGCGCCGTATTGCTGGCACGTCTCTATTCGCGTAACGACAGTCAACCCGACATGCGCTTCGGAGTCAGCCAGCACTCACTGCACAACGACCCGGCCTGCGGGGATGTCTGGCACCTGGCGTTCAGCGGGGCGGACATCAGCGCCTTGATCATCGACGGCCTCGGCCATGGCGAAGACGCCGAGCGCGCCGCACGGGCCGGAGAGAAAGCCTTCGCCCGTACCCCGTTCGCTTCTGCGGTGTCGCTGATAGAAGACCTGCACCATGAAATGATCGGCACCCGTGGCGGTGCGGTCGCGTTCGCGCAGTTTGATGGCGAACGCGACAGCCTGACCTTCGCCGGTGTCGGCAACATCGGCGCCAGCCTGGTCACCGCCGAAAAGGCCCGCGGGCTGGCCTCGCACCCGGGCATCGTCGGCGGCCAGTACCGGAAAGCCCAGCCCTTTGACTATGCTCACGTGAACGGAAATTTATTGATCATGTACAGCGATGGCTTGCAGTCCCGTTGGAACCTTCAAGACTATCCCGGCCTGGTGCATCGCCACCCCGCCGTGATAGCCGCCGTCCTGCACCGCGACTTCAGTCGTGGACGCGACGATGTAACGGTGCTGGTCGTTGCGCTGGAGGCCACCCATGGCTGAGTCCCCGAGCTTGAGCCACGAAGAACAGGCTGCGCTGATCGTCCGCTTGCAGAACGAAACCGCTGCGCTGCGCGATGAACTCGACGAAACCAATCAGGGTGTGCTGGCGTTGTACGCCGAGCTCGATATCCAGGCCGAACAATTGCGTCAGGCATCGGATCTGAAAAGCCGCTTCCTGTCGTACATGAGCCACGAATTTCGCACCCCGCTGGGCTCGATCCTGAGCATCAACAGCTTGCTGGCCGATGAACTCGACGGGCCGTTGAGCCCCGAACAACACAAGCAGGTCGCGTTCGTCAGCAGCGCGGCCCGAGAACTCAGCGACATGGTCGACGACCTGCTGGATCTGGCGAAGATCGAGGCCGGGCGCATTACCATTTCCCCGGCATGGTTCGACATGTTCGACCTGTTCGCGGCGTTGCGCGGGATGTTCCGGCCAATTGTCGACGCCTCGGCGGTGGACCTGATTTTCGAAGAGCCCGTGGGCCTGCCGCGTCTGTACACCGACGACAAGAAGCTCGCGCAGATCCTGCGCAATTTCATTTCCAACTCGCTGAAATTCACCACCCGAGGTGAAGTCCGGGTTTCGGCGCGTCTCGAAGGTCAGGACAAGGTGCGTTTTGCCGTCAGCGACACCGGCATCGGCATCGCCCCGGAGCTGCACGGCGCGTTGTTCGAAGACTTTTCCCAGGTCGATTCACCGCTGCAGAAACGCCTGCGGGGCACCGGCCTCGGGTTGTCCCTGTGCAAACGTTTCGCTGCGCTGCTGGGCGGCGAAGTCGGCATGCAAAGCGCACCGGGAATCGGCTCGACGTTTTTCGTGATCATCCCGCTGGCAATCGCTCAGGAGAACGTCGATGAAACCTGACATGCGCCTGTTGATCGTCGACGACAACGTCGCCACCCGCTACGCCCTGCGCCGACGGCTGGAGCGCCATGGCTATCAGGTGCTCGAGGCCGGTACCGGCGGCGAAGGTCTGGCGCTGATCGCCAGCGAAGCGCTGGATGCACTGATTCTCGACGTCAACCTGCCGGACATGAGCGGCTTCGACATCGTCCGCGAACTGCGCGCCGACCTGCGCACCGCCCTGCTGCCGGTGATCCACGTCTCGGCCGCATCGATCCAGACCGGTGACATCATCACCGGTCTGGATGCCGGGGCCGATGCCTACCTGATTCACCCGGTGGACCCGGATGTACTGCTGGCCACCCTGCGCACGCTGTTGCGGGTGCGCGACACGGAAAACGCCCTGCGCGAAAGCGAGGCACGGTTCCGGGAGATTTTCGTCAACGTCTCGGCGCCGATTGCGGTCATCGATGCAAAATTGAAGGTTCACGAGTGCAACCACGCCTTTGCCCAACTGATCCAGGACAACCGCGACTCGCAGATCCTCGACGAGTGCTTTGCCGAGGATCAGGGCGCAGTCCTCAAGGAATTGCGCTTGCGGCTGGTGGACGGCGAGCGCTGGAAAGGCACGCTGAACATGCGTGTGCAAGGTGAGATCCGCGAAACCGAATGGCAGATTTCTCCCTATCGCACGGCAGGTTTGAGCCTGGTGTTCGTCGAAGACGTCACCGAACACCGTCACCGCGAACGCTCGCACCTGGCGCGCCTGGACGACACCACCACGCAACTGGCCAAGGAAGTCGCCGACCGGGTACGGGCCGAAACGCAACTGCTGCAAGTGCAGAAAATGGACGCACTGGGCAAGCTCACCGGCGGCATCGCTCATGACTTCAACAACCTGCTGACCGGGATCATCACCAGCCTGGAACTGATCCACAAACGTGTCGTCGATGCCCGCCTCGACAAGGTGCAGTTCTACGCCGACGCGGCGCTGAGCTCAGCGATGAGCGCCGCGTCACTGACTCATCGTCTGCTGGCCTTTGCCCGGCAACAGCCCCTCGATACCCGCCCGGTGGACATCAACGATCACGTGCGCTCGCTCGAAGAGCTGCTGGTGCGCACCATCGGTGAACGCATCGCCCTCAAACTCGAACTGACCAGTAAGCCGGCCATCGCCCTGGTCGATCCGATCCAACTGGAAAGCGCGGTGCTCAACCTGGTGATCAACGCCCGGGATGCACTGCCGCACGGGGGCAATATCTGGGTGAGCACCTATGCAACCTACTCCCACGGTGATCCGAACCTGACCGATGGCTCCTATGTGGCATTGTCGGTACGTGATGACGGCACCGGTATCGAGCACAGCGTTATCGACAAGGTGTTCGACCCGTTCTTCACCACCAAACCGCTGGGTCAGGGCACGGGGCTGGGGTTGTCGACGATTTACGGTTTCGCTCGCCAGTCCGGCGGTGATGCACACATCCGCAGCGTCGCCCGGCGTGGCACCGAAGTGACGATCCTGTTGCCGGCCACCAGCGATCCGACCGCCGTTGAAGGGGTGCCACCGGCAGTCGATCCGCAAGGCTCCGGCGAGCATGTGCTGATCGTCGAGGACATGCCCTCGGTGCGCCTGTTCGTCACCGAAGTGCTGGAAGACGCCGGCTACCGCTGCACCCAGGCCGGCGATATCGAAACTGCGCGCGAGCGCTTGCAGAATGACCCTTCGATCAACCTGCTGCTGACCGACGTCGGCCTGCCGCGCATGAACGGCCGTGAACTGGCAGACGCTGCCCGGGGCTGGCGCGAAGGACTGCCGATCCTGTTCATGACCGGCTACGCGGAAACCGCAATCAACCGCCAGGTGTTCCTCGGGGCCGGGATGGAGATGCTGGTCAAACCGTTCCAGATCAGCGAGTTGCTGGACAAGGTGCGCCGCACCCTCGACGGTGCCTGAAACACCGCCATCGCGGGCTTGCCCGCGATGAGGCCGGCCAAGGCGCCGCACTCAGCGGCTCAACGCCCGGGCAAGAAACGGCGCAGTCCGGCTTCTCTTGCTCGCCGCCACTTTTTGCGGCGTGCCGGCCACAACAATTTTGCCGCCTTGTTCCCCCGCTCCGGGGCCGATATCGATCACCCAATCGCTCTGCGCCACCACGCGCATTTCGTGCTCGACCACGATCACCGTGTGCCCGGCGTTCACCAGATTGTCCAGTTGCTCCAGCAAGCGGTCGACGTCACGCGGATGCAGCCCGGTCGTGGGCTCGTCCAGCACGTACAACGTCGCACCACGGGCATTGCGCTGCAGCTCGGTCGCCAGCTTGATCCGCTGCGCCTCGCCTCCGGACAGCTCGGTCGCCGGTTGCCCGAGACGCAGATAACCGAGGCCGATATCCCGCAGCACTTCCAGTGAGCGATGGATCGCAGGCTGCCCGGCAAACACCGTCACCGCCTCGTCCACGGTCAATTGCAGCACCTGAGCGATGCTCAGCCCCTGCCACTCGATCGCCAGCGTCTCGGCGTTGTAACGTGCGCCATGGCAGGTCGGGCACGGCGCATAGACGCTGGGCATGAACAGCAATTCGACACTGACAAACCCCTCGCCCTCGCAAGTCGGACAACGGCCCTTGGCGACGTTGAAGGAAAACTGCCCGGCATCGTAACCCGCCGCTTTCGCCTCAACGGTCGCGGCGAACAGCTTGCGTACGTTGTCGAACAGCCCGGTGTAGGTCGCCAGATTGGAGCGGGGCGTGCGGCCGATGGGTTTCTGATCGACCTGCACCAGACGCTTGATCGATTCCAGCCCGGCGCTGACCTGACCGGTACTGGCTTGCGGCGTGTCATCTTCCAGGTTGAGCTCTTCCGGCTCGGCGTCACTGCTGCTGCGACCGAGCTGCGCACCGACCAGTTCCAGCAGCGCCTGACTGACCAGGCTCGACTTGCCCGAGCCCGACACCCCGGTCACCGAAGTAAAGCAGCCCAGCGGAAACTCGACGCTGAGGTTATTCAGGTTATTGCGCGTGACACCTTCCAGCCTCAACCAGCCTGAAGGTTCCCGCGCAGTTCGCGCCGACTGCTGATGTTCAGCGAACAGATAGGCACGGGTCTGTGACCGCTCGACCACGGCCAGTCCGGCGGGCGGACCGCTGTAGAGAATCTGCCCGCCCTTTTCCCCTGCCGCCGGGCCGACATCGATCAGCCAGTCGGCGCGGCGCATGGTTTCCAGGTCGTGCTCGACCACAAACACACTGTTGCCGTCAGCCTTGAGCCGCTGCAAGGCTTCGAACAACGCCTCGCCGTCGGCAGGATGCAAACCGGCGGAGGGTTCATCGAGCACATAGATCACACCAAAAAGTTGCGAGCCCAGTTGTGTCGCCAGGCGAAGGCGCTGCAACTCCCCGGACGACAGGGTCGGCGTGCTGCGCTCCAGAGCCAGATAACCGAGGCCGAGATCGGTCAGGGTGCCGACCCGCTCCAGCAGGTCCTGAGCAATGCGCTGGGCTGCCAGGCGCTTTTCCAGCGACAGGTTCGGCGTATGGCGCACGTCCGGCGCGTTGGCGTGACCGCTGGCGCCATGGGCCACGCGCTGCGCCCGGGCTTCACGGGTCTGGCTGTGAGTCAGGGTTTCGCCGGTTTCATCGGCCTGATCCAGCCAAGTCGCATCCGCCACCGGCTTCAAGACTTCGGCGACTTGCAGCAGCGGCATCCGCGACAATTCACCAATGTCATGACCGGCAAACGTCACCGACAGCGCCTCGCGCTTGAGGCGTTTGCCATCGCACAACGGGCACAGGCTGCCGAGCATGAACCGGGAAACGCGCTTCTTCATCAGCGCACTTTGCGAATGCGTAAAGGTGTGCAGAATGTAGCGTCGGGCACCGGTGAAGGTGCCTTGATAACTCGGTTCCATCTTGCGCTCGAGGGCGACGCGGGTTTCTGCCGGCGTCAACCCGGCATAGACCGGAACGGTCGGGGTTTCTTCAGTGAACAGGATCCAGTCGCGCTGTTTTTTCGGCAGTTTGCGCCAGGGGATGTCGACATCGATGCCCATGGTCACGAGGATGTCGCGCAGGTTCTGCCCCTGCCAGGCCAACGGCCAGGACGCCACGGCGCGCTGGCGGATGGTCAGCTCGGGATCGGGCACCATCAAGGCTTCGGTCACTTCATAGACCCGGCCCAGTCCGTGGCACTCCGGGCAGGCCCCTTGTGGGGTATTCGGCGAGAAGTCCTCGGCGTACAGCATCGGCTGACCCGCCGGGTAACTGCCGGCGCGGGAGTACAGCATGCGGATCAGGCTCGACAGCGTGGTCACGCTGCCCACCGATGAACGTGTGCTGGGCGTGCCGCGTTGCTGTTGCAGCGCCACCGCCGGCGGCAGGCCGTCGATGGCGTCGACGTCCGGAACGCCGACCTGATCGATGAGCCGCCTGGCATAAGGCGCCACCGATTCGAAATAGCGGCGCTGCGCTTCGGCATACAACGTGGAAAACGCCAGCGACGACTTGCCCGAGCCGGACACCCCGGTGAACACCACCAGCGCATCCCGGGGAATATCGACGTCAACGTTCTGCAGATTGTGTTCGCGGGCGCCGCGCACCCGGACCATGCCGGCGGCGGAATTTGAGCTGCGCTTGGAAGTCATCGGCCAACCCTGGTCTGAAGAGAAATTGCTCAGGCGCTCAGCACCGCGCGGATCATCTGCAACAACGCCTCGGGGCCGTAGGGCTTGCCGAGCAAATGGGTGTCGGGGCTGAGCTGGTGATTGCGCGAGATGATGTCGCGGGTGTGGCCGGAGGTGAACAGCACTGCCACCGGCGGTGTCTGGACCTTGGCCCATGCCGCCAGATCGGCACTCTTGATCAGCCCCGGCATGACCACATCGGTGAAAATCAGATCCACCCGGGCGCCGTCCAGCAGCATTTGCATGGCCGCGTCGCCATTACCGGCGACCAGGATCCGATAGCCTTCTTCGCGCAACAATTCGACCGCCGAGGTGCGCACCGCTTCGTTATCTTCCACCACCAGAATGGTTTCGTGACCGCCCGCCTGTTGCCGGCGCACGTCAGGCGTTTCATCGAGCAGTGGCCGCCGACTGCGCGGAAAATACAGCTGCACTCGCGTGCCCTCGCCGACCCGGCTGTCGATCTCGACATGCCCGCCGCTCTGTTTGACGAACCCGAACACCATGCTCAACCCCAGGCCCGTGCCCTGGCCGTCGGCCTTGGTGGTGAAGAACGGTTCGAACACCTGCTCCAGCATATGCGGGGCAATCCCCACGCCAGTGTCACTGACCGAGACCCGCACGAAATCTCCCGGCACGATGCCCTTGCCGGAGCAGAACGCACGATCCAGCGACGTGTTGCTGGCGCCGAGCACGATGGTGCCCTCACCTTTCATGGCATCCCGGGCGTTGATCGCCAGATTGAGAATGGCGTTCTCCAGCTGGTTGCGGTCGACGTTGATGTGCCAGGGCGCTTCAGGCAACTGCACGTCGATCCGGATGGTTTCCCCCAGCGCACGTTGCAGCAACTCGCCGACGCCTTCGAAAATCTGCCGTGGATTGCACACCGCCGGCGACAGCGGCTGACGCCGGGCAAACGCCAGCAACTGCGAGGACAGCTTGGCCCCGCGCTCCACCGCTGCCAGCGAGGCGCTGACCCGACGTTGCACGTTGGCATTGTCCGGTTCGTGTCGCGCCAGCAAATGCAGGTTGCCGGCGATCACTTGCAGCAGGTTGTTGAAGTCGTGAGCCACGCCACCGGTGAGGCCGCCGATGGCTTCGAGTTTCTGCGACTGACGCAATTGCTCTTCGGCATTGAGGCGCGCTTCCACCTCATCAGCGACCCGCTGTTCAAGATTGCGGGTGAATTTGAGCAAGGATTCTTCAGCGGTCTTGCGCTCATGGATGTCGATCAGCACCCCGGGGAAACGGAACGGCTGGCCCTGTTCATCGAACTCGCAACAGCCGCTGGCCAGCACCCACAAATGGCTGCCATCGGCGCGCAACACACGGTATTCAGCATTGTAAGGTTCGCCGGTACGTACCGAATTTTCGATGCACTCCTGCACCCAGGCGCGGTCATCGGGGTGAATGTGCGCTTCGGCAATGTGCTGCGGCAGGTTGGTCAGGTCCTGATCCGGCGGGAAGGAAAAGGTCCGGGCGAATCGCTCGTCCGCCGACAGCACGTTGTTTCTCACGTCCCAGACAAACGAGCCAAGCAGTGCCCCGGCGTTAAGGGCCAATCGAACCCGTTCGTTGTCGGCACGATAGGCATCTTCGGCGGCCTGGCGCAGACGTTCGGACAGTATCAACTCGGTGGTCTCCACCACCATTGCCATCACGCCTGAAGGCACTCCCGCATCGTCGGCGACCGGACTGTAATACAGATCCATCCAGACATCTTCCGGCACGCCGGCGCGTAGCAGGACCAGTTCCTTGTTGCGATAGGACAACGTGCCACCGGCCAGACAGGTGTCGACCACATGCCGGTTGAAATCGGCGACTTCCGGCCAGCCCAGTTCCACCGGCACACCGAGCAGGTACGGGTGACGGCCGCCGGCGAACCGCGAGTAGGCGTCGTTGTAGATCATGTAGCCGGCCTGGCCCCAGAGCATGACCATCGGCAACGGCGAGGCGAGCATCAGTTGCACGGTGCTGCACAGGCTGGCCGGCCAGGTTTCAAGCGGGCCCAGGTCGGTCTGGCTCCAGTCAAAGGCGCGGATGCGTCCGGCCATCTCGCCCTGCCAGCCGTCACACCCGTGGCTATCGGATAAAAACTGCATCGACTGCTTGAATGCCTTGTGGTTGGTTCGCTCGATCGCTACGTTCGTTGACGTGGCGCCCATAAGCTTCGAGCGCATCGGGCAGCGATGGTTTCATAGAGGTATAGCCGATTCCACTGGCGACCGAGGTTCAGACTTCGATCAGGTGCTTGAGCGGATGGTAGCCAGTCTTGAGCTTGGCAGCCACATCGAGAATCGCCTTCTGGATGCCGTCCAGGTGCATGCAGGTCAACTCGATCGCCGCGTTTTGATTGCCGGCCTCGATGTATTCGATCAACCGCAAATGCTCGTCGTCGCGACACGCTTCGTGGCTGTCGTCATCTAGCGCAGCGGCGTACAGCGAGGCACGGGAGATCAGCTTCTGGAACCAGTCGAGCAGCACCGGGTTGTTGAGGCTGCGGGCCAGTTTGATATGGAACTCGCCCAGCAGGTGAATCAGCCGCTCGTGGTCACCGGCTGCGTGGGCTTCATCTTCCAGCAATAAATGCTCACGCAGGTCCTGCATCGCGGCGGAGTCCTTGCGCCGGCACAGTTCGGTGACGATACCGATCTCGATCAGGCGCCGGGTTTCGAACAGAGAACGAATCTCTTCATCGCTCGGCAACGACACCGACGCACCTTTGTTGGGCTCGGTGGTGACCAGCCCGTCGGCCTCCAGTTGCTTGAGTGCGGCGCGAACCGACGTGCGGCTGACATTAAACAACTCCGCCAGCGACGCCTCACCCAATTTCATTCCCGGACGCAGCGAACGCTTGCTGATCGCCTCATAAACCCCTTGGTAGACGCGGTCGACCGTGGTTTCCGTTTTTTTCTCGGTCATTTGAAAGCTCCTTCAATGCTGGCAACGCGGCCCGACACACGACTCAGTCAGGGAAATGGGGGGTTGCACAAGCAGATTAATCCGGGTATTTCTAAATTGCATTCAGATATTGCATACAATAATTAGAGGATTGCACCATTATGGGTCAACCAATAGCAATTGAAGTGCGTAATGTCTCCAAACGGTACTCTGACGACCCTGGCCTGGCACCAGCCCTCGACAACGTGTCGGTGAACATCGCCGACAATGAGTTCTTCACCCTGCTCGGCCCCTCGGGCTGCGGCAAAACCACCTTGCTGCGCACCATCGCCGGTTTCGAACACGTCAGCGACGGCGAGATCCGTCTGGCGGGCGAAACCGTGAACCACCTGCCGCCGTTCAAACGTCGGGTCAACACGGTGTTTCAGAGTTACGCGCTGTTTCCGCACATGAGTGTCGCGCAGAATATCGCCTTCGGCCTCGAGATGCAGGGTCTTGATCGCAAGTCGATTCCGGAACGGGTCGACGAAATGCTCGCATTGGTACAGATGGAGCACCTGGCCGGGCGCAAACCGGCGCAACTGTCCGGCGGCCAGCAGCAACGCGTCGCTCTGGCCCGGGCCCTGGCGCCGAAGCCGAAAGTGCTGTTGCTGGATGAGCCGCTGTCGGCGCTGGACCTGAAGCTGCGCAAGGAAATGCAGGTCGAACTCAAGCGTGTGCAACAGGAAGCCGGGATCACCTTCATCTTCGTCACCCACGATCAGGAAGAAGCCCTGACCCTGTCCGACCGGATTGCAGTGATGTCCGCCGGCAAGATCCTGCAGATCGGCACGCCGAACGACATCTATGAACGTCCACAGCACCGGTTCGTCGCCCAATTCATCGGCGACATCAATTTTCTGCCCGGCCAGCTCAAGCGCGGCGACCACAACCAGAACCTCTTCGTGCCCAACGGCATGCCGGTGGAAATCCCCTGCCCGCCCCAAGGCGTCAATGGCAGCAGCGTGCAACTGGCATTCCGGCCCGAGCGCTCGCAACTGGTCACCGCGGACCAGCCCCATCACCTGCGCGGGGTGATCGAAGCGGTGCTGTATGTCGGCACTGCGACGCTGTACCAGTGCCGCTTGAACAACGACGTCAAAGTCATGCTGCGGGAAAACAACGAAGGTTTTAACGCTTGTCGCGCAGTCGGTGAGCCGGTGGCGGTGCATCTGCCACCCCAGGCCTGCCTGTTGATGGAGGCCTGAGATGAGCGTCAGCAGCACTTCCCCCTCCCTCAACCGTGCGCTGTTGCTCAGCCCGGTGGTGTTGACCCTGCTTGCCCTGATCGCCATTCCGCTGGGGATCATGGGTTACATCAGCCTGCTGCCGCGCAACACCTACGGCGGCGTCGACTGGCAGGCCCAATGGCAGTTGCAGAGTTACGTGCAACTGTTTTTCCAGGAAGGTTTCGACGGCGAACTGGAACTGAACTGGGTCTACGCCCAGGCGCTGTTGCGCTCGGTGTTCCAGGCCGGCGGCACCACCGTGTTGTGCTTTCTGTTCGGGTTTCCGGTGGCGTTGTGGATGTCGAGCCTGACTCCGCGCCGGCGCAACCTGATGGTGTTGCTCATCACCATTCCGTTCTGGACCAACCTGCTGATCCGCAACTATGCGTGGCTGATCATCCTGCGCGAACAGGGCTGGGTCGCCCAGAGTCTCAATGCGCTGCTTCCGGGTGCCGGCGGCATCACCTTGCTCTACAACGACTTCGCGGTCAGCGTCGGTCTGGTCTACAGCTTTCTGCCGTTCATGATCCTGCCGATCTACTCGACCCTGGAAAAACTCGACTGGCGTCTGGTGGAGGCCGCCTATGACCTGGGCGCGAACCGCTGGCAGGCGCTGAGGCGGATCATTCTGCCGTTGTCGATGCCCGGCGTGATTGCCGGTGCGTTGCTGGTGTTCGTGCCGAGCCTCGGCGCTTTCATCACCCCGGCGATCCTCGGGGGCGGCAAGACGTTGATGATCGGCAACCTGATCCAGCAGCAGTTCGGCACCGCACGTAACTGGCCGCTGGGCAGTTCGCTGTCGTTCCTGTTGCTCGGGATTCTGCTGTTGTCGCTGGTGCTCTACGCCCTCTACAGCCGCAGCGCGGCGAAAACCCTGAACCGGGGAGCGAAAGCATGATTTCTCTGCACCTGAAAAAACTCCCGGCGACCCGGGAAATCAGCCTGCTGGTCCTCGCCTATCTGTACGTGCCGATCCTGGTGTTGATCGTTTACAGCTTCAACGCCAACCGCTCGGCGACGGTGTGGACCGAGTTCTCGTTCGCCTGGTACGGGCGGATCCTGGCCAACCCGTCGATCCAGACCGCCGCATTGAACTCGATCATCGTCGCGACCATTGCCACGGTCTGCGCCACGGCGATTGCTCTGCTGGCGGCACTGGCGACGTACCGCCCGTTCTACGGACAGAAAATGGTCGAGGGCGGGATCAACCTGCCGCTGATCCTGCCGGAGATCGTCACCGCCGTGGCCACCCTGCTGCTGTTCATGGCGCTGGGGATCAAGCTCGGTCTGGTCACGGTGATCGTCGCGCACATCGGCTTCTGCATTCCGTTCGCCTATTTGCCGATCCGCGCACGGCTCAACGATCTGGACAAGAGCCTGCTGGAAGCCGCCAACGACTTGTACGCCAACCCGTGGCAAGTCTTCCGCCGCGTGACCTTGCCCCTGTTGTGGCCGGCGGTGCTGTCCGGTTCGGTGCTGGCGTTCGTGGTCAGCCTCGACGATTTCATCATGACCTTCTTTGTCGCCGGCCCCGGTTCGACCACGTTGCCGGTGTACATCTTCTCGGCGATCAAGGCCGGGGTGACACCGGAGATCAATGCGATCTCGACCCTGATGCTGGTGATATCCATCGTTCTTGTGGTGCTGGCCTTCTGGCTCGGCCAACGCGGCAAACAACAATAAACCTGGAGCGCGCTCATGAAAGTCAAACACATGCGTCTGGCAGTATCCGGTCTGGCCCTGAGTTGTTTCACCGCGTTCGGCGCCCACGCCGCCGAGCCCAAGGAGCTGTTTTTCTACAACTGGACCGATTACTACCCGGTGGACCTGCTGGCCAAATTCGAAAAGGAGACCGGAATCAAGGTCACCATGGACGGTTACGACAGCAATGAAACCCTGCTCGCCAAGTTGCAGGCCGGCGGCGCGGCGTACGATGTGATCGTGCCGTCGCAGTCGATCATGCAGACGCTGATCAAGCAGGACCTGTTGCTGGAAATCGACACCCCGACCCTGAGCAATTTCCAGTACGTCAAAGGCCCGTTCCGCGACCCGGGCTTCGATCCGGGCCGCAAATATTCGGCACCGTACCTGTGGGGCACCACCGGGTTTTCCTATGACAGTGCCCGGGTGCCGGGCGGCAAACTCGACGACTCGTGGAAAGAGTTTTTCGAACCGCGCAAGGAACTGCAGGGTCAGCTCGCCGCCCTCGATACCTCAAGCAGCGTGATCAACGCCGCCAGCCACTACCTGAACGTCGATGAATGCACGGAAAACCCGCAGGACGCCAAGCGCATCCTCGAACTGCTGCAAAAACAAAAACCGTTTTTGAAGATGTACAGCTCCGACAACACCGTCGACCGCATGGCCTCGGGCGAAGTGATCATGATGCAGAACTGGAACGGCTCGACCGCCCGCGCCACCTTGCAGAAGAGCACGATCAAATACGTGTACCCGAAAGAAGGCCTGGCGATGTTCCAGGACAACTTCGCCGTACCGAAAAGCGCCCCGCATCCGGGCAACGCGAAGATCTTTATCGACTGGATGATGAAGCCCGAGAACGCGGCGGCCGTGTCCAACGCGATTGCCTATGCCAACGGGATTCAGAGCGATCAGTTGCTGGATGCGAAATGGAAGGTCATGGACGCGATCAACATGCCCGAGGAATACGCCTCGCGTCTGCGCCCGGAAAAGGAATGCAGCAACAAGGCGCGGGAGCTGCAGGACCGGATCTGGTCGAAGCTCAAGGGTTAAGGAAGCTGATCCGAAACCGCGTCGCGGCCTTCGCGAGCAGGCTCGCTCCCACATGGAACGCATTTCAATGTGGGAGCGAGCCTGCTCGCGATGAGGCCAGCCAATGCAACACGAAATCAAAGACCTGAATGAGGTTTGTATGTCCCACCCCCGCTGGCTCAGAAACATCCGCCCCTACGGCGCCCCTGCCGAAGACCTGCTGATCGACAACGGCCGGTTCAGCCAACGCCGCCCGGCCTCCAATGCGCCGCTGGCCGCCACCGACATCGACGGCCAGAACCAGCTGCTCACCGCCCCGCTGGTGGAAAGCCACGTCCACCTCGACAAAACCTTGTATGGCCAACCCTGGCGCCCGAACAGCGCCGGCCCGACGCTCAAGGACTACATCAGCAACGAGCGCCGCGTCCTGCGTGAAGTGAAAGCGCCGATTGCCGAACGCGCCGGCGCGCTGCTGGAAAACTGCATCGCCCGGGGTTCGCTGACGATGCGCTGCCACGTCGACATCGACCCGGAGTTCGGCCTGCGTCACGTCGAAGCCATGCAGCAACTGCGCGAGCGCTATAACGACCTGATCGACCTGCAACTGGTGGTGTTTCCGCAAACCGGCCTGATCAGTCGCCCCGGCACCGCCGAACTGATGCGCGAAGCCATGGCCCTGGGCGTGGAAAACGTCGGCGGGCTCGACCCTTGCGGCATCGACAACGACCCGATTGCGCAACTGGATTTCGTGTTCAACCTGGCCAGCGAATTTCAGCGCGGTGTCGACATTCACTTGCACGACAAAGGTGAACTGGGCCTGTGGCAAATCGCGCGGATCGCCGATTACACCGAGCGTTTCAACCTGCAAAACCGGGTAATGATCAGCCACGCCTATTGCCTCGGCATGCTGCCGTGGAGTCAGGTCAAGCCGGTTGCCGAACGCCTCGCGGCGCTGGGTATTTCGCTGATGAGTTCGGCACCGGCCGACTGCGCGGTACCGCCGTTTCTGGCGTTGCGTGAGACCGGCGTCAACGTTTGCCTTGGTTCCGACGGCATCCGCGATGCGTGGTCACCGATGGGCAACGGCGACATGCTCGAACGAGCGATGCTGCTCGCATTCCGTTTTGACCTGGGCAAGGATGAAGAACTGGCGGCGGCGTTCGAGGCGGCGACGGTCAATGGGGCCTGCGCGTTAGGGATCAAGGAATATGGCTTCGACATCGGACGACCTGCGGACTTTCTACTGATGCCCGTCGAAACCCTTGGCGAAGCGGTGGTCGCCCGGCCGGTGCGCCAGGTCTATCGCGGCGGTGAACTGATCGCCAGCGGTGGTCGTTTGCTGGGCAGCCGCCTGTGAAACGGATCGGCCTGAAGGCCGGTTGCGTGGTCGGTTTCGACGGCACGCAACATGTGCTGTGGCGCGACGGCGAAGTGGTGTTTGCCGGTTCGTGCATCGAGTTTGTCGGGCGCGGTTACGAAGGGCCGGTGGATCAGTGGATCGACTACGGCAACGCGCTGATCGGCCCCGGTTTCATTGACCTCGACGCCCTCGGCGATCTCGACTCCACGGTGCTGACTCTGGACAACGGTGACGAACGCGCCATGGGCCGCATGTGGTCGGCGGAGTATCTGGCGGCCGGCCCGCGTGAATCGTTCAGCCCGGAAGAAGAAGTCTTCAAATACCGCTACGCCTTCACCCAATTGATCCGCAACGGCATCACCACGGCGATGCCGATCACCTCGATGTACTACCGCGAATGGGCGGAGACCTGCGACGAGTTCGCCGCCGTCGCCGACGTGGCGGGCGAACTGGGACTGCGCACATACCTCGGCCCCTGCTATATGAGCGGCATGAGTTACTGGCGCGCCGACGGCACCCTCGCCCACCACTGGGACGAGTCTCGGGGGCTGGCCGGGCTGGATTCGGCCGAGCGTTTTTTCAAGGATTTCGATGGCGCCCATGGTGGTCTGATTCGTGGCGCGCTGTTGCCGGATCGCATCCAGACCTGCACCCCGGCGCTGCTGCAACGGACGTCCGCATTGAGCCGTGAACTGAACGCACCGATGCGTCTGCACTGCTGTCAGGCGCCCGGTGAAGTGGCGATGGTCGAACAGCTGCGCGGCACCTCACCGCTAGGCTGGTTGCAGCAACTCGACCTGCTCACCCCGCGCAGCCTGCTACCCCACGGCATCTACACCTCGGGCGATGACGATTTGCAACGGGTCAGCGACGGCGGCGCGAGTCTGGTGCACTGCCCGCTGGTGTTTGCCCGTGACGGCGAGGCGCTGAATTCATTCGGTCACTATCGCGCCAAAGGCATCAATTTCGCCCTCGGCACCGACACCTGGCCGGCGGACTTGCTGGAGAACATGCGCCACGGTTTGAACATCGCCCGGTTGATGGAGGGCGGGCCATCGTTGACCAGCAGCCTCGACCTGTACAACGCCGCCACCCTCGGCGGTGCCAGGGCCCTGGGCCGTGACGACCTCGGGCGTCTCGCCCCCGGCGCCAAAGCCGATATCACCGTGTTCAACCTGCGCGGCCTGCACCTGGGCCCACTGTTCGACCCACTGAAAAACCTGCTGCTGGCCGGGCGCGGCGACGACTGCATCGCCAGTTACATCGACGGTCGCTGCGTGATGCACGACGGTCAGGTCAACGGTGTCGACTACCCGGCCCTGCAACGCCAGGCCCAACGCCAATACGAAAAACTGATGCGCAGCCACAGCGACCGGGCCTTTGGTCGACCGGACTGGAAAACCCTGTTCCAGCCGGCCATTCCCTTTGCCGATGACTACAGCGCCGAAACGCCGTTGAGCGCCATTGATCCACTTCTTTAGAGAACACTGCCATGCACAGCTTCGATTTCAGCCAACTGAGCCCACGGGAAAAATACAAAATACTGATCGGCAGCGTGGTGCCGCGCCCGATCGCTCTGGTCACCACCATCGATGGCGAAGGCCGGGTCAATGCAGCGCCGTTCAGCTTCTTCAACGCGCTGTCGGCGGATCCGCCCATTCTCGCGCTCGGTGTCGAGAACTACGGCGACCAGAGCCCCAAGGACACCACGCGCAATATCCAGATGAATCAGGAGTTCACCGTCAACATCGTCAACGATGCGCTGGTCGAAGCCATGAACGTCTGTGCCGTGCCGTTCGCGCCGGGCTTCGATGAACTGACCGCTGCCGGCCTGACGGCAATCCCCGGCGCTTCGGTCAACTGTCCGCGAATCGGCGAAGCTCCGGTGGCGCTGGAATGTCGGCGGATGATGGCACTGAACATCGGTCAGTCGCGGGAGATCATTTTCGGCGAGGTGTTGATGGCGCATGTGCGCGACGAATTGATCGACCCGAAAACCCTGTACATCGATCAATTGGGGCTGGATGCGATCGGCCGCATGGGTGGCCATGGTTATGCGCGGACCCGGGATTACTTCGATTTGCCGACCCGCTCGTTGCAAGCGTGGACGGAGGCGCCGGGGGGTGGCGAGCGGTTCTGGCCCGTCAAATAAAACGGCGGATGAACACATTGCCCCCCTGTGGGAGCGAGCTTGCTCCCACAGGACCTATATCATTTGCTCAGTCAGTGCCGTACTTCGGCGATCGTGGCCCGTACAGCAGGCCCGCCGGATGTCCGGCCGACAGCAGTCGATTACTGGCCACACCGGCAATCGGGTAACCGGCATCGGTGGAACTGTTGACGATCTGTTTCACCGCAGCGGTGATCAGCGCGCCGATCAGGCCGCCGCCACTGTTGTTGCCGCCCTCCTCGCTGGACGCCCGGGCCGCACCGGTCCACAGGGTGGTGCCGGTTTTCAGGTCCACCAGTCTGGCGCTGGCCGTCACTGCGGTTTCGCTGCTGAGGACCATGTAGCGCGTGCCGTACTCGCTGACGGTGATATACAGCGCCGCGTCGGCACCAAAGATTTCCTGCAGCTTGTTGACCGGTGCCTGATGAATGTCATCCGGCGTGGTCAGGCCGTTCTGGCGGAACGTCTCGTCGACCAGGGTGATCGGCAGCACGTAATAACCGGCCTCGGCCAGCGGGAACGTCACTTGCGACAACAGGCTGTAGGACGCCTTGACGTCCGGCGAGGTGTTCAGCGGCGGCAGCACCAGAATGGATTTCGGCCGCGCTTGCTTGTACGCCGAGTAGTCCACGGTTTTAGGTGCAACGCAGCCACCCAGAACGGTCAGTGCCAGGCCTGCGGCCAGCCCTTTCAAGGCACGCGAGATCATTGCGCATCTCCGGTCTTGGCGTTCTTGAGCAGAAAGTCCATATAGGTGCCGGACTCGGGGAACAGGGTCTTCTCGGTGCGCAATTGCTGCACCATCTGATCATCCTTGCCCATGCTCAGGTACAGCAGACCAAGGTGCGCGTGGTAACCCGGCGGAACAGGCTTGCCACTGGCGCGGATCTTTTGCAGATCGGCTTCCAGCGCTTCGGCCTGAGCCTCTTTCGGCGTTTCGCTTTTGAAGTATTCGTAGACTTGTGGCTGGTAGCCTTCCCACTGATACAGGGTCTGCGGGCTGCTGCAACCGGCCAGCAATGCGCTGGCAGTCAGTGTCAGGGCCATCAGCGGCCGGGACAGGGACAGATTCATGGTGTGTTGCTCCTTGCGATGGGCGTCTATCAGTTGCCCGGTTTCCAGGCACCGGCGTTCATGCCATCGACCAGGCGATTGATCGCCTCGCGCATGGCCAGATCGAGGACTTTGCCGTTGAGGGTGGAGTCGTAGGCAGCGGTGCCGCCGAAGCCGATGATTTCGCGGTTGGACAAGGCGTATTCGCCGGCTCCCTGGGTCGAATACACCACTTCGGAGGTGCTGATGTTGACGATGTTCAGGTTGACCTTGGCGTAGGCGACCTGGGTCTTGCCGCGACCGAGAATGCCGAACAGCTGGTGATCGCCGGTCTCTTTGCGACCGAACTCGGTAACGTCACCGGTCACCACATAATCGGCACCTTTCAGACGCTGGGCCTGGCCCTTGATCGCCGCCTCCTGCTGGATTTCGCCCATGTTGTCGCGATCGAGCACAGAGAAGCGGTTGGTCTGCTGCAAGTGGGTGATCAGGATGGTCTTGGCCTGACCACCGAGACGGTCGACGCCGTCGGAGAAGATTCCGCGCATGTAGCTCGAACGGTTGTCGAACTTGCCCACGGCCATCGGGATACGGGCGCCGGTCCAGACCTGGGTGGCGCTTTCCACCTTGGCCACCGGCAATGCGCGGGAGCTTTCGGTGGCGCAACCGGCGAGCGAACCGGCCAGGGTGCCGAGGACGGCAATCGCAATGCCCGAGACCAACATCCGGGAGATCATTCTCACTGTGCATTCCTTCTGAAAATCGATGTGTCCCGGCACGGCGAAGTCGTGGGGGATCGGGAAAGGGGCGGCATTATGCCAAAGTGCCATCAGCGAGGACAGGTTTTTTTGACGCCAGTGAATTGGCTAAACGTCAGACATGAAACCCGGTGGGAGCGAGCCTGCTCGCGATAACGGGTTGACATTCAATATTGATGTTGGCTGAACCGACGCATTCGCGAGCAGGCTCGCTCCCACATTCTTGCAGGTGTCAGTGGAAGTCGCGGCTCTGTACGCGGATGCCGTTGAGCAGCGGGGTCAGATCACTCAAGCGCCCGGCGATCAGATGCCGCACTTCGCCTTCCCGCTCCCAGCGGCCATCGACCTTGAGCAGCTGCGAGCCCACCAGCACCTGGCGTTGACGCTCGGCCAGATCGCGCCAGACCACCACGTTGACGTTGCCGAACTCGTCCTCCAGGGTCACGAAGGTCACACCGCTGGCGGTGGCCGGGCGCTGACGGCCGGTCACCAACCCTGCCACGCTGACCGGTCGGCCATGCCCGACCTCCAGCAATTCCCGGGAACTGCGACAGCGCCGTGCCCGCAACTCATCGCGCAACAACGTCAGCGGATGCGGCCCCAGCGTGGTGCCGAGCGTGGCGTAATCGGTGAACAGGTCTTCGCTGACACTCGGCGTTGGCAGCACCACCTGCGGCTCTTCCTGACTCGGCACCCCGGCAAACAACCCGAGCTGTTTCTGCACGCCCGCCACTTCCCAGCGCGCCCGATGGCGATGCCCGGCCAGGCCGCGCAACGCACCGGCATCCGCCAGCAATGCCTGGGCCCGACTGTCGAGCCCGGCCCGTTCGCCCAGATCGGCGACATCGGCAAACGCGCCCCTCGCCCGAGCGCTCTCAATGCTACGTGCATCGTCCTCGCGAAACCCCTTGATCATGCGCAGGCCCATGCGGATTGCCGGTTGGGCGCCGGTGACCGGTTCCAGGCTGCAATCCCAGTCACTGGCGCGCACGTCCACCGGGCGGATCTGCAAATGATGCCGGCGAGCGTCCTGAAGAATCTGATCCGGACTGTAGAAACCCATCGGCCAGCTGTTGATCAGCGCACAGGCGAACGCCGCCGGTTCGTGGCACTTGAGCCAGCAACTGGCATAGGTCAGCAAGGCAAAACTGGCGGCGTGGGACTCGGGAAAACCGTAACTGCCAAAGCCCTTGATCTGCTCGAAAATCTGCGCGGCAAATTCCGGGCTGTAGCCGTTTTTCTTCATGCCGGCCGCCAGCCGCTCTTTGTGCGGTTCCAGCCCGCCGTGGCGTTTCCAAGCGGCCATGGAACGGCGCAACTGGTCGGCCTCGCCGGGGCTGTAGTCGGCGGCGACGATGGCGATCTGCATCACCTGCTCCTGAAACAGCGGCACACCGAGGGTGCGTTTGAGCACCGCCTTCAGTTCCGGCGACGGATAGGTTTCCTCTTCTTCCTTGTTCCGCCGCCGCAAGTACGGATGCACCATCCCGCCCTGGATCGGCCCGGGCCGGACAATGGCCACTTCGATCACCAGGTCGTAGAAGTCTTGCGGGCGCAGACGCGGCAGCATCGACATCTGCGCCCGGGATTCGATCTGGAACACGCCGATGGTGTCGGCGCGGCTGATCATGTCGTAGGTCGGGCGATCGTCAGCCGGGATGGTCGCCAGGCTCAGATCCTGATGACGATGACGGCGCAGCAGATCGAAACAGCGACGAATCGCGCTGAGCATGCCGAGGGCGAGGATATCCACCTTGAGCAGCCCGACGGCGTCGAGGTCGTCCTTGTCCCACTGGATGATGGTGCGGTCGGCCATGGCGGCGTTTTCCACCGGCACCAGGGTGTCCAGCGGTTGCTCGGAAATCACGAAACCGCCTGGATGCTGCGACAGATGCCGGGGAAAACCGATCAGTTGCCCGGTCAGGCTCAGCACCCGGTGCAGGATCGGGCTGTCCGGATCGAAGCCGTTTTCACGCAGGCGTTCCACGGGCGGTGTTTCATCGCTCCAGTGGCCGCAGCAATCGGCCAGTGCATTGATCTGGTCAGGCGGCAATCCGAGGGCCTTGGCCACATCGCGGATCGCGCCGGTCGCGTGATAGGTGCTGACCACCGCCGTCAGCGCCGCACGACGGCGGCCATAACGACGAAATACATATTGCAGGACCTCTTCCCGGCGCTCGTGCTCGAAATCCACGTCGATGTCCGGCGGCTCGTTGCGCTCCTTCGACATGAACCGCTCGAACAGCAGCGTGGTGCGATCCGGATCGATCTCGGTGATGCCCAGGGCAAAACACACCGCCGAGTTGGCCGCCGAGCCCCGCCCCTGGCAGAGGATCTTCTGCTCACGAGCGAAGCGCACCACGTCGTACACGGTGAGGAAGTAGCTTTCGTAGCCGAGTTCGGCGATCAGCTTCAGTTCCTTGTTGATCTGCCTCAGCACCTTGAAGGGCGCGCCGTTTTTCCAGCGCCAGGCAATGCCCTGTTTAGTCAACTGTCGCAGCCAGGAACGACCCGAGTGTCCATCGGGCACCAGCTCTTTCGGATACTGATAACGCAATTGGCTCAAATCGAAGGTGCAGCGCCGGGCCAGTTTCACCGATTCGTCCAGCAAGGTCTGCGGATACAACTCGCGCAACACATCAAGGCTGCGCAAATGCCGCTCGCCGTTGGGGTGCAGACGCAACCCGGCCTCGGCCACCGGGACGTGATGGCGGATCGCGGTCATGGTGTCCTGCAAGGCCCGCCGACCACGGGCGTGCATGTGCACATCGCCACTGGCCACCGCTGGCACTTGCAGCTCGTCCGCCAGACTCAGCAGTGCCGCCAGCCGTTGCTGATCGTTCTGCCCGCGATGCAACTGCACCGCCAGCCATAAAGATTCGCCGAAGGTCTGTTTCAGCCAGCGGCCTTCTTCCACGTCATCGACCGTATCCGGCACCCACAGCACCAGCAACCCCGGCAACGGCTCGCTGAAATCCTCGCGCAGCACTTGATACTGGCCTTTCTGCGTGCGCCGTCGGGCTTGGGTGATCAAGCCGCACAGTGCCTGATAACCTTCGATGTTCTCTGCCAGCAACACCAGTTTCGGGCCGTTCTCGAGGCGGAACTCGCTGCCGATGATCAGTGGCAACTCAACCGACTTCGCTGCCTGCCAGGCCCGGACGATTCCGGCAAGCGTGCATTCATCGGTGATCGCCAGCGCCTGATAGCCGTGCTTTTTTGCACGCTGAAACAGCTCCAGCGCACTGGACGCGCCGCGCTGGAAGCTGAAGTTCGACAGGCAATGCAGCTCGGCATAACCCTGATTCACGCGAACCAGCCCTGCAGCCACAACGGGCCGCCCTCACCCACCGCCCGGTACGCCCAGCCTTGCTGGCCGGCACGGTTCTGGATCAGGTAATAGTCGCGGCGCACGTCGTCGCCGTCCCACCAGCCGGACTCGATGCGTTCCGGCCCCATGAGGATGCGCGCCGAACCTTCGGGCACGGCCTGCGGCTCGCCCAGCAACCAGCCCGGGCGCTGCACACCCGGCAACGCAGGGCAACGCTGTTTGTCATCGGCGTTCTGCCACGCGCACTCAGGGCGATGATCGGCCTGGAAGCGCAGGCCCTGCACCGCGTCATCCCCCAGCCGTGCCCGCAGGCGTTCGCGCAATTGCTCCCAGGGCAAGGTCTGCTGCGGACGCTCGTCGAACAGCTCCTGAAACTGCGGCACGAAACTCGGCAAGTCCTCGGCACGCAGGCGAAAACCGCGCACCGGGGCCTCGACCTGCACCTGCTCCAGCCGGCCACGGGCCAGCTCGAAGAGCATCGCCGGGTCGCGCTCGACGCTGAGCAGGCCGACCTTGATCAGCGTGTCCGGCAGCCCCGCATGTTCCAGGTGCAGATCGAAGCGTTGCACGCCACTGTCGCGCCCGCACAGGAACGCCGACAGATCGGCGGTCAGGCGACGCAACGGAAACAGCAGCGCCTGATGGGACTGCACGTCGAAATTGAGCTCGATGCGCACATCGAAGCGATCCGGCGGCAGGTAGAACGCCAGCGCCAGTGGTCGTGCGCCGAACAGCGTGTCCAGATGCTTGAGCACCGGCGCCTCGAAACGCCGGGCCAGCGCCTGGCGCGGCAGGCTCTGTACCTGATGGAGGTGACGCAGCCCCATGCGCGACAACGCCGTGGCCACGCCCGGCTCCAGCCCGATGCGGTCGACCGGCAACTGCCCGAGGTGATGGCGCAGGGCTTCACCGTCGGGCACCACCAATCCGTCATAGGCGTTGGCCAATATCCGCGCCGCCACCGGGTTGGGCGCGGCGACGATGCGATGACGAAACCCCAGCTCCGTCAGTTCCGTGCGCAAACGTGCCTCGAACTGCGCCCAGGAACCGAACAGCCCGAGGCTCGATTCGATCTCGAACACCACGGTGCGCGGGTAATGCACGCTGACCTGAGCGCTGAAGCGATAGGCCCAGGCGGCGAGAAACTGCTGCCAGTGCCCGACCTCCGCCATGTCGTAATCGACGGTGGCAAAGCCTTTGCTCAAGGCCTGTGCGGCGGTCATCGACTGCCCCGGACGCAAACCCAGTGCCCGCGCCGCCGGATTGACCGCCTGCAGCACCCGGCGCTGGGCCGGGCCACTGAGCAGCGCCAGGGGTTGCTCGGGATCGGGACGCTGACGCAGCACGGCGTCGAGGGCCAATTGCGGGAACAGAATACAAACCCAGCGCATGGTGACCTCAATGCCCCACGGCAAAGGCAATCGGGGCGGTACGCGCCAGGCCGCCCCGGCACTTGAGTACACGCAACTGCGCCGGACGCGCATCGATGGCAATGCGCAGCGCGGCTGGCGACGGATTCACCGCCTCGCTCAAGGGACGCCAGGCGAACGCCAGCGTCTGGCCGGTTTCCGCCGCCACCTGCAAACGGCGCAAGGCACGGTCATCGGCCTTGTGCGGCCAGCACAGCACCGCGCCGCAACTGCCCGAACGCAGGCATTGTTCCGCCGCCCACAAGGCATCGCGCTCGCTGGCCCGGATCACCGACAACTGGCGCAAATCAACCCCGGCATTGGCCCAGGCCTGCGGGTACGGCACGAACGGCGGCGCCACCAGCACGATGCGCTCGCCCGCCGCCGACAACCGCGCCAGGGTCGGCCACACCAGTTGCAGCTCGCCCACCCCCGGCCCGGCCAGAAGGATTTCGCTCAGCGCCGCCTCCGGCCAGCCACCACTGGGCAAGGCCGCATCCAGCGCCGCGTGCCCGGTGGGTTGCGGGCTGGCGGCCGGTGGCGCAGGCCGGCCCTTCCAGACCTGACCGCCATTGAACAGCGTATCCAGCGCAACGACGGCACCCATCAGCCTTGCCTCACCAGACCGCAGAACACGCCTTCGATGGCCAGGTCCTGATCGTCACGTACCACAATCGGCTGGTACGCCGGGTTGCGCGGCAACAGGCGAACCTCATCGCCGACCCGCTCGAAGCGTTTGATGGTGACCTCGCCGTCGAGCCGCGCCACCACGATCTGGCCGTTGAGCGCTTCGGGATTGCGCCGCACGCCGACCAGATCGCCGTCGAGAATGCCGTCCTCGATCATCGAGTCGCCCTGCACCCGCAGCATGTAGTCGGGCGTGCGGGAGAACAGCGCCGGGTCGAGCATCAACCGATTGTGAATGTCGGCATCGGCGCCGATGGGCGCACCGGCAGCCACCCGGCCGAGCACCGGCACATCGAGCAGCTCCGGCCGCGCCGGCTGCCCGAGCAAACGAATGCCCCGGGCCTGATGCGGATTGACCTCGATGAACCCGGCTTCGGTGAGCGCCAGCACATGCTTGCGCGCCACGCTGCGGGAGGCAAAACCAAAAGCCTCGCTGATTTCAGCGAGGCTTGGGGGCTGACCGTGTTCGGCGATGCGTTCGCGGATGAAGGTCAGGATGGCGGTACGGCGGGGAGTCAGAGTCGTCATGGAGTACATTTGTACTCTTGTGGGAATTTCCTGACAAGCACCGCCAGTCAGCTCAAACCGCGCTCCGCCAGAACCCCTCACGGATGATCGTTCCCACGCTCTGCGTGGGAACGATCTCTCCGTCAGTTCAAACCGCGTTCGGCGAGAAACTCTGAAATGTAATCAATGAACGCCACGACCTTGGCCGTCGCCCGCCGATGGCTGGGGTACACGGCCAGTATGTGCGGGCCGAAGCTGTCCGGATCGATCTCGTAATCGGCCATGACCCGCACCAGTCGTCCATCGGCGATGTACGGCGCGGCACTCCACAGCGGTGTATGCAGCAGACCGCGTCCGGCCAGGGCACTGGCCAGCAGCAGGTCGTAATTGTCGCTGCGCAACCGCGGTGCCGCCGGTTGCGCCAGGCTCAGGCGCTGACCGTCGCGCTCGGCCCACCAGAAATCGCGGCTGAGCAACGGATGCCGATACAGCAGCCATTCATGTTGATCGAGGGTTTGCGGCGTGACCGGCAAGCCCTTGCGCGCCAGGTATCCGGGGCTGCCGCACAGCGCCAGACGATTGCTGCCGATCACCCGGGCAATCAGCCCCGGCAAATCGTCATGGCCCTCGCGCAGCGCCAGGTCGTAGCCGCTTTCCAGCAGATTGACGAACTCGTCGCACAAATCCACTTGCAGGCTGATCTGTGGGTATTGCTGCAAAAAGCCGTCACACACCTGATCGAGAAAAGCCCGCCCGTACGCCAGCGGTGCCGTGATTTTCAGGCTGCCGCGCAGGCCGTGCTGCAACTGCTCGATTTCTTCACCGGCCTCGTCCAGCCGTTGCAGCACCTGCCTGGCAGTTTCCAGGTAGAGCCGGCCAATTTCCGTCAGCAGAATCCGCCGCGTGCTGCGCTCGAACAGCCGCGCGCCGAGTTCGGATTCCAGATGATTGACCGCTTTGGTCAGGGCCGACGGGGTCTTGCCCAGTTGCTCGGCAGCGCGGCTGAAACTGCCGAGCTGCGCGGTGACCACGAACATTTTCAATGCACCCAGCTTGTCCATGCTTTTTCCATTCAGGCAAAAACGTTTTTCGTGAGGGAGGCGTTCTGTCGGGCGTTGGCAGCCACTAATCTGGCCATCAGACGCAATAACAAGGAAATGTTCAATGAAAAGATTCATCCCGCTTTTCAGCAAAAACCTGTTGATCGCCGCGGTGAGTTTTGCCTCGATGGAAGCCATGGCAGCTACCGATCTGGTGCTGCTCAATGGCAAGATTTTCACCGCCGACCGCACTCAACCGCAGGTTCAGGCACTGGCCGTGGAGAACGGCAAGGTGCTGAAAGTCGGCACCGATGCGCAGATCAAAGCCTTGATCGAACCCGGCACCCAAGTAATCGATCTTCAAGGCAAGGCCATGATGCCCGGCTTGATCGACAGCCATTCCCACGCGATTTTCGGCGGACTGGAAATGCTCTCGGCGAACATGGAAGACGAGGTGGTCGAACTCGACGAACTGGAAAAACGCCTGCGCGGCTGGCGGGACGACGGCAAGGCCCGGCATGCCGATGTGTTGAGCGTGGCCGGCATGAGTTCGGCATACTGGGCCAAAGCTGAAGCGCTGGGCAAGATCTTCAACCACGGCGAATGGGCCGACGTGCCGGTGGTGTTTACCGGCAGCGATCACCACACCGCATGGGCCAACAACGTCATGCTCAAACGTGCGGGGATCGATGCCGCGCTGCTGAAAACCCTGCCTGATGCGGAAAAAGACACCATCGGCAAGCTCCCCAATGGTGAGCCGAACGGCTTTGTGGTCGATGCCGGTTGGGATCGGGTAGCCTCGAAAATGCCGGTGCCGAGCTCCACCGACATGCTCAAGGCGGCGCAATCGGCGTTGCGTTTCAACAACAGCCTCGGCATCACCGCGTGGATGGATCCCGCCGCCAATGCCGCACCGGGCGAGCCGGTGTTCGCGCTCAAGCCCACCGAAAAAACCGTCGGCGTATTGCCAGCCTACAAGGCCCTGTCGGACAGCGGCGGCATGACCGCCCACGTCGCCGCGCTGCTGGTGGCCAACCCGAAAAGCATCCCGGCCGATCTCGACACCCTCGACAAGGTACGCCGGCAGTTTCAGGGCATTCCCAATCTGACGCTGCCGGGGATCAAGATTTTCGCCGATGGTGTGATCGAATACCCGGCCCAGAGCGCGGCGATGATCGACCCCTACAGCAACTCGCACAAACAGGGCGAGTTGCTGATCGATCCGCAGCACTTCGGCGAGCTGGTCAGCGCCATCGATCAGCGTGGCTGGCTGGTGCACATCCACGCCATCGGCGACCGCGCGGTGCGCGAATCACTGAATGGCATTGCCCAGGCGCGCAAGGACCGGCAGAGCGGCGTGACACACTCGATCACCCACCTGCAAATGGTCAATCCCAAGGAGTTCGCCCGCTTCAAGCCGCTGAACGTGATTGCCTCGATGCAACTGCTGTGGGCCAGCGCCGATGACTACACCACTGACATGATCAAGCCCTACGTCAGCGCCCTCGCCTTTCGTTATCAATACCCGGCGCACTCGCTGCTCAAGCAAGGCGCGACGATTGCCGGCGCCAGCGACTGGCCGGTGTCCTCGCCGAACCCGTTCAACGCCATCGCCCAGGCCATTACCCGCACCGGCCCGCTGGGCGTGCTCAACGCCGACGAACGCCTGGACCGCGAAACTATGTTCTACGCCTATACCGTCAACGCGGCGCGAACGATCGGTCTGGAAAAACAGATCGGCTCACTGAGCCCCGGCAAACAGGCCGATTTCATCGTGCTCGATCGCGATGTGTTCAGCGTCGACGACAAAGCCCTGCATGACACGAAGGT
>NZ_JBJJMM010000046.1:0-31520 GCF_046231795.1 Pseudomonas sp. KCJK9016 | reverse complement strand
GCCGACGCATCGTCGCGAGGCTCATGTCGCTCCATTCGCGTCGAACCTTGGGACTTGTGACGCGCAATGGCCGCTGGATTGGGTACCGTCAGCACCTGCGCATCCGCCGTGCGAATCTCCAGCGGAACAGCCGGAGTCGGTCGCAACGGTGCCTGTCGCGCATTGACCATCAGCGGTTTCAATGCGCTTGCATGCCGGGTCAGGTCGGGCGCCGAAGTCAGTTCCGCCAACCGCAACGCCGACGCCGCCAGCCATTCCCGGGCACGCGGCGACTTGACCTTGCCGAGTACCTTGGCGCTCAGGCGCAGCGGCACACCCATGCCGCCCGATACGCACATCAACAGGAAACTGACCAGCAACTCCGCCCGGACTTCAGCCACCACCTCGGCCGCGTACTGCGGCGGCAGCATCTTCAGCCAACTGGTGAACGCCGCCAGATGGATGAACAGCAACGGCTCGTCGCTGAGCATCAGCAGGCCATTGGCGATGGCCTCGGAGGAGGCCTGAAGCAAGGCCTCCAGCTCGGCGGCGGACAGGTATTGCAGAAGTTTTTCGCTGTTGGCTTGCCAGTCGGCGAGCAGGGCGAACAACTGTTTCACGTCGTCCCAGACGGCATTGAGCGCCGTTTCGAACCCCCGCCAGTCAGCCTGCTGCAACTGACCGTAACGCTTCAGGAAACCAGCGCGGGAAAACTCGGTCCATTGCGGCTCAAAGCCGTTCCATTCTTCGCGCAGCCAGCCTTCGAGACCGTCAATGAGCCCCTGATAGGAGGCGTACAGCGTCCGGACATGTGAAGCGGAAACATCGGGAAAGAAGGTGATGCGATAACGCTGGCCCCGGTCGCAGTTGTCGACCTCGAGAATGCCGCTGGGGCCGATGGTGTGATGCTGCGGTTCGCCGAATTCCAGCACTCCGTCGACGTCGGCAATGACCGGTTCCAGGGTGACGGGGGTATCGCCGATCGGCACGAACCGCGCGGCTTCGAACATGTGCACCAGCGTCAGGGGCCCGGTAGCGGGGCAGATGACGACGGAACGGCTGACGGGTTTTCGAATGCCAACCGGCGCACTGAGCTGGACATCGTTGCCGACCTTGAACACCTGCTCGACATCCAGTGCGGTTCCGGTCCAGAACTGCTCGGCCCAGCGGTCATAGTCGTTGAGGCAGAGGCGGAAATCCCGAAACAGGGTTTCGACATCGGGCTGGTCGGGATTCAGCGCAGCGACCACCAGCAATCCGATGCTGTTGTTCAGGGTCAGGAGCCGGTCGGATGGAAGCATTGGCAATCACTCGCGCGTCAATGAAGAGGCGAGCAACTGTGCGGGGGATCAAACGGGAAAGAAGTCAGGCGAGTAGGTGATGTCTGTAGGGCTTTTCGTCAAATGCGTTTGGCAATGTTCAGGTATCAGCCAGGTGCTGTTCGTCGAGCAAACCTTTCGCCTACCATGTCACCACCGATATCGATGACAAAAAAGGATCGTGCGTCATGTCCAACACAGCCGAGCGGGTCAACATCGTCGACACTCAGGTGTTGTCCCACGACTGGTACCTGCTGAAGAAAATCACCTTTGATTACCTGCGCAACAACGGTGAATGGCAACGTCAGACCCGTGAAGTGTATGACCGCGGCAACGGTGCGGCGATTCTGTTGTTCAACCGTGAGAAGCGCACGGTGGTGCTGACTCGCCAATTCCGGTTGCCGGTATTCGTCAACGGTCATGACGGTCTGCTGATCGAGGTCGCGGCCGGGCTGCTGGAAGGTGCAGCACCGGAGCAGCGCATCCGCGACGAGGCCGAGGAAGAAACCGGTTATCGCGTGCACGACGTGAAGAAGGTGTTCGAGGCTTACATGAGCCCGGGTTCGGTGACCGAGAAGCTGCATTTTTTCGTTGCCGAATACGACGCGGCATCCAAGGTCAGCGCCGGAGGTGGCCTGGAAGAGGAAACCGAAGAGCTGGACGTGCTGGAATGGCGTTTTGACGAAGCGTTGGCGGCATTCCATCGTGGCGAGATCTGCGATGCCAAGACCATCATGCTGCTGCAGTATGCCGCCATGAACAATTTCTTCGACGCTTAAAAAAGCTCACCGGTTTTGCCGATGTCTGACCGCTGGCCTCCTTCCAGAGTCAGCAGGCGCTCCTTGGCCTCCAGGCCTCCGGCAAATCCGGTCAGTTTTCCCGAGGCTCCGATCACCCGGTGGCAGGGCGCGATGATCGAAATAGGGTTTTTCCCGTTCGCCGCGCCGACGGCACGCACTGCGCTTGGGTGGCCGATCTGTTCGGCAATCTGGCTGTAGGTGCGGGTCTGGCCGAACGGAATGGTGAGTAACGCGGCCCAGACCTTTTTCTGAAACTCGGTGCCGGTAAAGTCCAGCTCCAGATCGAACTCACTTCGCGTTCCTGCAAAATACTCTTCCAGCTGTCGCGCGGTTTTCATCAACACCGGATGGTCAGGAGCCTCGTTCATCGGTCCGAGGCGCACCCGGTTCGGTTTGTCGTTTTCCCAGAGGATGGCGGCCAGTCGTGAACCGTTCGCGACCAGCTTCAACTCGCCGACGGGCGAGGGCACGGTAATGAACGTGTAAGCCATGGGAAAAACTCCGGGTCAGGTCGGCAACAGGGCCCAGCATACTGCCGGATCGGGGAGGCGCAAACCGCAATCGCGACCATACTGGCTGATGCTCTTGAAGCGCTTTCCCTACTTATAAAAAGAAGAGACCGACTCATGAAGTACGAACCTTTTGCCAAATCGCTGATTGCGACCTCATTGACGCTCAGTTGCCTCATGGCCCATGCGGCTTCGGTTGCTCCGGTCGCCGCCGAAAACGGCATGGTGGTCACCGCCCAGCATCTGGCCACCCACGTGGGTGTGGACGTCTTGAAAAGTGGCGGCAACGCGGTGGATGCGGCGGTCGCCGTGGGTTATGCGCTGGCGGTGGTTTATCCGGCGGCGGGCAACCTCGGTGGTGGTGGTTTCATGACCATTCAACTGGCGGACGGACGCAAGACCTTCCTCGACTTCCGGGAAAAAGCTCCGCTGGCCGCGACGGCCAACATGTACCTCGACAAGGATGGCAACGTCATTCCTGATCTGAGCACCCGTGGTCACCTCGCCGTTGGTGTTCCGGGCACCGTGTCGGGCATGGAGCTGGCGCTGAGCAAGTACGGCACCAAACCGCGCAAGGACATGATCGCCCCGGCGATCAAACTGGCGGAAGAAGGTTTCGAACTGGAGCAGGGCGACGTCGATCTGCTGGACTACGCCACCGACGTGTTCAAGAAGGACATGAAAGATTCCGGCTCGATCTTCCTCCACAACGGCGAGCCGATGCAGGTCGGGCAGAAGCTGGTGCAGAAAGACCTGGGCAAGACTTTGCGCACCATTTCCGAAAAAGGCGCCGACGGCTTCTATAAAGGCTGGGTAGCCGATGCCATCGTCACGTCCAGCCAGGCCAACAAGGGCATCATCACCCAGGCCGATCTCGACAAATACAAGACTCGCGAACTGGCCCCGGTGGAGTGCGACTATCGCGGCTACCACGTGGTGTCGGCGCCGCCGCCCAGTTCCGGCGGGGTGGTGATCTGCCAGATCATGAACATCCTCGAAGGCTACCCGATGAAGGATCTGGGCTTCCATTCGGCTCAGGGCATGCACTACCAGATCGAAGCGATGCGCCATGCCTACGTGGATCGCAACAGCTATCTGGGCGACCCGGATTTCGTGAAGAATCCGATCGAGCACCTGCTGGACAAGAACTACGCGACGAAACTGCGCAACGCGATCCAGCCACAGAAGGCGGGTGTCTCGGCTGAGTTGAAACCTGGCGTTGCGCCTCACGAAGGCAGCAACACCACGCACTACTCGATCGTCGACAAGTGGGGCAACGCGGTGTCCGTCACTTACACCCTCAACGACTGGTTCGGCGCGGGCGTGATGGCGAGCAAGACCGGAGTGATCCTCAACGATGAAATGGACGACTTCACCTCCAAGGTCGGCGTGCCGAACATGTACGGCCTGGTGCAGGGTGAAGCCAACGCCATCGCCCCCGGCAAGGCGCCGCTGTCGTCGATGAGCCCGACCATCGTCACCAAGGACGGCAAGGTAGTGATGGTGGTCGGCACGCCGGGCGGCAGTCGCATCATCACCGCGACCCTGCTGACCATGCTCAATGTCATCGATTACGGCATGGGCCTGCAGGAAGCGGTCGATGCGCCGCGCTTCCACCAGCAGTGGATGCCGGAGCAGACCAATCTTGAGGACTACGCCGCCAGCCCCGACACGAAGAAAATTCTTGAGAGCTGGGGCCACAAGTTTACGGGGCCGCAGGATCCCAACCACATCGCCGCGATTCTGGTCGGCGCGCCGTCGCTGGGTGGCAAACCGGTCGGCAAGAATCGCTTCTACGGCGCCAATGATCCACGGCGCAACACCGGGTTGTCTTTGGGTTACTGAGAAAGGTAAAAAGGGGGCGGGCACACGTCCGCCCCTGTCTCAAGGACCGATCAAGGAAGGCTCACCATGACCACCGCATTACTGATCATCGATGTCCAGCGCGCCCTGTGCACGGGCGAGTACGAATGCCACGACATCTCCCGCGTGATCGACACCATCAACGGACTCAGCGCCCGGGCGCGCAAAGCTGGCGTGACGGTCGTGCTGATCCAGCATAACGAAAAGGACAGCCCGCTTGCCCGCGGTGCCGAGGGCTGGCAACTGGCCGATGGCCTGAACACCGCGCCGAGTGACCTGCGCGTCGACAAGACCGCCAACGACTCGTTCTACCAGACCAACCTGCAGAAACTGATCCCCCGGGAAGATTTCGATCGCCTGGTGATCTGCGGCCTGCAAACCGATTACTGCGTCAACGCCACCGTGCGCCAGGCCCACCAGTTGGGCTACGACGTGGAACTGGCGGCCGACGCTCATTCCACCGTCGATAACGGCAACATGAGCGCCGAAGACATCATCGCCGAACACAACAAGGACTGGGCGCACCTGACCGGTTCGGTGGCGCGGATCGATGTGAAGCCAGCGGCCGAGATAGCATTCTGATCACCGTCCCTGTGGGAGCGAGCCTGCTCGCGAATGCGGTGTGCCAGCTGAAAATACGCTGGCTGATACGCCCTTTTCGCGAGCAGGCTCGCTCCCACAGGGGATTACAGTTGTCTGTTCACAACCAGTGAAAAATCCGGAGCATCGACAGCCCGGGCCCGGCATACTGCCGCCGCCTCAAGAATGGAATCTGTCGATGCTCGCTTTCAATCTCCGTCACGCCTTGCTGCTGACGCCCCTCGTTTTTGCTGCCAACTCCCACGCTGCCAGTTTCGACTGCGCCGGCGCTTCCATTCCGGTTGAAAAAACCATTTGTGCGGATCCGTATACCTCGAGTCTTGATGAGAAACTCGGGAAGCTCTGGACGACAACGCTGACGAAGGTTGCGGATCCGAAAGCGCTCAAGGCCGATCAAAGAGCATGGTTGAAGAACCGCAGCCTTTGTGGCGCTGAACCGGCGTGCTTGCGTCGTGAATATCTGATGCGCCTGACTGAGCTGCAATATGCGGCCAGAGCGTTCAACTGGGATTCCACATGGCATTTGATTCCTCACGGAGTGAACTCGGGATCTGAAGTGATCATCAAGCGTCAGGACGCCACACACATCCGCTTTGAGGTTTCGGCACAGGAGGGCGCCAACTCTGGTGATCTGGAAGGCATTGCTGTGTTGAGCGGTGGTGAGGCTCGTTTCGAAGAGGGTAGTTGCACGCTTGTTTTTCGAGCTATCAATGGTGTTCTGGACGTCACGCAGAATGGCGATGACGTTGATTGCGGCGGTGGTATGGGTGTCTTTTACTCAGGTCGTTATGTGGCGTCTGATAAACCACTTTCGATGAATTACAACTTGCTCAGCGTTGGACTTGCTCGTACGCAGCAAGAGGATCAGGCGTTGCATAAATTGCTCAAGGGTGATTATCAGAAGCTGGTGGACCGTACGAGTACCATGACCGTCGGCGACCCGGCGGTTGATGTGCCTGATGCCGAGGTCATCGAGATGTGGGTGCGCGGACTGGGCAATATGAACGCGGCCATTCTGATGCGTGCGGCCAGTAACCGTTTCTGGGTGCTGATGCTGGTGCCTGAGAAAGGGGGAGACACTCGAGCCCGTTATTACACCAACGTACCGGAATGGAAAAAGCGCCTGCCTGCTCAGTTCCAGGCATGGTACGAGCGGATGGAAGGTGACCGCGCACTACCTCTGGACATCATGCCCTGACTCAGCCGCTCAAGTCGCAAGCATCAACCTGCGAACGTCACTCACCGGCTCGGATACCACACCGCCCAGCACCAGCCGCGTAATGGTATCCGCCGCCCTTTCATAATCCTCATTCTGCGGCACCTCACGCCCGGTGATGCGCCCCATCTGCCAGCCGATATTGGTATAGGTGCGCGTCGCCGACCAGATAAACAGCATCAAATGCTCGGGATCCACCGGGGCCAGCAAACCGCGTTCGATCCAGCTGCGCAGGCATTCGACATTGCGCCGGGCTTCGGCGTGCAGCAGGTCGCGGCATTCGTCCGGTAACTGGCGACCGCCCAGCAATAATTCGCCACTGAACACCTTGGCAATCGCCGGATGTTCGCGGGCAATGCGGATGCGGGCGGCGACGTAGGCGCGCAGGCCGATCAGCGGGTCGTCACTTTCGCGCAGCACCGCCGAGGCTTCCAGCAGCGGTTCGACGAAGCCGAGCAGCACTTTGCCGTAGAGGTTTTCCTTGCTCTGGAAGTAGTAATAGAGATTGGCCTTGGGCACACCGGCGCGGGCGGCGATGTCGCGGGTCTGGGTTGCGTCGAAGCCGTTGGCGGCAAACTCTTCGCTGGCGGCCTTGAGAATTTGGTGCTGGTTGCGTTCGCGGATGCTGCTCATGGAAGGCGTTGAAAGTCTGGCGATTTCGGGTTCGCAATATACAAAACTATATAGCGATTAAGCCAGCACACTCAATGGACAGCGCTATGCTGGTGCAATCATTAGATGGGGGCAGGGGGAGGAAACATGAGTCTTCAGGCGATACGCGCCAGTGCGCAACATCTGGATGCAGTGGCGAGGCTGTTCGATGGCTATCGCGGCTTCTATGGTCAGCCGTCGAATCTGGCCCAATCGCGAGCGTTCATTGCCGAGCGCATGGCGGGCAACGAATCGACGATTTTTCTGGTCAAGGACGAAAGCGGCGAAGCACTGGGATTCGTGCAGCTGTACCCGACGTTTTCATCGATAGACGCTCACCGCACCTGGTTGCTCAGCGACCTGTTCACCACGCCCGCCGCCCGAGGCCGTGGCGTCGGACGATTGCTGATGAACACCGCGCGCGACTTCGCCGTAGAAACCGGCGCCAAGGGGCTGGTGCTGGAAACCGCGACCGACAATTTCACGGCCCAGGGTTTGTACGAATCCCTTGGCTGGGTGCGGGACACAGGCTATTACACCTACAACTTGGACCTGCGACAGGGCTGATCCGGTCAGTCGGCCCGGGTCAGTAATCGTTCGATTTGCGCCAGTTCCCAGGTGCTGAGCAGGCTGACCGGGTCGGTGCCGAAACGTTGAGTCGTGTTGAATGTCCACACACGAGCTTCCGGGCTGCGGCACTGCAGGCAGTGGTGCAGGCGTTGTCCGTCGAAATCGAGCAGCAGATGCCAGCCGTCGATTTCGACGGATAACTGACCAGCGCCGGCTACGTCCGCTGTGCGTCGCAACGGGCTGACCTCCAACGCGGCATCACGCAAGCGCTGGCAGACTTCGCGGGCGGAAAGAGAGGACATGCGCAAACCCGAAGATTTATCGAAGCGCGCAAGCATAGAGCGTCAGATCGTCCCTGTCAGCGATCGCTGGCCCGTGCCCGGGCATTTGCGTAACATCCGCACCCTCTTTTTCCGCGGCGCTTTTTTGCGTAAATGCATGCGGTCGCGATTGTCGGCCGCTCTGTCAGGTAAACCATGAAACCGAATCGTCTGCGCGCCGATGTCCTGGCCGGACTCACCACCTCGTTTGCCCTGTTGCCCGAGTGCATTGCGTTTGCGCTGGTGGCTCACCTCAATCCGCTGACGGGCCTGTACGGCGCCTTTATCATTTGCACGCTGACCGCGCTGTTCGGCGGTCGCCCGGGCATGATTTCCGGGGCGGCCGGTTCGATGGCGGTGGTGATCGTCGCGCTGGTGGTGCAGCACGGCGTGCAGTACCTGCTGGCGACGGTGTTGCTCGGCGGCTTGATCATGATGGCGTTCGGGCTGTTGCGCCTGGGCAAACTGGTGCGCATGGTGCCGCATCCGGTGATGCTCGGGTTCGTCAATGGCCTGGCGATCATCATTGCGCTGGCGCAACTGGAGCATTTCAAGAGCGGCGAACAGTGGCTCAGCGGCACACCGTTGTACCTGATGGCCGGGTTGGTTCTGCTGACGATGGCCATCGTTTATATCCTGCCACGCCTGACCCGCGCCGTGCCGCCGGCACTGGTGGCGATCCTTGGCGTTGGCGCGCTGGTCTATCTGCTCGGCCTGCCGACCCGCACCCTTGGCGACATGGCGCACATTGCCGGCGGTCTGCCGACGTTCGCTTTGCCGGACATCCCGTACAACCTCGAAACCCTGCGCATCATCGCGCCTTACGCGATTCTGATGGCGCTGGTCGGGCTGCTGGAAACCTTGCTGACCCTCAACCTCACCGACGAAATCACCGAAACCCGTGGCTACCCGGATCGCGAATGCGTGGCGCTGGGGGCGGCAAACATGGTGTCCGGCGCATTCGGCGGCATGGGCGGTTGCGCGATGATCGGCCAGACCGTGATCAACCTCAGCTCCGGCGGGCGCGGACGGTTGTCCGGGGCGGTGGCAGGCGTGCTGATCCTGCTGTTCATTCTGTTTCTTTCGCCGATGATCGAGCGCATTCCATTGGCGGCGCTGGTGGGTGTGATGTTTGTGGTGTCGCAGCAGACCTTCGCCTGGGCCTCATTGCGGGTGCTGAACAAAGTGCCGCTCAACGACGTGCTGGTGATCATCGCGGTGACCACCATCACGGTATTCACCGATCTGGCCACGGCGGTGCTGTGCGGGATCATCATCGCCGCACTGAATTTCGCCTGGCAGCAAGCGCGTGAGTTGTACGCCGATGAACATCTGGAGGCCGACGGCAGCAAGCTCTATCGCTTGCACGGCACGCTGTTCTTCGCCTCGACCACGCCGTTCCTCAATCAATTCGACCCGGCCAACGATCCGCAGCGGGTGACGCTGGACTGCCGGCACCTGAGCTTTGTCGACTACTCGGCCATCGCCGCGCTGAAAACCCTGCGCGAACGCTACGCCAGGGCCGGCAAGCAGTTGCAGGTGTTTCACCTGTCCGAGCGCTGCAAGAAACTGCTCAAACGCGCCGGGGTCGATCACGACTGAGATCGACCCCGGTCACTGATCAGGCATCGATTGCCGGGAAATCGATATCGGTCAGCGCGGTGTTGTTGAGGTAGTTGGTCAGGGTCTGCACGGCGACGATGGCGATTACCTCGATGATCTTCTTGTCATCGATACCGGCGGCGCGGGCGGCGGCGAGCTGTTCATCGCTCAGGTGACCACGGGTTTCGGTCAGTTGCCGGGCTAGGGTGGCAAAAGCATTCAGCCGACCGTGACGTGCCTCGATGATTTCTTCTGCTGCCAGCCCGGCCTTGCTGGCAAACAAGGTGTGCGCCGCGAGGCAGTAATCACAGCCGTTGACCTGCGACGTGGCGAGGTACACCGCTTCCTTTTCCTTGGCGTTCAGGGATGTTTTGCCCAGCGTGGCGGAGGCTTGCACGTAGGCATCCAGTGCAGCGGGTGCAACCGCCAGGGTCTTGAACAGGTTGGGCAGGAAACCGATTTTTTTCTGCACGCCTTCAAGCGTCGGGCGGGTGGCTTCGGTCGCGTTTTCAAGGGTGATCGGGGCAATGCGGCTCATGGTGATTCTCCGAAAGTCCGGTGCGAAGTGCGCCGGGGATGGAGGTCATGTTATTGAGCGTGGCTGGTGCTTTGGGTGCAAATCGTCGAGGATATGCGACAGATCGTCCAGATCTGTCTCCGGAGAAGTCACCCATGGATCGCCTGTCCACGTTACTCAGCCATTTCGGCGTGAATGCCGGAACATTTCACAGTGGCAGTTTTTGCGGCATCAGCGCTTACGGTGGCGATCAGCTGTGTGGGCATGTGCATCTATTGCAGGCCGGGCAGGTGCTGCTCAAACCGGGCAACGACCCCGAACTGACTCTGAATGAACCCACACTGGTCTTTTTCCCCCGGCCATTTGCCCATCGATTGTTTGCCGAAGAAGCGATGAACACGCAACTGGTATGCGCCTCGCTGACTTTCGATGGTGGCGCGGGCAATGCACTGGCGGCGGCGCTGCCGGATTATCTGGTGCTGAAACTCGCCGACCTTCCCGAGATGGCCAGCACGCTGGAGTGGTTGTTCAAGGAAGCGTTCGACGGCCATTGCGGGCGCGAAGCGGTGATGGACCGGTTGTTCGAGTTGCTGGTGATTCTGCTGCTGCGGCATCTGATCAGCAGTCGCAACCAGCAGCCGGGCATGATGGCGGGGCTGGCCGATCCGAAGATCTCCCGTGCGTTGAGCCTGATGCATGACCAGCCGGCCAAGGCCTGGACCGTCGCCGAACTGGCCGCGAGCGCACATTTGTCCCGCGCCGGTTTCGCCGAGCATTTCCGGCAAGTGGTGGGGCAGACACCGGTGGATTATCTGGTGAGCTGGCGGATCAGCCTCGCGCAGAAACGCCTGCGCGAGGGACGGCCGATGGCCCTGATCGCCGAAGAGGTGGGTTATGAAAGCCCTTCGGCGCTGGCCCGGGCGTTTCGGCGCAAGACCGGGCTCAGTCCACGGGAGTGGAAGGGCGGCGCAAACTGAAGGCTATCGGGCGAATTTCTTCGCGCCCGCTACGCACAAAATCACGCCCAGCGTGACCACCAGCATGCCGACGCTGACGTGCTCATGCAGCAAGGTTGCCGCCAACGCCAGACCGAAGAACGGCTGCAACAACTGCAACTGCCCGACTGCGGCAATCCCGCCCTGGGCCAGGCCGCGATACCAGAACACAAAACCGATCAACATGCTGAACAGCGAAACATAGGCCAGACAGGCCCACGCCGTTACGCTGATGCCGCTGAACGACACAGGCGCCAGCCATACGCTCACCACGGCCATCACCGGCAACGACAACACCAGCGCCCAGCAGATCACTTGCCAGCCGCCGAGGGCGCGCGACAGTTTTGCGCCTTCGGCATAGCCGAGGCCGCAGGCGAGAATCGCCGCCAGCATCAACAGATCACCGGTCGGCGAGGCGGTCAGTCCCTGGGAAACCGCAAAACCGACCACCAGCGAACTGCCCAGCACCGAAAAGATCCAGAACACCGGACGTGGCCGTTCACCCCCACGCAGTACGCCGAAGATCGCCGTCGCCAGCGGCAGCAATCCTACAAACACAATGGAATGCGCCGACGTTACGTGTTGCAGCGCGAGGGCGGTCAATAACGGGAAACCGACGACCACGCCCAACGCCACAACCAACAAAGAGAACCACTGCTCCCGCGCCGGACGTCGTTCGCGAAACAGCCACAACAGACACAGCGCCAACACCCCGGCGATCGTGGCGCGGATGACGGTGAGAAATACCGGGTCCAATTCCAGCACCGCCAGCCGCGTGGCCGGCAGCGAGCCGCTGAAAATCACGACGCCGATGAAACCGTTGATCCAGCCGCTGGTTTTTTCCAGGGCCGGGGTGCTCAGGTGTGAAGTTCGTTCCATGGTGCACGCGCTCAAGAGTGGGGTTGCCTGTGGTTCATGCTAGGGTCGAGAATCAGCACAATCAAAGAATTGTCATGGATACAACTCGACATGCCACGTTCCCGTTACAAGACAATCGTCGATACCTATGCCGCCGACATCCGCGCCGGTCGCTTGCTGCCTGGTACGCGTTTGCCGACCCACCGGCAACTGGCGGCCAGCGAAGGGCTGGCGCTGGTCACGGCGTCGCGGGTGTATGCGGAGCTTGAGGCGATGGGGCTGGTCAGCGGCGAAACCGGGCGCGGCACGTTTGTCCGGGAAACTTCGTTGTTGCCGGGGCAGGGGATTGACCAGAAAGACATCGCCGTCGGCATGATCGATCTCAACTTCAACTACCCGTCGTTGCCGGGGCAGGCCGAGCTGCTGCGTACGGCGTTGCGGCAACTGGCGTTGTCGGGTGATCTTGAAGCGCTGTTGCGTTATCAGCCCCACGCCGGCCGCCAGCACGAACGGGCGTCGGTTGCCCGGCACTTGCAGGCCCGAGGCCTGCGTGTCGACGCCGGGCAGGTGTTGATCGTCAACGGCGCCCAGCAGGGTCTGGCGGTCACGTTGATGGCTCAGCTCAACCCCGGCGACGTGATCGCGGCTGACGCATTGACCTACTCGGGTTTCAAGGTGCTGGCCGAAGCGTTGCACCTTGAAGTGGTGGCGATCCCCGTGAGCGACCACGGAGCGGATCTGGCGGTACTCGAAAAACTCTGTCGCACTCGCCCGGTGCGCGCCGTGTATTGCATGCCGACCCTGCACAACCCACTGGGTTGGGTGATGCCGCTGGACCAGCGCGAACACTTGGTGGCGATTGCCCGCAAGCATGACCTGACGATCATCGAAGACGCCGCCTACGCCTTTCTGGTCGATCAGCCGCCGCCACCGCTGGCGGATCTGGCGCCGGAGCGTACGGTGTACGTCTCGGGGCTTTCGAAAAATATCGCTACCGGGTTACGCGTCGGTTTCATCGCAGCGCCCATTGCGAAAGTGCCGGCACTGGAACGCATCATCCGCGCCACCACCTGGAACACGCCGGGTGTGATGACCGCGATAGCCTGCGGCTGGCTCGACGACGGCACCGTCACCTTGCTGGAGGCACAAAAGCGCGATGACGCTCAGGCCCGTCAGGCGCTGGCAGCGGAAATCCTGCAAGGCCTGCCGTATGTCGGCCATCCCTCTTCCTATTTTCTGTGGCTGCCGTTGCCGGAGGATGCCCGATCCGATCAGGTGGTGATCGAGTTGATGAAGGCGCAGATCTCGGTCACCAATGCCGAGCCGTTCACCGTATCGGCTCATGTGCCTCACGCGATCCGGCTGGCGCTGGGCTCGGTGGACAGGCTTGTCCTGCGTCAAGCCTTGCTCAAGGTCCGGCAGGTGATCGCGGCTTACCTGTAGCGCAACGCTCCCCGCAGGATTACCCTTGGCGCCGCCGAAGATCTGGATGCTCCCGATGAAAAACACCGCGTTAATGACCCTCGCCCTGATCCTCAACGCAGGCCTGCTCGGCACTCCCGCCCTCGCGGCGGGCGACGCCGAGGCCGGCAGCAAAATCTTCCCGCGCCTGTGCGGCGGCTGCCACCAGGTCGGCGAGTCCGCCCGCCCCGGATTCGGCCCGCAACTCAACGGCATCATCGGCCGCCCGGCGGGGACCTCGGCGAACTACGTGTACTCCGATGCGATGAAGAACTCCGGCATCACCTGGAATCGGGAAACGCTGACGGCGTACCTGAAGGACCCGAAGGGCGTTGTACCGGGGACGCGGATGATCTTCTGGGGGCTGAGTGACGAGGAGAAAATCGATAATCTGCTGGCGTATCTCCAGTCATTCACGGAGTAAGAGCCAAGCGGTGCCGGCATTCCTGACGCTTCATGAAATATGTCGTGGTTGATACTGATGTGCCACTGCCTCCGGTAAAGTATGCGCCGCCCGAGAGATGGATCCCGGGCGTTTACCCATGGAGTCTTGTAGTGAAATACCTCAGCAAAGTAGTCGCCGCCGCACTGTTCGGTGTGGTTCTGGCAGGTTGCACCGGCACCCCGATGAACACCCGTAACTACGACAGCAATCAGTACACCGTGATTGGCCACAGCGAAGCGACCGCCACCGGCCTGATGCTGTTCGGCGTTATCCCGATTCGCCAGAACAGCCGTTTCGTCCGCGCCCAGGATGCGGCGATCAAGGCCCGCGGCGGCGATGCGATGATCAACACTCAGGTTCAGGAAAACTGGTTCTGGGCATGGGTCCTGAGCGGTTACACCACCAAGGTCTCCGGTGATGTGATCAAGCTGAAAACCGCTCAGTAAGCGACGGTTGGATGTGAAAAAGCCCGGCTGATCAGGCCGGGCTTTTCTTTGTCTTGGGAAAGCGCTGTCAAGCTCATGCGACGCGGCGTTCTTGCAGACGATCAGCGCCACCTTCGGCCACGCGGCGTTCCAGCAGGCGATCCGAACCACCTTCAGCTACGCGGCGTTCCAGCAGGCGATCCGAACCACCTTCAGCTACGCGGCGTTCTTGCAGACGATCAGCGCCACCTTCAGCTACGCGGCGTTCCAGCAGGCGATCCGAGCCACCTTCGGCCACGCGGCGTTCCAGCAGACGATCCGAACCACCTTCAGCTACGCGGCGTTCTTGCAGTCGATCAGCGCCACCTTCGGCAACGCGGCGTTCCAGCAGACGGTCAGCGCCACCTTCGGCCACACGGCGTTCCAGCAGACGATCCGAACCACCTTCAGCTACGCGGCGTTCTTGCAGTCGATCAGCGCCACCTTCGGCAACGCGGCGTTCCAGCAGACGATCCGAGCCACCTTCAGCTACACGCTGTTCGATCAATCGATCCGAACCGCCTTCGGCGATCATGGTGTGGGCGGGTTTGGCTGCAAAAGCGTTGACTGCGAGAACCGAGAAAGCGATACCGAGAAGGATTTGGCGTTTCATGATCGTGTGCTCCGGGGTGTTGTCGGGTTGGTATGGAGCAGATGTTACGCCCGGGATTTTTTATGAGAACTTCATTGGCGTGATGGTGACTATCGACGCCAACGATGGATGCCCGGGCATCGAGTCACGGGGCAGTTGCCCGGATGCACAACTCTCCGGTGGCTCGGATCAGCGCCAGTTCATGCAACGCATCCTTCGCCTGACCGTTGCGCGCCTTGGCCAGCCACGCCGTGCAGGCCGGATCGTGGCGATAGGGCGTGAAGTCGGCGTATTGCTGCAACAGCCTGGTTTGCAGTTCATCCAGACGCGGACGAATCTGTTTGCCCAGATCCGGGCGGGGCGTGTCCGGCGCAGCACCAGCCGTTTGCCATTTCGCGAGCAAACCGTATTGCACCAGTTTGTTGGCTTCCATTTGCGCGGCGATCAATTGCGCCACGTCTTCAGGGTCGAGTTTGCGTTCGGTGGCCAGCGCTCGGGCATTGGCGATGACCTGGGCTTCACGGGGACTGTCCTGGATCGGTTTGCCACTGTCCCATTTGGTCAGGGCGACGAGGTCGGCGATGTTCAGGCGTTCATTCAAGGTCACCAGCAGGCTTTGCAGCGCTTCGGGGGCTGGCGTCGGGGCCGCGTGGGCAGTCGTTGCCAGAGCGGCAAACAGGGCAGAGGTCAGCAGGGTCGAGACACGAGGCATGGGATCGGTTCACTTCCATTTTGGACAGGGGGTGGAGATTACGAAGTTTTAATGCAAAGGGGTACGACCTGAAAGGCTGTGCATACCTTAGACTCTCCCCATTGCTTTCACCGAGACGGACGCTCGATGCAGACCCCCGCCCAAAATCCCCTCTGGAAAACCTACCTGCTGTTCCTCGCGCCCATGGTGCTGTCGAACTTTCTGCAATCCATGTCGGGCACGGTCAACAGCATCTACATCGGCCAGATGCTCGGCACCCAGGCGCTGGCGGCGGTGTCGGGGATGTTTCCGATCATCTTTTTCTTCATCGCGCTGGTCATTGGTCTGGGCGCCGGGGCCGGGGTATTGATCGGCCAGGCATGGGGCGCACGGGAGTCGCACAGGGTGAAGGCGATCGCCGGGGCCACTTTACTGCTGGGCGTGTTGATCGGCCTGGTCGCGGCGGTGTCTGGCAGTGTGTTTGCGCGCCAGGCATTGCAGGGCTTGGGCACGCCGGCGGATGTGCTGGACGACGCGGTTTCCTATGCCCGGGTGATGATGTGGACGTTGCCGTTTGTGCTGGTGTACGTGCTGTTCACACAGTTGTTGCGTGGGGTGAGCGACACGCTGTCGCCGATGCTCGCTTTGCTGCTGTCGACGGTTGTCGGTCTGGCGCTGACCCCGGCGTTCATTCGCGGTTGGCTGGGCCTGCCGCAACTGGGTATTCAGAGCGCGGCGTTCGCCGGGCTGGCCGGTACGCTGGCGGCGATGGCGTGGCTGGCGTGGAGCCTGATCCGCAAGAGCCATCCGCTGGCGCCGGACCGTGAGTTCTTCGCAGCACTGCGGCTCGATGGTGCCATCCTGGGCAAGGTGTTGCGCATCGGCCTGCCGACCGGGGTGCAGATGATCGTGCTGTCGCTGTCGGAGCTGGTGATTCTGGCGCTGGTCAACCAGCATGGTTCACAGGCGACGGCGGCGTATGGTGCGGTGACGCAGATCGTCAACTACGTGCAGTTCCCGGCGCTGTCGATTGCGATCACCGCGTCGATCCTTGGTGCCCAGGCGATCGGCGCCGGGCGGCTGGAGCGGCTGGGGCCGATCCTGCGCACCGGTTTGTGGATCAACGTGTGCCTGACCGGTGGCCTGATCGTGCTCGGTTACCTGCTGTCGCACTGGCTGCTGGGGTTGTTCCTGACCGAGGACTCGACCCGGGCGATGGCCGAGCACTTGCTGCACATCATGCTGTGGAGTCTGTTGATCTTCGGCTTTCAAGCAATCATCGGCGGCATCATGCGTGCCAGCGGCACGGTGCTGGTGCCGGTGGGTGTGGCGATCGTCTGCGTGCTCGGTGTGCAGTTGCCGGCGGCCTACTGGCTGGACGGACTGTTTGGTTTGCAGGGCGTCTGGATGGCGTTTCCGATTGCCTATCTGGGAATGCTGGCGCTGCAGACGCTGTATTACAAACGGGTCTGGCAGCATCAGAAGATCGAGCGGTTGGTGTAGGACTGATCGTCAGAAAACGCAGGGCCGCTCCTTGGGAAGCGGCCCTTTTCGTTTTCAGCGACCCGCGTGAATCAGCGGGCGCCGGTGATGCCACGGCAACGCCTGTTCCAGTTGTGCCGACAGACGCAGCAGAACATCGTCAGCGCCGAAGCGTGCGGCCAGTTGCACACCGATCGGCAAGCCACTGCGCGACATCCCCAATGGCAGGGAAATGGCCGGCGTTCCCGCAACGTTGAACACCGGGGTGAAGGGCGAGTGATCGAACACTCGCGCCGTCCATTGCAGGCCATCCAGAGACTCGGCGCCGCGATTGTAGGTGCCGATGGCTTGTGGCAGGCGCGGCAGGGTCGGGGTCAGCAGGATGTCGATGGACTCGAACCACGCGGCCACCTGCCGGGCGACACTGTTGCGCACTTCCAGCGCGGCGGCGAAATCTGTGCCGCGCGATTGCTGGCCGAAGGCGTAGCAGGCGAGGGTGGCCGGTTCCAGGGTGCTGCGGTCGACTGGCCGCCGGGTAGCGGTGGCGAGATGATCGATCCAGCGCACCAGACTGGCACACCAGATGTGCACGTTGGCTTCGACGAACGCGTCCCACGACAGGCCGAGCGGTGCCCGGACGGTTTCAACCTGATGGCCGAGGGATTCAAGCTCTCGGGCGACACGGGCGGTGGCAGCACTGATCTCGGGATCAACGCTGGCCCCGTTCCACGGTGCATCGAGCAAACCTATACGCAAGAGTCCCGGATCGCGGCCGACCTGAGCCAGAAAACCTTCAGCCGGTGCAGAGGTGTAATAAGGATCTCCCGGCGCACAGCCCTGCACCACATCCATCAGCGCCGCGCTGTCGCGCACCGTCCGCGACAGCCCCAGTTGCACGCCGAGCCCGGCAAACACCTCGTCCATCAGTGGCCCGTGAGAGCTGCGGCCACGCGTCGGCTTGAGGCCCACCAGCCCGTTGAAGGCTGCCGGAACGCGGATCGATCCTGCGGCGTCGGTGGCATGGGCGATCGGCACGATGGCCGCCGAGACAGCCGCACCGGCGCCACCGCTTGAGCCCCCGGCGGAGCGTCGCGGGTTCCATGGATTGCGGGTCGGGCCTTGCAGGAGGGAGTCGGTTTCGGTGCTGAAGGCCATTTCCGGGGTGGTGGTTCGGCCCAGGGTGATGAGCCCGGCGGCGTTGAATCGTTGCATCAGACTGGAGTCGCTTTGCGCGACCAGGCCTTGCGCGAGTCGGCTGCCCAGTTCATTGCGTCGCCCGGCTGCGGTGATCGCCAGGTCCTTGATCAGAAACGGCACCCCGGCCAAGGGGCCGCTGCCCGTGGTCGCGGGCGGTATCCAGTGCTCGATGACGGCGTTGATCGCTGGGTTGACCTGCTGTATCGCTTCGATGGTCAGAGCGGTCAGCTCTTTGGCGTGGACTTCGCCTGTGGCAATCAGTTGTGCGAGACCGATGCCGTCATGTTCGGCGTATTCGTTGAGGTTCATGGATGGCACTCCGAGAGGGAGCACCGATAATAAGTCGCAGGGTATCAGCTGATTAGCCCATAATCGCGGCATGAAATGTGCCATGGGTGGCACAGTTGATTGTTCTCAGGGCAGGCCCGAAATGATCCGTGACTTGAACGACACACTGGTTTTCGTCCGTGTGGTGCGTCTGGGCAGCTTCACCGCCGCTGCCCATGCGTTGCAGATGCCGAAAACCACGGTCAGCCGCCGGGTGCGCGAACTGGAACAGGCCATCGGCGTACAGTTGCTGCGCCGCACCACGCGCCAGTTGAGCCTGACCGAGGCCGGTGCGGTGTATTACGAGCAGTGCAAATCCATTGCCGATACGCTCGAACACGCCGAGCGGGCGGTGCATCAATTGCGTGACGGACCTCGTGGCTGGTTGCGGGTGACAGTGCCTTTTTCATTCGGGGTCAGTTGGTTCGCTCCGTTGCTGGCAGGGTTTCGTCAGGCGTATCCGGACATCCGCCTGGAGATTCTGGCCTCTCATGTGCCGATGGATCTGGTGGGCGAGGAGATCGATATCGCCCTGCGGCTGGGTGCATTGCCGGATTCGAGCCTGATCGCCCGGCGGCTGGCCAGTTTTCCCACGGGCATTTACGCGGCCCCGCAATACCTCGAGCGCCACGGCACGCCACAATCCCCTGAAGAGCTGTTGCAGCATCAGACGTTGACGCTGCATCAGGCGCGGCGCGATGTCGGTTATGTCTGGCCATTGCGCCGGGAAGGGGCCCGCCTGAGAGACTATCGCGTCGAACCCTGCATTCTTGCCAATGACCCGGCGCTGTTGCACGAAGCGTTACTGGCAGGCGAGGGACTGAGCCTGGCGATGGAGCAGAGCATGCAAGCGGACATGCAGGCGGGGCGCCTGATCCGGGTTCTGCCGCAGTGGATCGGCCCGCCCCAGGATCTCAATGCGGTCACGGCCCGCGAGCATCTGCCATCGCCCAAGGTGAAGGCGTTGATCGGCTATCTGAAGGTGAGGATGACCGACGCAGTGGCATAACCGCCGGAACTTTGCTTAAGTCATTCGAGGTCCACTCGGGCAGCGGAGCATCCCATGTCGATTCGATTGTTGTTGGCTGCCGTGTGTTGCCTGATCGTCACGCCGGCGGTGCAGGCCGTGGAGTACACCCGGGTCAACACCACTGCCAGCCAGATCAGCTTCACCTATGACCAGATGGGCTCGCGGATGTATGGCACGTTCGGCAAATTCGACGCGACGCTGGACTTCGACACCGAACATCTTGCCGATGCCCATACGACGTTGCACATCGACCTCACCAGCATCGATGCCGGCAGCGAAGACGCCAACACCGAACTGGTGAAGCCCGCGTGGTTCGACACGGAAAAATTCCCGATGGCGGTGTTCGAGTCGACCCGTTTCAGCCGGGTTGATGACCACCATTATCGGTTGCTCGGCCGACTTACCCTCAAAGGCATCACTCGCGAAGTGCAGGTGCCGGTGCAACTGAAACCCGACAGCAGCATCGGCATCTTCGACGGTGAATTGGTACTCAAGCGCGATGCCTTTGGCCTCGGTGCCGGGGAGTGGGCCGACACCGTGGTTTCCAACGACATCGCGATCAAGTTCAAGATCGTTGCGCCGGCGCAGTGATCGGCCTCAATACGCCCGCCAGTGCCCCGGCACCCAGCGCCATTGGTTGCCGGCCCAGCGGTAATGGCCGGCGACCCAGTGGTAGCCCGGTGCAGGCATCGCCGGAACGACTTCTACAACAGGCGGTGGCCGGTGCGGGCGTGCCGGTTCGACGACGCAGCCCGACAGTGTGATCGCCACGAGCGTGGCGGTGAGCAAGGTTTTTATGATTTTTGACATGGTGGTGTTCCTGGTAGGTAACGTTGGCAGACGGTTGCGCGATCAACGCACCCAGTGACCTTCAATCCAGTACCAGTTCGGCCCGCGCGCCTCCCAGTGGCCCGGTTCCCAGCGTGCGCCGTGGTGGCGCACCGGTTGCCAGTGTCCGGGCATCCAGACATAACCGCGACCTTCCCAGCGCCAGTGACCGCGATCCCAGGCGTAACCGGGCCGTGGACCGGGCATCGGTTCCATGCGCATCGGTGGCGGCGCTTCGCGGATGATGATTTCGGGTTGGGCAAATACCGGCGAGCTGGCCAGTGCGGCCAGCGTCACCGGCACCAGCAGCAGGGCTTTTCGCCATTTCAAAAGGGAACGCAGAACGTTCATGACAACTCCTCAGGGCCTGCGTCGGGAAATGAACGCAGCTGAAGAATTGGACGCCAAACGGGCAAAAAGTCCGTTCACCGGCAGATGAAATTTTTGTCAGGCTTGCACAGGGTATGATGTCGCGGTTCGCCGGTCGCTCAACCCGCCCGGCAACTTGTGTTTTACCGCCGGAGTTCACCCGCCATGCCCCGCATCACCCACTACAAATCCCCGTGCCCCGAAGGCGTCAACAGCCAGATCCTGCAAATGGTGGTCGACTACCTGACCGACATCAGTGCGATCGGTCTGGGCCCGAGCAACCTGCTGTACAACGTCTATCAGTACGCGGTCGGCTACGAGGTGCATTTGTATCTGGAGGCACTGAATGGCGAGAAGGGCACCGAAGTGGAGCTGCTGGTGGCCACCGACGAGGATGACCCGGAGAAGGTGATCGGCTTCCTGCTGTACCTGCCGGTGCAAGGGGATTGGGAGGCGTGCAACGTCGCGTACCTGGCGGTCCGTCAATCGCATCGCCGCCAGGGCGTGGCCCGTGCGTTGATCGCGGAAATGGTTGCGCGCTACCCCCATGCCGAACTGACATGCAGCGTGGGTAAAGTCCCGTATTTCGAGGCGCTGGGCTTTGAAGTGCTGGGCCAGCTGGAGACTCAGGTGTTGATGAGCACCCGGCATTACCGCAGCAACGGTTTGCGTGGTTTCATCGACACCACGCCGATCTACCGCTCGCTGGAGGTGCAGCAGATCCACACTTATCTGCTGCAAAAGCACGGTAAGCGGGCGATGGTCGACGCGGAAAAACAGCGGGACCGGCACCTGGATCAAGTCACGCGCCACACAGAGGCATTCGTCCGCCAGCGCCTGACCGTGCACTGATCCGGCCAACGGCAAACAGCCCTTGCTGCAATGAGCGCAACAAGGGCTTTTTTGTGCCCGTGATTTCAGGCCAGCTTCACGTTCATGGTGATCCGCGCCGTGAACACCTTCTTGCCCTCGGTATCGTGGATGTCCACCGGCACGATCTTGTCGCCTTCGGTCTGCCAGTCCAGCCCTTCGCCAAGGGCCACGGCGGTCACATCGGATTTGGCCTTGGCCAGGTACTCGACGGTCATGCCTTTTGGAATCCAGCGAGCGCCGGCGGGGATCGACACATCGGTCATCATCCCCGCGGCCAGCTCGGCGGCGTTGCACAGGGCAATGGCGTGCACGGTGCCGAGGTGGTTGGTGATCTCCCGGCGAAACGGAACCTGCACCGTCGCCGAGCCTGCCCGCAGTTCGCTGACCAGCGGGTTGATGGTGCTGAAGTAAGGCGCGACCTGACAGGCCATCTGGCTGAATGCCTGGGGGCCGACACTGCTGAACATGTTGAGAAACTGACTCATGGTGAAGCCTCGCAATGGGGTAGATTTGCAGAATTATGTTCCGTCACAGAATATTGTTCTGTAACGGAACGGTATTCTGTCTGCGGGAAATCTGTCAACCTAGGCGCGTTTCGATTACCGGCACGGGTGTGCCCTCCAACCGGATTAACAAGGCCTTCAACCCCATGGACACCGCAGATCTACTCGAGCGCAGCTACCCCGGACGCCGGGCCGAACTCAAGCGCGACATCTTTCGCAAAGCCTTGCGCCTGTTCAACGAGCAGGGGATCGAGGCCACCACCATCGAAATGATCCGTGCCGAGTGCGACACCAGTGTCGGCGCGATCTACCACCATTTCGGCAACAAGGAAGGGCTGGTGGCCGCGTTGTTCTTCACTGCTCTTGAGGATCAGGCACGCCTGCGTGATGCCTGTCTGGCCGAGGCAACGACTACTGAAGAAGGCGTTCGGGCGCTGGTCTACAGCTACGTGGACTGGGTCGAGAACCAGCCTGAGTGGGCGCGGTTTCAATACCACGCGCGCCACGCGGTGACCCGCGGCCCGCACAAAGAAGAGCTCGCCGACCGCAACAGGACGCGCAACCAGGGCCTGCGCACCTGGCTGAGCGAATCCGGGCGCGCAGCCGAACTCATTGAATGCCCGGCCGAACTGCTGCCATCGCTGATCATCGGTCAGGCCGACAGCTATTGTCGGGCATGGTTGTCGGGAAGAGTGCAGGGCAGCCCGAAGGCCTGTCGTGAATTGTTGGCGCAGGCGGCGTGGCGTTCGATCCGTCGCGAACCGGAACGCTGATTTTCAGGGACAAAAAAAGAGCCTCAAGACTCTTTGATGGGGAGGAAGTAGAGCCCGTGAGGCTCAAGATGCGCGTGAAACAAAGGTACGGGCTTGATTGGGGTTCAGAACACCCGCACCTGCGCAGCGGTCTGGCGAGCCAAGCAGCTGCGTAACTCCATCCTAGGAAGGTGCACGGACGGTCTCAAGTACCGTCAGTCACTTGCTTTGCTGCCCTTTCGACCATCGCGGCGATGGTTGCAAACAACTCGTCGCGGGCCTGTGCTGCACTGATTTCGTCGGTAGCTGCTGCTTGAGACAACGCCTCGGCGGCACCGAGCATGGCGCGCAGTCCCGCTTGGCTAATGTCACCACCGTCAGCGAACGGCGACAGCACACGGCGGCATTTCTCCAGGAAAATCGCCTCGTATTCGCGCTTGATCTTCTCCAGTTCCGGCGAGCTGGCCAGGGCGGCGATCACCCCGGGAATCTCGTTGCCCTGAGTCAGCACACAGTCGACATACGACGTGGCAATCACCGAGGCAGTGTCGCTCAACGTCGCCTCGCAATTGTCCAGCGCGGCATCCATCAGTGCGGTCTGGCGCCTGTCGAAATCCTGATACAGCGCAGCCAGCAAACCGGCGCGGGTGATGAAGTGGTCATAGACCACCGGTTTGGTCACACCGGCCTTTTCCGCCAGATAACCCAGGGTCAGGGCGTCGGTGCCTTCTTCGCGAATCAATTGCCAGGCCATGTCGAGCAACTGGCGCTGGCGGTCTTCCCGGGAAAGTCGCCGGCGGGGTTGAACGGATTCGGGGATTTCAGTGGTTGACATTGCTTATATACCAAACGTAACTTACTGAAGGTAACTTACTAAGTGTAGCTTATCGAAAGGATAAGCCCTTGGTCAGCAATCACCAACCGGAGATTTCCCCATGCACGCACTGATTGTTGTGGCTCATGACGATCCCCGTTCGCTGACTCATGCGCTGGCGCAAAAAATCGCCAAAGGCCTGTCGGAGAACGATCCGTCCAACACCTTCGAAATTGCTGACTTGCACGCCGAGGAATTCGACCCGCGTTTCGGCGTGGCCGACTGGGCGGTGCATCACCGTGAGTCAGCACCGCCGGCAGACGTCCTGGCCGAACAGGCACGCATAGACCGCGCCGATGCACTGGTGCTGGTGTATCCGGTGTTCTGGTGGTCGATGCCGGCGCTGCTCAAAGGCTGGATCGACCGGGTATTCAGCAATGGCTGGGCGTATGACTTCGACGGTGATTCGACACGCAAGAAGCTCGGACGCTTGCCCGTGCATCTGGTCGCACTCGGCGGGGCCGATGCGCGCACCTACGAACGCCACGGCTACGACGCGGCGATGAAGAGGCAGATCGATCACGGGATCTTCGACTACTGCGGGGCGACGGTGGCGGGCTCGGCGTTGCTGCTGGAGTCCGAGTCGAGCGATCCTGCGATCCAGTTGCAGGCCGCGCGTGAACTCGGACTTGGGTTGTTCCGATGAGTGTCAACGAGCGCCCGGCCAGCCGGCTTTTTCGAGAGCGGCGAGCAAGGTGGCGGCATCCAGCCCTTGCACCGCATGCCCGTTGCCTTCGGTGCTGTCGCTGGCCAGCAAGGCGTTGATGATTGCTTCTTCCACCGCCTCGGTCGCCGCCAGAAACAGCTCGCTGATGTGGTCGTTGTTGACCATCCGCAAGCCGTCGCAAGTGGGCGCACCTTTGCCCTCGTAGGCGGCGGGCGGGATCTGTTCGTTGCCGGTGGCGAAGGCAATGAAAATGTCACCGCTGTGGTCTTCGTTGCCGCCGCCGGTGCGCGCCAGACCGAGACTGGCCCGTTGTGCCAGGCGCGTGCATTGATGCGGCAACAACGGCGCATCGGTGGCCAGGCACACCACAATCGAACCCATGCCCGGATGCGGCAGCGACGCGCGCAGGAACGGCGAGTCCACCTGTTCCATGTAGCGCCCGACCGGGTAGCCGTCGACCCGCAGTTCGCGGCGTATCCCGTGGTTGGCCTGGACGATGGCCCCCACCGTCCAGCCGCCCTGAGCCTTGCTCAAGCGGCGCGATGCGGTGCCGATCCCGCCCTTGAATTCATGGCAGATCATGCCGCTGCCACCGCCCACCGCGCCTTCCTGCACAGGGCCGTCAACGGCGTTGTTCAGTGCTTCCACTACATGTTTGGGCTTCACATGAAAGCCGTTGATGTCGTTGAGCAAACCGTCGAAGGTTTCCAGCACCACCGGCATGTTCCAGTAGAGCCGACTGTCGTCCGGTTGCTGCTCGCGATCCAGCTCGATCAAGGCATCGCGCACCACACCCAGGCTGTGGGTGTTGGTGAAGGCGATCGGGCTGGTCAGCAGGCCGGCCTCGCGAATCCATTCCAGCCCGGTGGCATCACCGTTGCCGTTGAGTACGTGAACGCCGGCAAAACAGGGCTTTGCGTTGGTCGATACGGCACGCGGTTCGATCAGGGTGACGCCGGTGCAGACATCACGTCCGCTGGCGCTGTGGCCGCGCACATTGCTGTGGCCGACCCGCACGCCGGGTACGTCGGTGATGGCATTGAGCGGGCCCGGCTGCAGTTGGCCGATGCGGATATGGAGATCGCGGGCTCTTGGTTTCATGGTGTTTTCTTCTCTGTTCAATGTTGATTACTGGCCGTTCTTGACCTTGCTCCAGACCCGTGTGCGCACCCGCTCGGTGGCTTTGGGCAGCGGTTCGAGGGTGAATAGCGTGGCCATCGCCGTGGCGGGCGGATACACCGCCGGGTTGTCGCGGGTGGCTTTGGCGACCAGCGCGGTGGCGGCGCGATTGCCATTGGGGTAGGACAGATGATCGCTGACCGGCGCAATCACCTCGGGCCGCAGCAGGTAGTCGATGAACGCCAGGCCCTGAGCCGGATGTGGCGCGTCCTTGAGCAGTACCAGCGTGTCGAACCACACCGGTGCGCCTTCCTTGGGCAGGCTGTAGCGGATCTTCACGCCATTGCCGGCCTGTTCGGCGTTGGTCCTGGCTTCGAGCATCGCGCCGGACCAGCCGACCGCCACGCAGATGTTGCCGTTGGACAGATCGCTGATGAATTTCGAGGAGTTGAAGTAGGCGATGTGCGGGCGCAGTTTCAGCAGCAGGGCTTCGGCTTTCTGATAGTCCTCGACGTTTGTGCTGTTGGGCGGCAGGCCGAGATAGTGCAACGCCACCGGGAGCATTTCCGACGGTGAATCGAGCATCGCCACGCCGCATTCGCCGAGTCTGGCCAGGTTCTCCTCCTTGAACACCAGATCCCAGGAATCCACCGGCGCCTTGTCGCCCAGCACGGCGCGCACCTTGTCGACGTTGTAGCCGATGCCGTTGGTGCCCCACAGATAGGGGACGGCGTACTGGTTGCCGGGATCGTTGTTGGCCAGTTTGCTCAGCAGATCGTTATCGAGGTTCTTCCAGCCCGGCAGTTGATGGCGGGGCAACGGGGCGAGGGCGCCGGCCTTGATCAGGGTCGGCAGACTGAAGTTGCTCGCCACGACCACGTCGTAGCCGCTGTGGCTGGCCATCAGTTTGCCTTCCAGCACTTCGGCGCTGTCGAAGGTGTCGTACACCGGCTCGATGCCGCTGTCGCGCTTGAAGTCTTGCAAGGTGCTCGGGCCGATGTAGTCGTACCAGTTGTAGACATGCACGCTCGGCGGCTCGGCCGCTTGCGCGGTCAGTGCGACGGACACGACACCCGCCAGGCCCAGGTTGATATACCCGTGATGACAACGCATGATGCGGCACTCCTGGCCTGTGGCAGGCCGGTGATGAACAGGAGTGGTCAGCCTATCGGGCAGGCCGCCCGCCACCCATTCCCATCATGGGTTACTCAAAAGGGGTAGTGCGTGGACGCGTTGCTGCAGGAATTGCCGGTGCATCAGAGCCTGTCGCGGGTGTTCGCCACGATCGGTCAGGACGGCTTCTGGCGGGCGCTGGTCGATACGGTGCGGTTGCTGGTGCCGCTGGACAATGCGTTGGTGGCGCTGATGCAGGCGGGGCGACCGCCGCTTTTACTGATCGACTTCGACAGCCAGAGCCGCGCCGACGAGCAGGAAGAACTGGCCGGTTACTGTGCCGGCATGTACTTGCTCGATCCGTTCTATCGGGCTGCCGTCGCCGGCATCGTCGACGGTTTGCACAGCCTGGCGTCCGTGGCGCCGGACCAGTTTCTGCACAGCGAGTACTACCAGAGCTATTTCCGTTCGGTGGTCGGCGCGGATGAACTGCAATTCATGGTCAATCTGGACGACGGCGTGCTCGGCTTGTCGCTGGGCAGGACGACGGATTTCAGTCTGCAGGAACAGGGGCGCTTGCTCTGCGTGCGGGACTGGGTGTTGTCAGCGATGCGTCGGCACGTGCAGTTGATGCCTCCGCAGGGCGCAGTCGCTGATGCACCGGTCGGTGATCTGGCCGCACTGCTGGATCGTTTCGATGCGCGGCTGACCGTACGCGAAATCGACACCGCTCGCCTGATTCTCCAGGGCTTTTCCAGCAAGGCCATCGCCCAGCGAATGAACATTTCGCCGGAGACCGTGAAGGTGCATCGGCGCAACCTCTATCACAAGCTCAAGGTCACCGGGCATGGTGAATTGTTTGCGCTGGTATTGCGTCCGCGCTGACCGGGATCAGCCGATCTGCCGGAACAACAGCGCCTTCAGGCCGCTTTCAGGGTCGACATCCGGAAACTCCGGCGGGTTTTCCAGGCGCTGCACGAAACCCAGGCTCGGCGCCTCTCGCGTCACGCCATCGATCAGGAAGTCAGACCCGAACGAGGGGTCGTTCATACAGGCCAGCACCGTACCCCGGGCCGTGAGCAATTCCGGCAGACGGCGCAGCACGCGCTGGTAATCCTTGGTCAGCAGGAAGCTGCCTTTCTGGAACGACGGCGGGTCGATGATCACCAGATCGTACGGGCCGCTGTTGATCACCTTGCCCCAGGACTTGAACAGGTCGTGGCCGAGGAAACTCACCTTGCTCAGGTCATGCCCGTTCAGACGGTGATTGTCGCGGCCCCGGCTCAGCGCCGCGCGGGACATGTCGAGATTGACCACATGGCTGGCGCCGCCTTCGATGGCCGCCACCGAAAAACCGCAAGTGTAGGCGAACAGGTTCAGCACCCGTTTGCCGGCGGCCTGTTCGCGAACCCAGTTGCGCCCGTAACGCATGTCGAGGAACAGCCCGGCGTTCTGCTTGCGGCCCAGATCCACGCGGTATTTCAGCCCGCCTTCGACGATGGTCATCTCGTCGATCTCTTCCCCCGACAGCCATTCGGCGGTGCTCTGCGGCAGGTAACGGTGCTGGATCAGCAGGGTGTGAGCACCGGACTGCTGCCATTGCTCTGAATGAGTGATCTGCAGCAGCAGGCGCTTGAGGTCTTCCAGCTGCGAGGCCTCGGGTTCCTTGAACAGCGACACCAGTACCACGCCTTGCAGCCAGTCCACGGTGATTTGCTCCAGCCCCGGCCAGCAACGCCCACGGCCATGAAACAGGCGCCGGGTTTCGGTCGGTGCCGACGTCAGCGCGGTGAGCAGATGGGTGTGGAGAATGGCGAGGGCTTGAGGGTTCATCAATCGGAATCGGCCAACAAAAGGGCGGGCATTTTAACCACAAACAGGCCGTGACGAGGGCTCGCCGACCGGCGTTATCGAAAAGACCTGTATCAAAAATGAATTTCTGTACAAGGCGTCGCTCATACCAGATAAGCAGCGGGCTCAATCCGCTGAAAACGTTCATGTTGTTCAGGGAGTGCCAGTTCATGTGTCCAGTTCCGTCGTCGAGCGCGCACCTTCCTGACGGGTTGATTCTGGTAGTGGAAGACGATCCGTTGATTCTGGAGTTTCTGTGCGAAATTCTTCAGGAGGAAGGTTTCAAGGTGGAGCCGCAGACCAGTGCCGATGCGGCGTCGCGATACCTGGAAGAGCACGCGCCGGAAGTTGCGCTGCTGCTGACCGACATCACCATGCCCGGCACCTTGAATGGTGCGGACCTGGCCAATCTGGTCGGCGAGCGCTGGCCGGACAAACCGGTCATGGTCATGTCCGGTTATGAAACCCCGGAGACTTCCGGCGTCCGTCACCCGGTGGCGTTCATCAAAAAGCCCTGGGCCATCGGCCAATTGCTCGACTGCGTGGACGGCGCGTTCAAATCCAAGTCGCCGCGTCTGCACTGAAGCCTGCGGCAGATGCTACATTGCCGGGCACATTTGCCCGGCTTTGCCTGAGGATGCGATCCCTTGTCTGCCCACAATGCTGTTTTCAACCGCGCGTTCGGCGCGTTCCTGTTCGACATGGACGGCACCGTCCTCAACTCCATCGCCGCCGCCGAGCGGATCTGGGCGGCCTGGGCCGTGCGTCACGGCGTCGATGTCGAGACCTTCCTGCCGAGCATCCACGGCGTGCGCGCCATCGACACCATCACCCGGCTGAACCTGCCGGGCGTGGACGCCGAGGCGCAAGCGGCGTTCATCACCGAGGCGGAAATCGAAGACGTTGAAGGCATTGTCGAGATTCCGGGTGCGGCAGCGTTTCTCAAGGCATTGCCGGCAAATCAATGGGCCATGGTGACCTCGGCGCCACGGGATCTGGCGTTGCGACGGATGGCGGCGGCGGGGATTCCGGAGCCGACGGTAATGATTACTGCCGAGGACGTGAGTGCCGGCAAACCTGATCCGGCCGGTTATCGACTGGCAGCCAGACGTCTGGGACTGGAACCGGCCGATTGTCTGATTTTCGAAGACGCGGCGGTCGGCATCCAGGCGGCTGAAGCGGCGGGTGCGCCGTTGATGATCATTACAGCGACCCATCAGCATCCACTTGATACCGCGCACGCGACCATCGCCAGTTACCGCGACGTTACGGTGAGCATCGACAGCGACGGCCAGTTGCGTCTGCAACCTCAGTAAACGCCGGGCAACAACCGCCAGCTGCGTGCGCAATAGGCCTCGTACTCGGCGCCGAACTGCGTGCGCAGCAGGGCTTCCTCTGAATGGATGCGGGCAATCAACGGGATCAGCGTCAGCGCCGCCAGCAGGATTCCGACCACCGAACGAAATGCCAGGGCCCAGCCCAGCGCGTTGACGACCAGTCCCAGATAGCTGGGGTTGCGCAGACGGGTATAAATGCCGTCAGTCACCAGGCGATGTCCCGGTTGAATCGCCACCAGACCGCTGAAGCGGCGGCCCAGCACAAACACCGGCCACAGCCGCAACGCGCCGCCGGCAATGAACAGCAAGGCCCCCAGCCATCGAATGCCTTCGCGACCGATGGTCCAGAATTCGATGCGATCGCAGTAGGCCGGCAGAAAGGCGCTGACCAGACCGATCACGCCGAACGCCGGAATCACCCAGCGATTGGCCCGGTCTTCGCGTTCGCCCGAACTCAGGTTCACCTCGCTGAACAACGACACCACCACCATCACCAGCGTCGCCAGGGCCACGACCACCAGTGCCCCATGGGAAAAGAACACCGCCACGCCGCCGATGCCCCACATCGCCAGACCCAGATAAGCGAGAGTGGCGATTACCGCGACGACGGTCATTTGCGCTGACATTTTCATAGGCACCTCACTGCGGTTCCATTCAGTGTAGATCCCGGCACGATCCCCGGCGTTTACCGTGAGGGGGGCAGGGTGGACTAAGCTGAAACATGGAACGCTTCGACTTCAACCGTCCGCGCGCCATGGCGTGCGTAGCGTCATCAGGAGCCCGCCATGCTGCACATCCGCACGCCGTTGATCCTCCATCCAACCCTGTCGACCAGCTCCCGGCGTATCTGGCTGAAACTGGAAAACCTGCAGCCCAGTGGCTCCTTCAAGCTGCGGGGCATGGGGTTGTTGTGCAGTCAGGCGGCGGCGCAGGGCAAACGCAAAGTGGTCTGTCCGTCCGGTGGCAATGCCGGCCTCGCCACGGCGGTGGCGGCGGCCAGCCTGGGCCTTCAAGCCTGCATCGTGGTGCCGCACACCACCCCGGAAGCGACCCGCGCACGCATCCGCCGCACCGGTGCCGAAGTCATCGTCCATGGCAAGGTCTGGGACGAAGCCAATCAGCGGGCGCGGGAACTGGCCAGTGCGGCTGACACCGAATACGTCCCGGCCTTCGACCACCCGGTGTTGTGGCAAGGGCACAGCACGATGATCGATGAAATTCTCGAAGACTGCCCGCAGGTCGACGCCGTGGTCACCTCGGTCGGTGGCGGGGGATTGCTCGCAGGGCTACTCACGGGGCTGCTCCGTCATGAGCGACGCGATTGCCGGATCATCGCCTGCGAAACCCGTGGCGCCGCCTCGTTTGCCGCCGCCGTCGAGGCCGGGCATCCGGTGCGCCTGAGCAAGATCGACACGGTTGCCACCTCCCTTGGCGCTGCACAAGTGGCGCAATGGCCAGTGCAACATATTGGCGAGTTCGATCACCAATGCCTGGTGCTGTCCGATGACGACGCGATCATGGGGGTGGTGCGTTATGCCAATGACTTGCGGCAACTGGTGGAGCCGGCTTGTGGAGTGTCGCTGGCGGTGGCTTATCTGGATCATCCGGCGTTGGCGGGGGCTCGGGATGTAGTGATTGTGGTATGTGGCGGGGTGAGCAACCGGGGGCGAGGGGGGGCGGTTCTTTAAAAACCTTTGACCCACCGCACGAAAGGGGAAGGGAGGCGACAGGGGGCGCCCGTGCCAG
>NZ_JBJJMM010000045.1:0-32074 GCF_046231795.1 Pseudomonas sp. KCJK9016 | reverse complement strand
GATCGGATAAAGCGGCACCCTGACCGGCCGTGGCACTTCGGGAAAACGCCGACGCAGGACAATCAACGCCAGACTGCTCAGACTGAGAAACAACCAGTAAACCGGTGTCAGGTACTCGACCATGGTGTTGAAACCGCTCTGGGTCAAACTGCCGAACACCACCAGCAGCAACGCCACCGCGCCCTCGGCCAGCAACGCCTTGCGCGGTACGCCATCGCGCTCGTCCCATTCACCGAAGCGGCGCAGTTGCGGCACGTCCCGGGCAGCGGCGAAGGTGGTGCGGGCGCCGACCAGCAAGGTCGAATTGATCGTGGCGATGGCCGCGATACCGACCATCAGCAGGATCAGCATCACCCCCGGCGCCCCGGATGCACGGTTCAACAACTCAACCGCCGGCGCATTGCTCGCCGCCAGCCCCTCGAATCCTAACCCTTGGACAAACGCCCAGTTCAGCGCCAGATAGATCGCCATCAGCGCTGTCAGTGCACCGAGCATGGCAATGAAGATGCCGCGCCGGCCATCGCGCACTTCCGCCGACAACGTCGCCGCATCGCTCCAGCCGCCAAAGGCCAGAAACACGAAGATCATCGCGGCGGAAAATCCTGCCGCGCCCGTGTGCTCAGGCGTGACCGGCGTACTCGGCGCAAGCGGCTCGATGCCTTGCCACACCAGCCACACACCGGCACAGGCAATGCTCAGGAAACCCACGGCAAGCAGCCCGACCAGCACGGTCTGGGTGATGAAGCCGATGTGCCTGCCCATCAGGTTCAACACCACCAATGCAATAATGATCGCGCTGGCAAACAACCCCGATCCGTACGCCCCCAGCGGAAAAACCGCGTTGAAGTAGTCGGCAAACATGAATGCCGAAAGCGCGATCCATCCGGTGTGCATCACCGAAAACCGCGACCAGGCAAAAAGAAAACCCATGCGCTCGCCATAAGCGGTACGCAGGAAGTGATAGTCACCGCCCGGATGCGGAAACGCGGTGGCCATCTCGGCAAAACACAGGGCCCCGGCCATCGAAGCCAGTCCGCCGAGGACCCAGACCCAATAGAAATGTTCCGGCCCGACGTTCAAGGCAACGGTCGGCGCGGTTTTGAGGATGTCGGTGGTGATGACCATGCCCAGCGTAATCAGCAAGGCCTGGAATACCGGCAGATGGCGTTGGGGGCCGTTGGTTTTACTCATGCGTGATCCTGCAGAGGGTCCGCCATCCATGGCGGCAAATCTCAGAAGCCATAAGTGGCGCGGGCGTAGTAGTAAGCGCCGTTGGTGCCGATCGGCGACAGCACGTCGTACGGCAGGTTGCCGCCGTAGTTGATGGCCGAGCCGGAGCGCTCCGGGTAGTTGTCGGTCAGGTTGTTGCCGCCCAGGGCAATGTTGAATTTCGGGGTGAATTTGTAGGTCACCTCGGCATCCAGTTGCCACACCGCGCCATAGGTTTGCTCGGGCTGCGAATCGCCGAAATCGAACACACGAGTGGTCTCGCCCTGTCGGGTCAGGCGCCCGAGCAAGCCCCAGTGTTCGCTGACCCAGTTGGCGGAAAACACGAAGCGATCCTTGGGTGCCGCATCCGTCAGGGTGTTGGTTTCCTCGACGCCCACTAGCGCATCGTTGCCGATCCCCAGCGCAGTCAGTTGCGACGGCGTGCCCTTGGTGCTGGTGACCTTGGTGTGGTTGTAGGTGTACGCAGTGGTCAGGCCCAGTTGCCCTTCGTAGAACGGCTGATGGTAGTTGAGCACCAGTTCCGCACCGTGGGTGCTGGTGTCGGCGGCGTTGGTGAAGAAGTTGACGTCGTGCACGCCCGGCACGCCGAAGTTGTCATTGATGTAACTTTCCAGCGCGTCGCTGCCGATGCGCTGGGACAGTGTGATGCGGTCCTTGACGTCGATGCGGAACACATCGAGGGAGGCGTCGAAACGCTCATTCAACTGGAACGTCAGGCCGAGGCTGTAGTTGTTCGAGGTTTCCGGATCGAGCTTCTGCGCCCCCAGTGCCCGGGCAATCGGGTCGTTGACCGACAGCACACGGATATCGGTGAGCGTGCCGCCCTCGCCGAAGTTGCTGGTGGTGTTCTGGAAGCCGCTTTGCGCCAGCGAAGGTGCACGGAAGTTGTTCGACACCGCGCCGCGCACGGCCCACTGATCGGTCAGCTTGTAGCGACCGCTGAGTTTGCCGGTGAGTTTGCTGCCGGCGTCGTCGTAATGTTCCCAGCGGGTGGCGGCGTCGACGAAGAAACGGTCGCTGAGATCCCCGGACAATTCGGCATAGGTGCCGAACACATTGCGGTCCAGATCCGACTCTTCGCTCGGGCGCAAACCGTTGGCGCCGTCGGCCCCGGAGCCGATGTAAGAAGCCTCGTCACCGGCAAAGGTCAGGTAGTTCTCATAGCGATATTCGCCCCCCAGGGCCAGCACGAACGAACGGCCACCGAGGCGCAGTTCGCGGCTGAAATCCAGGTTGGCGGTGGTTTGGCGCAGCTCATAATCCCCCGTGTCGAAGCGGGTCGGCGAGTCCGCGCCGAGGCTGACGTTGAGGGTGCGACGGGTGGCCGATTCGAAGCGGTTGCGACCGTGGGTGAGGCTGCTGTCGAAGTCCCAATCGTCGCCGATCAGGCCTTTGAATCCGGCGGTGGCGGAGATGTCGGTGTTGTCGCCAAGGGACTGCGGCAGATAGCCGTTGGGATAGAACTGCGGTTGCTCTGACGGGTAGCGATAGAACTCGGCGCCAGTGGTATGGCGCTGGTTGTAGGTGCCGAAGCTGTAGGCCTTGCCACCCGCCAGTGGCAATTCACCGTTGAACCACAGGTTCACATCCCGCGCCAGACCGTCGCCCATCACATAGTTGCGCTGGCCAGGGGTGTCGGCAAAGCCGTCGAAACCGGCGCGGTTGGTCGGGTTGCGATTCTTGTACTCGGTACCGCCACGAATAAAGCCGCCCTCCTCGCCCAGCCGTGTGCCGATCTTGGCGGTGGTCACGCTGTTCTGGCCATCGGTGGTGGTTCTGCCGATGGCGTCCTGATGGGTGTGGTAGGCGCCGTAACTGGTGGACACTTCGCCGCCCTCGGGAGCGTCGTCGAGGATGATGTTGATCACCCCGGCAATCGCGTCGGAGACATATTGCGCACCGGCACCGTCACGCAGCACTTCGATGCGCTTGATCGCGCTGATCGGGATCGAGTTGAAGTCCACCGGCGCGGTGCCGCGACCGATTTTCGACGAGTCGTTGACCACCGCCGAGGTGTGCCGGCGCTTGCCGTTGACCAGCACCAGCACCTGGTCCGGACTCATGCCACGCAGTTGTGCGGCGCGCACATGGTCGGCACCGCCGGAGTTGGACTGACGCGGCAGGCTGAACGACGGCAGCAGTGTCTGCAACGCCGCGCCCAGCTCACCATCGGCGGCACCGGTGGATTTCAGGTCTTCGGCGGTCAGCACATCCACCGGCACTGGCGAATCCAGTACGGTACGCGCGGTGCCTCGGGTGCCGGTGACCAGCACGGTGCCCAGCCGTGTGTCATCGTCGACGCGGGTTGACGTGTCCTCGGCATGCGCCGGCAGTTGCCAGATCGCACCGACAACAGCGACGGCCAGTAGGGAACGGGAACGGTGAATCATGTGACAGCTCCTTTTATCGCAGCCAATACCCGGCCGCTGGCGACAAAAAGGAGTCGTCAGTCAAGGCACGGCAATGTCCGCTGCAGTTTTTATGGGTGTTGGGATTTTCAGTTCGCCACAGGTATCCACGGCGCCCGCGCGACGTTGGCGGTGTCACCGAAGGACGGCAGTTTCTGCCCCAGATCGCGGACGTTTTTCACATCCAGATCCAGCAACTGCTGGCGGGTAATCAGGGTCGGCGGCACCAGCACCTTCTGGCCCGGATTCTCTCCGGCGATCAGCAGCGCCAGGCTGCGCACGCTGATCGCACCGGCCACTTGCGGGTTGACCGCCGCCGTCGCCGCCCAGGCGCTGTCGGGCTCTTTCATGATCTGGATGTCGGCGGTGGAAATGTCGGCGCTGTAGATCTTAACCTTGCGGCTCAGACCGGCCTCGTCCACGGCGATCTTCGCGCCTTTGGCGAACTCGTCGAACGGCGCGAAGATCACGCTGATCCCCGGATTGGCCCGCAGCACGGCGCTGGCCTGATCGGCCACGGAGTTGGCAATCGGCGGATTGAGCGTGCCGAACCGTGCCTTCTCGATGATCCCCGGATTGTTCTTTTTGACCTGGCTCCAGATCTCGTCGCGGCGCTCCATCGGCGTGAAACCGCTGATGTAGACGTACCCGGCATCGAAGCGAGTGCCGTTGTCCTTCACCGCCTGATCCAGCGCCAGCCGCGCCAGCGCGTGGTGATCCTGCTCGACCTGGGTCACCTGCGGCGTGTTCAGATCGACGTCGAAGGCAACGACCTTGATGCCCTTGGCGAGCGCCCGGTCAATCGGCCCCTTGAGTGTTTCGGCAAGACCCAGTTGCACAATGATGCCGTCGACACCGAGGTCGGCCGCCTGATCGATCATCTCACCCTGACTGGCCGCCTGTTGCCGGGCATCGAATACGCGCAGATTGGCGCCCAGCGCTTCGGTCTGTTTCTCGACACCGCGCAGGTAGGCTTCGGGGAAATCCCCGGAAAACAGATAACCCACCAGCGCGATCTGTACCTGACCTTTATCGAACGGCGCCGGTGCACCCGGCAAGGCTTTGGCCTGGGCATTGAGCGCCAGAGCCGAAAGCAAGGCGCCGGTGAGGCAATGGCGTGCGAACTGCTTGATTGAACCGTGCATGGATCGTTCCTTGAAGCATCAATGAACCGGCTCAGCGCGCCCGATGCGCGAGGCCGAAGGTGAACATCAGGGCCAGCACCAGCACCAGTCCCTTGACGAAATCCTGTGCGTAATACGGCGCGTTGAGCATGGTCAGGCCGTTGAGCAACGACGCCACCAGCAGCGCGCCGACCAGGGTGCCGAACGCGTTGGGCTTCCTCGCCCCAAGCACGGCAAAACCAATCAGCGCAGCACCGAGTGCATCCAGCACCAGGCCGTTGCCCGAGCTGACATCACCCCGTCCCAACCGCGCCGCCAACAACACGCCGCCCAGCGAGGCCAACAACGCCGAGAGCACGTAAGCAAGCAGTTTGAAGCGCTGCACGGGTGCCCCCGCCAGATGCGCCGCCTGCTCGTTACCGCCAATCGCGTAAAACAGCCGACCGATGCGCGTGCGTTCGAGAAACAGCCACACCGCCAGCGCGACAACCGCCGTGATCAATACCGGAATCGGCACGACGTCCCACAGCCGCCCACGGCCGAGCGCGAGAAACAGCGCACTGAACGAGCCTTCGGTTTCGTCGCCATTGGGCAGGGTCATGCCCACCGCAATCGAGCGCCCGCCCGTGGGAATCAGTTGCACGCCGATTACCAGGAACATGCTGCCCAGCGTCGCGAGAATGTCCGGCACGCGCAACTTCACGATCAGCCAGCCGTTGAGCAGCCCGACCAACGCACCGCCCGCCAGACTGATCAGCACCGCCGGCACCGCGCCCCAGCAGAGTACCACCATCACGTAACTGGCGATCATCAGGCTCATGGCGGCCACCGCACCAATCGAAAGATCCAGCCCACCGACAGCCATGGTCAGGGTCACGCCCAGCGCCAGCAGCGCGACAATCGACACCGACTGCAGGATGCTGAACAGGTTGCCGACCCGCACGAACGCCGGCTCCGCCACGCTGAAAAACACCACGATCAACGCCAGCAACCACAGCAGGCCGTAACGGATCAACGCTTGCACGAAGCGCTCGGAAATCGCCGGGGCCGATGACAACAGGGAACTTGAATCAGGCACTCGCTCTACTCCTTGGCGCGACGTGAACAAAAGAATTTTCCGTTTCGGTGCCGGCCATCGCAGCGACCACAACGGCGCGATCCAGCCCCGCACGCGGGTACTCGGCGACCACCGCGTGATCGCGCACCAGCAGAACCCGGTCGGCAATCTCCAGCGCTTCATCGACATCGGCACAGATCACCAACGTGGCGCGGCCATCGGCCGTGTCGCGCAGCAACTGGCCGATTTCGCGTCGGGCGCGTACATCGACGCCCTGAAACGGCTCATCGAGAATCAGCACCCTGCCCTCGCCGAGCAGCCAGCGACCGAGCACGACCTTCTGTTGATTGCCGCCGGACAGCGCACTCATCGGCACGTCGATGCCAGCGGCCTTGACCCCCAGCGCCGCGACTTGCGCCTGCACCGCTGCCGCTTCGGCACGGTTGCGGATGAAGCCGCCACGGGTAAAGCGTTCGAGAAACGGCAAGGTCAGGGTGCGGCGCAGGGAGAAATCCGGCACCAGCGACTGGCCGGCGCGGTCCTCGGCGGCGAAGAACACGCCGCTCTGGATCGCCTGACGTGGCGAGCCCGGTTGCCAGTCGACGCCATCCAGTTGCAACGAGCCGCACAAGGGTTGGCGCAGACCGAACAGCACTTCGGCGATCTCGCTTTTGCCGGCGCCGAGCAGCCCGGTCAGCACCACCACTTCGCCTTCGTGCAAGGTCAGGTCAAAGGCTTGCGTGCGCGGCAACAGTTTCACGCCGCGCAGTTTCAACACTTCGTGCCCTGCAGCTCGCGGCGTGTAGACATGCGTCTCCAATGCCTGGCCGAGCATGGCTTCCAGCGCCTGAGGCAATTGCCGGGCACTGAACTCGCCGGCCAGTTGCCCGTCTCGCAAAACGATGGCGCGGTCGGCCACCCGTTGCAGATCGGACAGCCGATGGGAGATGTACAGAATGGCCACTCCGCGGCTGCGCAGTGTGTCGATCAGCGTGAACAGACGCCGGGCCTCGGCGTCCGACAGCGCCGCCGTGGGCTCGTCGAGAATCAGCAACCGTGGCTTCAGGGCAAAGGCCCGCGCCAGTACCACCAGTTGCCGTTCAGCCAGACCGAGATGCTCGATCGGTTGCTCCAGCGGCAGCACCAGACCGAGCCCGGCGGCGATGTTCGCCGCACGCTCCAGCAGTCGTTTGCGGTTGAGCCAGAAGTCACCGTCCGGGCGGCACAGTTCATCGAGCAGCAGATTTTCCGCCACGCTCAATCCGGGTGCGATGCCTTCGTTGATCTGCTGATGGACCGCGACGATGCCGACACGGCGTGCCGACAGTGGCGAGTTGAATTGCCAAGGCTGAGCGTCGACCTGAATCTCGCCGCTGTCGGCCGACTGACTGCCGGCGAGGATCTTCACCAGCGTCGATTTGCCCGCACCGTTGGCGCCCAGCAGCGCCACCACTTCGGCGGGAAAGAGCTCCAGGCTGACCTGGTCCAGCGCGCGGTTCGAGCCAAAGGCCTTGCTCAGTTGACGCACACGAATCAGCGGCTCGCGGGCCGCGGCGACAGGCGCACTCATACACATCCTTATCGTTGACAGGCCAGGTCATGGCGCCCGTCATCAAGAAATGTTTGCAGAGCCTTTGATCGATTCAGCGCGCGCCGTCATGGCAATCGAGGGTTCTATCGTTTGAAGTTCTGATGGGTTGGTCGGTAAAAGCTAAACGATCTTAAAAACAACAAACAAATACCGTTTTTGCATTAGCTTAGGTTCACTGCAGCCGTGCACGGAGCGTGTCTGTTCAAGCGCTCACTCAGGCAGTCCTGCCAGTCGAAGCCCCTCAATCAAGCGGGTGAAATCTTCGGGGCGTTGAATCGGCAGCCAGTCTTCAAGGTAGCCAAGACGCAGCGCAGGGTTCATCGCCTGCAAACGCAACATTGCCTGGCGGGCCTTTTCAACACGGCCGCCCAAGGCATGACTGGCAGTCAGCAACACCGCTGCCACCAACAACGTGGGCAGATTGCCCAGGGCCTTTTCGGCGAACTCTGCGGCGCTATCGAAATCCTCGGCCAAGAAATGCGCGAGGGCCATGCCGACGTGCATCCTGAACATTTCCGGATCCAGCGGGCTCAAGCGGGCGGCATGGCTCAAGTCCTTGATGGCAGCCGCGGCTTCACCACGAAGCGCACGCAGGATCCCGCCAAGAAACCACGCGGGCGCGAGATTGGGATTGAGCAGGCGTGCGCGGTCGAGCAAGGCAATGCCACCGTCCACATCACCGGCCAGGTGCGCAAGGGCATGTCCGCCCCGAGTCAACGCCACCGCGTCATCGCGACCGAGCGTGACCGCCAGGCGCGCCAGACGAATACCCTCGGCGATCTCGGCCGGTCGATCCACCATCCAGCCATTGAGCTTGCGCCAGAAGTGGCACCAGGCAGCCATGCCATAGGCCGATGCGAATTCAGGATCGAGTTCGAGGGTCTTGTAGAACATCGGCAGCGCCTGGTCGACGGCCTCCTGATTGCCGCTGTGCAGTTTTGCCATGGCCCGCAGGTAATAATCGTAGGCGTCCAGGCTCTCCGTCGGCTTGCGTTTGGCGCGCTCGATCTCCACACGTTCCAGTTGGGGCGCGATGGCGCCGACGACGCTTTCGGTGATCTGATCCTGCAGCGCGAAGATATCGTCGAGGGTGCCCTCGAAACGCTCGGCCCAGATGTGGGCACCGCTGGTTGCGTCGATCAGTTGCCCGGTGATGCGCACCCGATTTGCGCATTTGCGCACACTGCCTTCCAGCACATAGCGCACGCCCAGTTCCTGCCCGACCCCTTGGGCGTCCACCGCCCGGCCCTTGAACGTGAAGCTCGAATTGCGCGCAATGACGAACAACCAGCGCAGACGTGACAACGCGGCGATGATGTCCTCCACGACACCATCGGCAAAGTAGTCCTGCTCGGAGTCGCCGCTGAGATTGAGGAATGGCAGGACGATGATCGAGGGTTTTTCCGGCAGCACCGGGGCGCCGGAAGCGGCTGGTTTCGTAGCGGCGATCGGGCGTTCGACGGGATCCGGCACCGATCCGGTCATGCGCGCATCGACCCGGCCAACAAAGCGGTAGCCCTTGCGGGCGACCGTGCGCAGCAGGCGCTGCTCCTCGCCGGTATCGCCGATGGCCTTGCGCACGGCGTTGATATGGCTGGTGATGGTCGATTCGGAAACGATGCGGCCGCTCCATACCGTGCCCAGCAAAGCATCCTTGCTCAGCACACGGTCAGGATTGTTGACGAACAGCAGCAACAGATCGAAGACCTGCGGGCTGATGGGCACGACCTGCCCGCGCAAGGTCAGCTCGCGACGCTCTTGATCAAGTACATAGTCTTCAAACCTGAATGGCACAGCGAACGTCCCTTGACGAGGCGCCTTCGACTCCGTGTTCGGGGCGGCAGAGGATGAGAGGTCGAGAACGATAATACGCCTGCCGTGAACACGCCACTGTCTCCAGTTTGCAACGCCGGCTGGACAAAAATGCAAGGGTTCGACAAGGCAAACTCAAGGTCATCCCAAGGACTTCCCTCCCCCGCACCGGCACTCTCCATTCCATCGACGCCAATGGTTGGCGTCATCAAGGAGAGAGACCCATGAAGATTGTCGTAATCGGAGGCTCCGGCCTCATCGGCTCGAAACTGGTGACCCTTCTGCGCGAGCGCGGCCATGACGTGCTCGCCGCCAGCCCGAGCACGGGCGTCAACAGCATCACCCGCGAAGGGCTGGCGGCCGCGATGGACGGCACCGATGTGGTGGTCGACGTCGCGAATGCGCCGTCGTGGGAGGACCAGGCCGTTCTCGATTTCTTCGAGACGTCCAGCCGTAACCTGCTGGCGGCCGAAGCGGCTGCCGGGGTGCGCCATCACGTCGCGTTGTCGATTGTCGGTTGTGAACGGTTGCCCGAGTCTGGCTATATGCGCGCCAAGGTGGCCCAGGAAAGCCTGATCAAGGCGTCCGGTCAGCCTTATTCGATCCTGCGGGCCACACAGTTTTTCGAATTTGTCGGCGGCATCGCCGAGTCCTTTGCGGTTGCCGATGAACTTCGCGTACCTCCGGCGCTGATTCAACCGATCGCCTCTGACGATGTGGTCGCAGCGTTACTCGACGTCGTTCTGGCGCCCCCGCTCAACGGCTCGGTGGATGTCGGCGGGCCCGAGGCGCTGCCGCTGGACGAACTGGCCCGACGTTATCTGCAAGCAAGTCACGACAACCGCAAAGTCGTACCGGACGTGCACGCACGTTACTTCGGGACGCTGCTTGACGATCAGTCGCTGGTCACCGGCAAAGATTCGCGTCTGGGGGCCATCCGTTTTGAAAACTGGATCGCTCGCTCGTCGGCTCGATAGTCACTCAGGCCATTCCACTTCCTGACTGCCAAGGAGACATCCCATGGTTACCCGATTTCTGTTGAGCGCGGCATTCGCAGCGCTGTCGATCAGCGCTGTCTCGGCCGCCGAGCCGCCTGCCGGCAAGGTTTCGGTGGTCTTTGATCGGCCGATTCCCAACATCCCCGGCAAAAGCATGCGGGGGGTGGTCGTCGAGTACGGACCCGGAGCGGCATCACCGTCCCATACCCATCCGAAGACTGCCTTCATCTACGCCACGGTGCTGGAAGGTTCGTTTCGCATCAAGGTCAAGGGCGAGCCGGAAAAGATCTACCACGTCGGCGAAAACTTCGTCGAGGAGCCAGGCTCCGTGCATCTGGTCAGCGCCAACGCCAGCGACACCGAACCTGCGCGCCTGCTGGCGGTGTTCGTCCTCGACAGCGACGAAACTTCCATCGTCACTCCCCTCAAGCAGTAAGCCTGCAACCGCATTCAACGTCGATGAGCCAGCGACCGCACCAGCCGGTCGCCCAGGCTTTGCACACCCTGCACGAGCATGACCAGCACCACCACGGTGGCGACCATCACTTCATTGTTGAAGCGCTGGTAGCCGTAGCGGATCGCCAGATCGCCCAGTCCACCACCACCGATGACACCGGCCATGGAGGAAAAACCGATCAGCATCACCAGCGTCAGGGTGACCCCCGCCAGCAGGGCCGGCAGTGCTTCGGGCAACAGCACTTTGAAAATCACATGATGGATGTCGCCGCCCATGGCGAGGATGGCTTCGATCCGGCCCTTTTCCACTTCGTCCAGGGCGTTCTCGACAATCCGCGCAAAAAACGGAAACGCCCCGATGGTGATCGGCACCACGGCGGCGGTGCTGCCCAATGTGGTGCCGACCACCAGACGGGTCAGCGGGATCAGGGCAATCAGCATCACCACGAACGGCAGTGAACGCCCCAGGTTGATGACCGCGCCCAGTGCCTGATTGAGCCGGGGCAACGGATACAAACCCTGACGACGGCTGATAAACAGCAACACACCCAGCGGCAGGCCGATCAGCAAGGTGAAGAGCCCTGCCAACAACACCATGTACAGGGTTTCGCCGGTGGCGTTGAACACCAGTTGCAGGATTTCGTTCCAGTCGACGGTTCGGTTCATGAGTGGGCCGCCCGTACACCGTATTGCCGCAGAAAACTCAGTCCCGGCGCGTCGTGACCCAGCGGCAAACCGCAACTGGGCCGCAGCGCGGCACCGAGCGCGGAATCCGGCGTCGCCTGCAATCTGGCGACCGGCCCCGCTTCCACCAATCGACCCTTGGCCAACGAGGCGGCGTGATCGCAAATCGAGCGCACCACGTCCAGCTCATGGGTAATCAGCACGATGGTCAGACCGAGCTGACGATTGATGTCGCGCAGCAGCTGCAGAATCGACGCAGTGGTTTCCGGGTCGAGGGCGCTGGTGGCTTCGTCCGACAGCAAATACGCCGGTCGCGCCGCCAAGGCCCGGGCGATGCCCACCCGTTGTTTCTGGCCACCGGAAAGCTGTGAAGGAAAGGCTTGGGCCTTGTCGCTCAGGCCCACCAGATCCAGCAGTTCCCGAACCCGTTCATGACGTTGGGGTTTGGCGACTTTAGCGATTTCCAGCGGCACCGCGACGTTGTCGAATACATTGCGCGAATGCAGCAGATTGAAGCCCTGGAAGATCATGCCGATGCGTTGACGCTGGCGGCGCAGTTCACTGTCGGACAACGCCGTGAGGTCTTCGCCATCCAGCAGAATGCGCCCGGCATCCGGACGTTCGAGCAGATTGAGGCAGCGCAGCAATGTCGACTTGCCCGCACCGCTGCGCCCGAGAATGCCGTAGATCGCGCCATCGGGAATGCTCAGGGATACCCGGTCCAGCGCCGCTGTCGACGCTGATGGATACGTCTTGCTCAACTGCTCGATGACGATCATGGTCTGGCATCCGCCACCGGGATCACCGAGCCCTTGAAGTGCTCGGTGATGTACTGGGCCACCGGCGGTGAAGTCAGGTCTTTCGCCAGTTGCTGAATGCGCGGATCGTTTTCCAGTTTCGGCGTGGTCACCAGAATATTGGCGTAAGGGTTGTGCTCAGGCTTCTCCAGCCCCAGCGCATCCCTGGCCGGCACCAGCCCGGCTTCCAGTGCGTAGTTGCCGTTGATCACCGCCAGGTCCACGTCATCCAGCGCACGGGGCAGTTGCGGCGATTCGATTTCGAGGATCTTCAGGTGTTTCGGGTTCTCGGCGATGTCCTTGGGCGTTGCCTGATCGGCGGCCGGGTCATTGAAACCGGGCTTGAGCTTTATCAGGCCGTTGTCCTGCAGCAGGTACAGCGCGCGGCTCAGATTGGTCACGTTGTTGGGCACCGCCACCGTGCCTTTGTCCGGCACCTGGGCGAAGGTTTTGTGGCGGTGGGAATAGATCCCCAGCGGTTCGATATGCACCGTGGCGGCCACCGCAAGTTTTTCACCGAGGGCCTTCTCCTGGGAAAGCAGGTACGGCAGATGCTGGAAGTAGTTGGCGTCCACATCGCCGTGCACCAGCAGCTCGTTGGAATTCACGCCCTGGGGGATTTCGATCACCTTGAGGTTCAGTTGCGGATCGATTTTCTGGATGTAGGCCAGGATCTGCGCGTGGGGCACCGGGTCAGCCGCTACCCGCAATGGTTCCAGCGCCTGCGCGCCGAACGAAGTCACCAGCGCACCGAAGACGGCCAGGGTCAAACCTGCTGCTTTCAACATGAGAGGAATCCTTTTGCGAGTGATGAGTCAGGCATTGGCGACCTTGCGGATCGCGGTTTCAGGTAGCAGCGCGTCGGCATAAAACCGCCGTGCGACATCGGGATGCGAGCGCAGCCGCCCTTTGAGGTAGTTCCAGCCAACATCGCGGAACAACGGGTTGAGCGGATCGCTCGCCGGGCCCCGGGCTTCGCGCAGTAACACTGCCGGCAGCGGGTACAGCGGCACCACGGCGTCCAGCTGGGCACCGAGAAAAAACGCAATGGACAAGCGCTCGCTGCCCTCGGGCGGCGAGACCACGCGATGCACCGTGGCGCGCAGATAACCGTTGGTGGCCAGTTCCAGCAATTCGCCGATGTTCACCACCAGCGTGTTGTCCCGTGGCAACGCATCGATCCAGCGCCCCTCTTCGATTTCCACTTGCAGCCCTGCCTGCTGGTCTTGCAACAGAAAGCTGAGGAAACCCGAATCCTTGTGTGCGCCGACGCCCTGATTGCTCGCCGTCGAGGACTGCCCCGGATAGCGCATCAGCTTGATGTGTTCGTTGGGTTTGTCGCCGTACAACCGGTCGAAGGCGTTCTCTGGCAGTGCGAGTGCCTGGGCAAAGGCACGCAGCAGGCGCAGCGACATGTGGGTCATCGCTTGCTGCCAGTCGAGCAGCAGCGGCTTGAGTTGCGGCAAGGCTTGCGGCCATTGATTGGGCCCTTGCAGACGCGCCCACAGTGGGCTGTCAGCCGTCAGCGGCAAGACCTCACGCTCGGCACCCAAGTCAAACTGTTCACGCTGATCCGGCTGGCCGCGAGTGATCTCCGAGGCGGCACGGTTGTAGCCGCGAAAGTGCGGCGAATTGATCATGCCGACGGCGGTTTTCTCGCTGTCGGGCAAGGCAAAGAATTGGCGGGCGTGGTCCTGCACCTGCCTGAGTAGATCGGCGTCGATGCCATGACCGGTCAGGTAAAAGAACCCGACATCGCGGGCGGCGTGGCGCAAATCATCGAGAAAGGCCTGGCGCTGCTGCGGCGTACCGTCGAGCTGCGACAGATCAAGGGTCGGTAATGCGGTGATGTCCAAGGTATGCGGCATGATTCACTCCCGTGTGAATCAAACCTGAAGAGCCTGTGATCGATTCAGCGTGTGCCGTCATGGCAATCGGCGGTCTGTCGGTTTGATGCTTTTGATTCGTCTATGAAACAAAACTAAACGATATTAAAAACACCGGACAAATACCCTTTTCTCATTAGCTTAGGCCCGATCCGACACAGCTCAACGCAGACTCCACGACACCCCGACATACATCGCCATCCCCTCACCCGGCGTTGATCGCGCCGCATCCAGTCCCTTGTCGTCATAGCCCGGCGTGACCGTGGCGGCGTAGTGCTTGTCGGTCAGGTTGCGCATGTCCAGCCAGGTCTGCCAGTCACCCTTGGGTGCGTTGTAGCCCAGTGTGGCACCGAAGGTGGCGTAAGGGTCGGCGTAGTAGCTGTTGGCGTAATCCACCGCGACTTTCGACACCAGTTGCGTGTTGACGGCAGCGAAGAAACCCTGCGGGAAGTCGTAGCGCAGCTCGCCCTGGTAGTAATGCATCGGCAGACCCGGCAGGCGGTTGTCGCCGAAGCGGTCGTCGTCGCGGTAGTGGAAGTCGCTGAAGGTGTAGGCCTGACGCAGGCTCAACTTGCCGCCGTCGTCCGCTGACCACAGGTTGCTGTTGAGGCTGGCTTCAACACCTTGGTGCACGGTCGGGCTGGCGTTGAGTTCATAAGGTGTGGTGGCGTTGGCGTCCGGTAAAACCGAGAGCAATTCGTGGCGCACCTGGGCGTAGTACCAGGCCAGGCTCCATTCGCCGAGTGCGCTGTCGCCGCGACCGCCGAGCTCCAGGGTGGTCGCGGTCTGGTTCTGCAGTTTGACCGGATCACGTTGGGTGCCGGTGGCGGCGCCGCTGCCGGTCGGAAAGCGAACGTTGGAGCTGTAGATCAGCGACCACGGATGCGGCGCTTCGACCGAGCGACTGAGGTTGCCGAACAGTTGCAGGTTCGGCGTCACCTGATAACGCAGGCCCAGGCGTGGCGCGTAGTCCCAGTCACCGAGGCTGGTCTTGCCGCCACCGTCGGGATAGGTCACGGCACTTTCACGGCGGGTGTAGATCGCGGCGAGGCCGGTGGTCAGCCACAGGTCGTCGGCGATTTCCAGGTCGTTGCCGACGTGCAAGACGGTGTCCGAGCCTTGATAAGTAAAGTTGCGCATATGCGTGCCTGGCGCATAACCGGCGGTGTTGCCGGTGGGGATCCGCACCATTTCGCTGGCACCGTCGTTGGGCAGGTGTTTGGTCACCCGCAGGCCGACCGTGCTGCGGCTTTCGCGCCCCCAGAGGGTGTCGCGGCGCTTGTAGTCGAACGTGCCACTGACATCGGTGTAAGCCACCTTCAGGCGGTTCGGGCCTTCGCGCAGGTCCATCGGGTAATCGTGATAGACCAGACCGGTCTGGATGCTCGAATCGTCGTCGATGTAATACGTGGTCTTGTTGCCGATGAAGGTGCTGCCGGGCTGGTCGCGGCTGTCGTTGCGGGTCACGTAGGCCGGATTGGCCGCGCGCGGATCGTGTTCGATGGAATGCTTGGTCACGCGCCCGGCGAGGTCGTTGTCGGTCTCGCGATGACGGATGTAGAAACGGGTTTCCAGGTCCGGACTGAAGCGATAACCGAAGTTGGCAATCACGCCCTGGCTCTTGCTCGCGGTGTGATCCTGATAACCGTCGGAGTGCGCATCGGTCATCGACAGGTAGTAATCGAAATCGCCGAGCACCTGGCCCGAACTGACTTGCCGCTGGGCATAACCGTGGCTGCCCATGACGTAGCGCACGTTCAAAAGCGGCGCGTTGTAGCCGGTGTGGCTGACGTAATCGACCGCCCCACCCAACGCCAGCGCACCACGATCAAAACCGTTGGCACCGCGCAACACTTCCACATGGTCGAGCCACAGTGGCTCCAGTAATTCATAAGGCGTACCGCCGGGGCCGGTCAGCGGCAGACCGTCGAGCATTGTGTACAGCCCGGAAGCATGGGCACCGGGAGCGCGATTGATGCCCGAGCCACGTATCGAGACCTTCACCCCTTCGTTGCCCGCCGACTGCGCGTATACACCCGGCTGATACGCCAGCACATCCTGATTGCTCGCCACCCGCCCCTGCAAAGGCGTACGCATGTCGACCACATTGGTCGCGCCGGGGACTTGCGTGAGCCGGGACTTCGCCTCCTGCACCGAAAGGTCTTCGCCGCTCTGTTCTTCGGCTCCGATCAGCACCTGCCCCAACTCCATGCCCTGAGACTCGGCTTCGACCGGACAGGCAAGGGCCAGCCCCAGCAATGCAGCGGGCAGTGTTTTGAGCGAGGGCATCGAGAACTCCAGACAGACAGATACGGGCAGTGAGAACTGCGACGCATTAAGGAACGAAGTAAACACATGGTGATTTTGTTTTTTGTCGAGACCAGAACCCGCGATCCTGACTGAACGGCATCAAAGGATCAGGGCCAATCTCAGACAGTGCCCGCGAAGTCAGCATCCATCGCGGGCCGGTCGTAATCGAGAAGATACGCATGATGCCGGTGGTACAGCCTTGAAAGCAGATTCTTATTGGGTCCGACCACGTCCATCCCTCGGTCGTCGTAAGGGAAAACCATCACTCCGGCCTTCAGATTGAACAGGTAGACCGCGCAACGCGGATTCGGCGCAATCGCACCAAAATCCGTGGCCAGTGCGCACCAGAGCAATGCCTGAAGCATCCTTGCGGGCACTTCGAAAGCGAGGTTGATCCAGTACTCGGGCTCGCTTTCGCAGAACCAGTCGTCCGGATCGGTGCGTTCACTCCAGATCGAGCGTTCTGCAGGTATCTCGATACCTGCAGATCGAACGGACTGAAGCAACGCTCGATGGGCAAATCGCTGGCCGCCGGAGTGAAAGCGCAGGCACGTCACCAGCGTGGGCTCGTCACTGAAAATGTCGGTGCAGATCTCGGTCGATTTTCGCAAGGCCAACAGGAACTGTTCGATCATTCCTCCGGTTTCGGAGAGTTCGAAACGCAGTCCTCCCGGGCAGGAATAAAACAGGGGCCTTGCGAAGGCCTGGTCGGTAAAAATCCGCTCGATTTCAAGATGAAGATTCACTGAAGTCCTTTTCGGTCGATGTGGCGTGGGCGGCTATACCGCCCTGTTAATTTTTGCACTTGGCCAACACCACCTGACAAGTACCGGGCGTTCCGCCGGAGCGGCCGGCGTAGCGCATGCAGTTATCCATGGATTTTTTCTGTGCCTGGCCCAGGGTCTGTCCCCAGGCCAGGCCACCCTCGCCCATCGTCGGCACCGCTTTGGCATAGCAGCGATCACCCACGGTCGCGTATCGAGCCTTGCTGGAGCAGGCCGTCGTCAACGTCAGCATGATCGCACAAAGAAAATACGCGCAATGGCGTATCCGTATCCGGTTCATCTCGTTTTACCTGCGCAACCTGGGACTGACGGGCTCAGTTTATCCGCAATGACCCGAGAACCGTTCATTGCTCCGTCGCCTGCCGGTACTGACGCGGTGTGAATCCGGTCGAGGCCTTGAATTGGCGTGTGAAGGCGCTGTGGTCGGTATAGCCACACTGCAGGGCGACTTCGGTGATCGGAAGGTCGGTGTGCAGCAAGCGATGGGCGTGCTCCAGCCGCACTTTCTGGATCATCTGCCGAGGCGTCAGGTGGAACACGCGCTTGCAGTAACGCTCCAGTTGCGCCACCGAAATGCCGGCGATCCGGGTCAGTTCGCCCAGCGTCACCCGACGATTGAAATGCGCGCGGATGTACTCGTCGACGTCGGCCAGCCGCTCGAAGGCCGGATGGGTTTCACTGGCCGATTGCAGGTCCACCGAAATGCCCGCCAGGCCGATGATCGCGCCATCGCGGTTGTACAGCGGTCGTTTATGGGTCAGGCACCAGCCCGGTTCGCGGCTGCCGTACAGGTGCAGTTCCAGTTGATCCTCCAGCACCCACCCTTCTTCCAGCACCCGCCGATCCTGTTCGGTGTAGCCCGGTCCGAGTTGCGCCGGGAATACTTGCGCACTGGTTTTGCCGAGCAACGGTTTCAGGTCTTTCAACCCACAGCGCTGCACCAGTGTGCGGTTGGCCAGGACGTAACGCGCTTGCGGATCCTTGATGAAAATCACCGCGTTCGGAATCACGTCCAGCATCGGCAACAGCGCAGCTACGCCCGCCACCAAGGCTTCGAGGGTCTGGGGGCGATTGCGCTCATCGCCCTCGCACAGGATCGCAAATGCGTTCTGCATCGTCGGTTATTCCTTCGCGGTTGGGTCGGCCAACGGCCCGCCATACGGCGTTCGCGTGCAGAGTGCAGCAACGCCCCCGGCCTGTCGAGGCCAGTCGTCTCTCATTGCAATTGTGCCGATTTCGTCATCCAGGCTTGCGCAAAGCATCAATCACGCAGCAGCCGATGAGTTCAATCTTGGCCCGTCCAAGAGACATACACCTGCCTATCCAATAACTCACAAGAAGGCGACGCCATGTCAGGCCAAGGCAAGTTCAAAAAACAGCTTTCATTGATCGACCTCACGTTTATCGGACTCGGAGCGATCTTCGGTTCGGGGTGGCTGTTCGCGGCCAGCCACGTTTCTGCGATCGCCGGGCCGGCGGGGATATTTTCCTGGCTGCTGGGCGGTTTCGCCGTGTTGCTGCTGGGCATCGTCTACTGCGAACTGGGCGCAGCCCTGCCCCGGGCCGGCGGTGTGGTTCGCTACCCGGTTTACAGTCACGGGCCGCTGCTGGGTTATCTGATGGGCTTCATCACGCTGATCGCGTTTTCCAGTCTGGTGGCGATCGAGGTGGTTGCTTCGCGCCAATATGCGGCGGCGTGGTTTCCCGGCCTGACCCAGCCCGGCAGCGGCGATCCGACGGTGTTGGGCTGGCTGGTGCAGTTCGCTCTTCTGTGTGTGTTCTTCCTGCTCAACTATCGCAGCGTGAAAACCTTTGCCAAGGCCAACAATCTGGTGAGTGTGTTCAAGTTCATCGTGCCGCTGCTGGTGATCGGTGTGCTGTTCACCTTCTTCAAACCGCAGAACTTCCAGGTTCAGGGCTTCGCCCCCTTCGGGCTCTCGGGGATCGAGATGGCGGTTTCCGCCGGTGGTGTGATTTTCGCCTACCTCGGCCTGACCCCGATCATCTCGGTGGCCAGCGAAGTGAAAAATCCCCAGCGCACGATTCCGATTGCACTGATTCTGTCGGTGCTGCTGTCCACCGCGATCTATGTGTTGCTGCAAACGGCATTCCTCGGCGGCATCCCGACTGAACTGCTCGCCAATGGCTGGGCCGGGGTTTCCAAGGAGTTCGCTCTGCCCTATCGCGACATCGCCCTGGCGCTCGGCGTGGGCTGGCTGGCCTATCTGGTGGTGGCGGACGCGGTGATCTCACCCAGCGGCTGCGGCAACATCTACATGAACGCCACACCACGAGTGATCTATGGCTGGGCGCAGACCGGCACCTTCTTCAAGGTTTTCACCCGCATCGATGAAAAGTCCGGCATCCCGCGCCCGGCGCTGTGGCTGACCTTCGCCCTGTCGGTGTTCTGGACCCTGCCGTTCCCGTCCTGGGAAGCGCTGATCAACGTGGTGTCCGCCGCCCTGGTGCTGAGCTATGCGGTGGCGCCGGTGACCGTCGCGGCGCTGCGTCGCAATGCGCCTGACATGCCGCGCCCGTTCCGGGTCAAGCGGATGGGTTTGCTGGGGCCGGTGTCGTTCATCATCGCCGCGCTGATCGTCTACTGGTCGGGCTGGAACACCGTCTCCTGGCTGCTCGGCCTGCAAATCCTGATGTTTGTCGTGTACCTGCTGTGCGGTCGTTTTGTACCGACCCGTCATCTGAGCCTTGCCCATCAAGTGCGTTCATCTGCGTGGCTGATCGCCTTCTACGCGGTGACCATCGTGCTGTCGAAACTCGGCACTTTCGGTGGCCTCGGCATCCTCGCTCACCCTTTCGACACGCTGGTCGTCGCTGCTTTCGCCACCGGCATTTACTACTGGGGTGCCGCCACGGGTGTACCGGCGCACCTTCTGCGTCTGGAGTCCGAAGAGGACGAGAGCGAAGTCGCTTCGACATCCCCGTCCTCCGCTGCCACCCCGCGCGCTGCCGGCGCTTATTGAATTCACCTGAAGGGACACGAACATGAAACGCGTACACATCATTGACTCCCACACCGGCGGTGAACCCACGCGTCTGGTGATGAAAGGGTTCCCCGATCTGCCCGGCAATACCATGGCCGAAAAGCGCGATGCCCTGCGCAACCGGCACGACCGCTGGCGCCGGGCCTGTCTGCTGGAGCCGCGCGGCAATGACGTGCTGGTGGGCGCGTTGTATTGCGAACCGGTGTCGCCGGACGCCACCTGCGGCGTGATTTTCTTCAACAACGCCGGTTACCTGGGCATGTGCGGCCACGGCACCATCGGCCTGATCGCCTCCTTGCGGCATCTGGGGCTGATCGCCCCGGGCGTGCACAAGATCGACACACCGGTCGGCCCGGTCAGCGCCACGTTGCATGAGGACGGCGCTGTGACCCTGGGCAACGTGCCGGCTTATCGATTCCGTAAACAGGTGGCAGTCGAAGTGCCCGGATACGGCCAGTTCCTCGGCGATATCGCCTATGGCGGCAACTGGTTTTTCCTGGTGTCGGAGCACGGTCAGACGCTGACGATGGACAACGTCGAAACCCTGACCGACTTCACCTGGAAAATGCTCAAGGCCCTCGAGGACCAAGGTATCCATGGCGAGCACGGCGCACTCATCGACCACGTCGAGCTGTTCGCCGATGACGACCAGGCCGACAGCCGCAACTTCGTCATGTGTCCCGGCAAAGCCTACGACCGCTCGCCGTGCGGCACCGGCACCAGCGCCAAACTCGCCTGCCTGGCCGCCGACGAAAAACTCAAGCCCGGCGAACGCTGGGTGCAAGCGAGCATTACCGGCAGCCAGTTCGAAGGTCGCTTCGAACGCGAAGGTGAACGTGTGCGGCCCTTCATCACCGGCCGCGCCTACATGACCGCCGACAGCACATTGCTGATCGACGAAGACGATCCGTTCGCGTGGGGCATCTGAGCCGCTACGCCGCTTTTCAACCCGATACGAATCACCGTTCCAAGGAGAACAACAATGAGCGACAACATCTTCACCGGCTGCATGCCCGCCCTGATGACCCCGTGCACCGCCGCACGCAAACCGGACTTCGACGCCCTGGTGACCAAGGGGCGCGAGCTGATCGACATCGGCATGAGCGCCGTGGTGTATTGCGGCTCCATGGGCGACTGGCCGTTGCTGACCGAAGCCGAGCGCCAGGAAGGTGTGGCGCGTCTGGTGGCCGCTGGCATCCCGACTATCGTCGGCACGGGCGCCATCAACACCCGTGAAGCAGTGTCTCACGCCGCCCATGCGGCCAAAGTCGGCGCTCAGGGGCTGATGGTGATTCCTCGTGTGCTGTCCCGTGGCGCTTCGCTCGCCGCACAGAAGGCCCACTTCGCCGCGATCCTGCAAGCCGCGCCGAACCTGCCGGCAGTGATCTACAACAGCCCTTACTACGGCTTCGCCACCCGCGCCGACCTGTTCTTCGAACTGCGTCGCGAGTACCCGAACCTGATCGGCTTCAAGGAATTCGGCGGTGCCGCCGACCTGCGCTACGCCGCGGAAAACATTACGTCCAAAGACGATGATGTGACGCTGATGGTCGGTGTCGACACCCAGGTCGTGCACGGCTTCGTCAACTGCAACGCTACCGGCGCGATCACCGGTATCGGCAACGCCCTGCCCCGTGAGGTGCTGCAACTGGTGGCCCTGAGCAAGCAGGCGGCGAAGGGGGATGCCAAGGCCCGGCGTCAGGCGCGGGAACTGGAATCGGCGCTGGCGGTGTTGTCCTCCTTCGACGAAGGCACGGATCTGGTGCTGTATTACAAACACTTGATGGTGCTCAACGGCGACAAGGAATACACCCTGCATTTCAACGAAACCGATGCCCTCAGCGATTCCCAGCGACGCTACGCGGAAAACCAGTACGCGCTGTTCCGTCACTGGTACGAAAACTGGTCGGCGGAACAGAACTTCGCCTGACCCGCCGCCTCGTTTCAGCCCGCCGTGCACTTCGGCGGCGGGTCTCCTTTTTTTCAGGAAGATGCCATGTCTCTCACGGGCAAACTGCTGATCGGTCAGCAAACCTTCTCGGGCAATCGCGAAGCCATACAGGGGCTCAACCCGGCCACCGATACTCCACTGGAACCCGCTTATGCCGGCGGCTCCGCGGAACATGTCGAACAGGCCTGCGCACTGGCCCGGGCCGCATTCGACGGCTATCGGGAAACGTCGCTGGAAAGCCGCGCCGAATTCATCGAAACCATCGCCAACGAGATCGAAGCCCTGGGCGATGAGTTGATCGACCGCGCCATGGCCGAAACCGGCCTGCCACGCCCTCGCCTGTTGGGCGAACGCGGGCGCACCTGCCAGCAACTGCGCCTTTTCGCTCGCACCGTAAGGACCGGCGAATGGCTGGGTGTGCGAATCGACAGTGCACAACCACAGCGCCAGCCCATGCCGCGTTCGGATCTGCGCCAGCGCCAGATTGCCTTGGGTCCGGTGGCGGTGTTCGGCGCGAGCAATTTTCCACTGGCGTTTTCCGTCGCCGGCGGCGATACCGCCTCGGCGCTGGCCGCCGGTTGCCCGGTCATCGTCAAGGCCCATGGCGCACACCCCGGCACCAGCGAACTGGTCGGTCGCGCTGTGGTTCGGGCCGTCAAGGCGTGCGGTCTGCCAGAGGGCGTATTCTCGTTGCTGTACGGTTCCGGACATGAGGTCGGCATTGCGCTGGTCAGCGATCCACGCGTCAAAGCCGTCGGTTTCACTGGCTCGCGCAACGGCGGACTCGCATTGATCAAAGCGGCCCAGGCTCGCCCCGAACCGATTCCGGTGTATGCGGAAATGAGTTCGATCAACCCGGTGTTACTGTTTCCTGCTGCGCTGCGCCATCGCCCGCAAGCGCTGGCCGAAGGTTTTGTCGCTTCGCTCACGCTGGGTGCCGGCCAGTTCTGCACCAATCCCGGACTGGTGATTGCACTCAAGGGATCGGCACTGGATACCTTCGTCACCGCTGCGACCGGACTGGTCCGGCACAGCCCGGCCCAGACCATGCTCACGCCCGGCATTTTCGAGGCCTATGAATCCAGCGTGAATGCACTGGCGGAAAATCCACGCGCACGTCTTGCAGCCGTCGGTCAGGAAGCTGCCGGTCCGAATCAGGGGCAGGCACATGTTTTCGTCACCGACGCGGCGGACTTTCTCGCCGATCACACGCTGCAAGCCGAAACCTTTGGTGCGACGTCCCTGGTCGTGCAATGCGCCGAACACGATGAAGTCCGTCAGGTGCTGGAACATCTGGAAGGTCAACTGACAGCCACGCTGCATCTGGATGACGAGGATCTGGATCAGGCCCGCGCACTGCTGCCGACGCTGGAACGCAAGGCCGGACGCTTGCTGGTCAATGGCTGGCCAACCGGTGTGGAGGTCTGTGATGCGATGGTACATGGCGGGCCTTTCCCGGCGACTTCCGATGGGCGTACAACATCGGTCGGCACGGCTGCGATCCAGCGTTTCCTGCGCCCGGTCTGTTATCAGGACTTCCCCGACGTGTTGCTGCCAGCCGCCCTCAAACAATCCAATCCTCTGTCACTGCGACGCCTGCTCGATGGCCAAAGGGAAGCCTGAAACCATGCCGAACATCACCCATGACATCGCCGTGGTCGGCGCCGGCATCATCGGCGTTGCCTGTGCATGGCGGCTGGCGCAGCAAGGATTGCGGGTCATCGTGGTCGACCCGCAGGAACCCGGCCACGGTGCGTCGTTCGGCAATGCCGGCCACCTGGCGACCGAGCAGGTGTTTCCAATTGCCGACCTGTCGATTCTCAAGCGCTTGCCGGCCATGCTCATGGACCCGATGGGGCCACTGCGCCTGGACTGGAAATACCTGCCCGGCGCCGTGCCCTGGTTCACTCGGCTGTTGTTGAATCTGCGGCCGGCGCCGTTCCAACGCACAGTAGCGGGCTTGCGTGCGCTCAATGAACACTCGCTCGACGCCTGGCACCGGTTGCTCAATGACATCCAACGTCCCGAGTTGCTGAAAGTGGAAGGCTCGTTACTGGTCTTTGAACGGCCTGATTCGCGACCGGCCATCGAGGCGTTGCAGGCACGTTTGCGTCAGCAGCAAGTCCCGGTGGATGTCTGGTCGGCCACTGCAGTGCGTGACCGCGCACCGCAACTGAGCGAACACCTTCAGGGCGGTCTGTTTTTTCCGGACACCGGACACTTCATCGATCCGTACCGGGTGGTGTGCGAGCTGATGAACGCCGCAAAGGCCTGCGGCGTGCAGTTTGTAAAACAACGGGTCGACGGCGGACAAGTGCAGGAGCATGGCGTCAACCTGCTGACCGCTGACGGCACACTGTCGACTCGTCAGGTGTTGATCGCCTGCGGCGCCCACTCGGCAACACTCACGGCGGCACTGACCGGCAAAAAAGTACCGCTCGATACCGAGCGCGGCTATCACCTGATGCTGCCTCACGAACATGACCGACTGCCCTTTCCCGTCACTTCGCTGGAGCGCAAGTTCATCATGACGCCGATGTCCGAGGGATTGCGCCTGGCAGGAACGGTCGAGTTCGCCGGGCTCGATGCCCCACCGACCATGGCGCGGGCCTGGCAGTTGCATCGTCTGAGCAAGGGACTGTTCCGTGAGGAACTGAATTGCGAAGCCGCCACACCGTGGATGGGATTCCGTCCGTCGCTGCCGGATTCGTTGCCGGTGATTGACCGGGTGTGTGATGGAAAAGTGTTGCTTGCCTTCGGGCACCAACATCTGGGGCTGACGCAGGCGGCGGTGACAGCGGAGATGGTTGGGGGGATGGTTTCGACAGTGGCGATGACACGCACTCATGCTCTACCAAGCAAAGCCCCTTACAGGTTGAGCCGATTCTGAAAATGCAGAAAGCCTGCTCACAAGGGCAGGCCTTTCTTTTCTCAGCAGACATTTCAGATGTTCAGGGCGGCATCAGCCAATGCCGTTCAGTGGTCCACCCGAGAAAAACCTTGCCCTTCTCACGCTTTTGGCAATCCATGGTCAAGGTGCGACCGGACGCTGCTAGACGGAGTCCGATCATGGCCGGAGTAAACCTTTCACGAAATGCATCGGATTGAGCGGCAAAGTGCACTTCAATGTTTCCAAGCACACTATCCAACCGAGACGGCTCCAGCATCGACAGATAAAAAACCATCTGGCGCCACGCGTACGCTGTGTTTTTCAACATCACCAAGCGTGCATGGTATAGCTTGATCTGCATCTGCTGGCGCCTGCATATCCATTTGAAACACGACTCGGCCATTGAGCTCAATCGATCATGCAACAGCTGTTTCAGACCCAAATCATCAAACAGGATTGCCAGGTTTTGCGTGGTCAGAATCTGTTGCTGCTCGATGATCGTGCCGTTGCTCGCTGGACTCCATCTACCGATATCGGCATTCGCCCGCCGCGCGCACAAATCGGCCAGCACACCGCTGTTGCTTCGAGTTTTCCGCTGTTTGGAAAGTGCAGCCAACTGCTCCATATCGATATCGTAATAGCGTGCATAAAGAGACCCGGCAATCAACCGGACTGAACGCTTGGCAGCCTCCATATACTTTCCGGCAAAAGCGCCCATGAAAATGTCAGCCGCGATCTCTTCTACGAAGGGAAGATCCAGCTTGGCCGACTCAGCAAGTGAAGAAAACTCCTGAAGCAGCTTGTTTGGCAGAATGGCCTGAGGAAACGCAGCAAGGGTCAATGCAGCCGCTTCGACCAAAGCCTGTCTGGCACCTTCAACCGCAAGAACATCGGCCTCGTACTCACTCGCCAGAGCCTTAACCCAAGGCAAATCATCGATTTTCAACTGACGCTGCATGTTCAACAGTAATAAAGAGCGTCGACGCCTGAAAGCACGATAGGTAGCGGCAGATAACGCCCGTAACGCCACGTCTCGATATCCAGCGCTACAGATTTGCGCCGTCATCGCCGGCAACACTTTTGCTACTGTATCTGCGGATGTAATGACGCCATGGTCAATCAATTCAGCGACCGTTCCCTTGCGACAACGTTCGAGACGTCGGCGCACCGAGGGAGGGATTGTCTCACCCGCATTCAATGAGTGAGCCTTCGCCTCTTCGTTGGTGATGGGCTCCAGTAACGGCGCGAAATCAGGGATGCCTTCCGAGACCGGATATCTCGCCAGACGCGCGGAAGCAGCCCTGGCAATCAGATAGTGTGCCGAGGCGGATACGTGATGACGCTGTTGTGCGCGCTTGCTGAAATGTTCTTCGGACTCGGGATGTCCATGCTTGCCTACAAAGTCACCGACAATTCTGCGAATACGCCCAACCTGGCGCCCCGTAAGCGATGCAGGATCAATGGCGCATTGCTTGAGCAATGCCAGCAACTCCGCCACCCGATCACTGTAGTTACCTGCGCGGCGGGGATCAGCCTCAGTGGCGATATCAAATTCTTTACCAAGCACCGAAGCGCGCTCGAACCAGCCTTCAGGGTAATACCTGCAAGGCCAACCATCGTTGTACGTCAGAAGGAAAAGCGAGACAGCTGCGTCGTAGAGAGGCAACCTGCGTTCAACTACATGCTTTTGAACAGTAAGACGAGACTGGGGAGAGAGGACGGACAGGCGCAGGCTGATTTGACCAGCATTGAAAACTTCAACTTCAGCCATCGAGAGCGGGCGCCCGTTGGCTGCCGCGGGAAAGAAACGCACTCGTTCGAAGAAAGGCACGATCTGCTCGATCAACTTCCTGGCTTCTTCGACTCGTTGTTGCCCCAGAAACCAAGCCACTGTCAGCAACGCAGCCTCTTCCGGTACATCGATCCGATAGTTTTCCTTCGTCAGTCGCTCTTGCAACGTTCTGACGCCTTCGTCTGAAAGATGCCACCTGTTCAAATCGAGTCGTTCATAACCCACTCGAATGCCGGGGATCGATGACGCCAACTGACGCTCATGAACGGTCAACTCGCCACCGGCCAGAAGATTGCCCGTTGCAAAGCCGCCAGTGGCCACTTCCAGCGTGATCCATTCTGGCAGGTCGGCAAACGGCGTCCGCGAACCATAGAGTGCACGGCCATGCGTCAGGTTTTCGAGAACCTTTTGCCAGCGTTCGATCCGGGCAAGTGCATTCGGACTGGCGTCGTTGTCAAGCGCAGTGAGCGCGCGAGACAGTTGAAAGTGCGCATAACCGGCGTTTATTCCGCCGAGCGCATCCGATTCACCCTCAAGCCTGGACATACTTCCTTGTGACCTACTATGTAGTGGGTCCGGGGGCTGGATTCGAACCAGCGCCCACCCGGTTAGGAGCCGAGTGTTCTACCGCTGAACTACCCCGGAACAGAGCGCGCATTGTCGATGAGTAGCGAAAGTATGTGAAGCCCGGACTCAGGGATTTTGTTGCGACAAGTCTCTGATCGTTAAGCATTCATCAATGCAGCTCTTGTCCAAACGCTATGCGCACAAAATCAATAAAACTCCTCAATTTCGGAGTCAGCCTCGGATCCGGCGCATACAACAGGTTCATCGGTGAAACCGGCACCCTGTACTGCGGTAGCAGACTCACCAGTGTGCCGCTCCTCAGCGAGTCCTTGACCAGTTCCAGCGGCAGCATCACCACCCCAAGCCCTGCCACTGCTCCGGACAGCAACGGGTCACCCTGATTAATCGTCAATCGGCTTTTAATCGGCACGTCGATGCAACCTTCCGGGCCTTCGAATCGCAGATGTGAGCGGCCGTCCGAATAGGCAAACGCCAGGCATTCATGTTCCTGAAGATCCCAGGGCGTGGTGATGGGTGGGCGACGTGCGAGGTAGGACGGCGCCGCGCACAGCATCATTTTATAGGGCATCAGCGGCAATGCCTTGAGGCCGCTGTCTGCGAGCTCGCCGATGCGGAACACCACGTCGTATCCTCCGTCCACCAGATCGACCAGTTCGTTCGACAGCGTCAGATCCACCGAAACCTGCGGATAGCGAACCATGTACTCCAGCAGCTTGGGCGACAGTGTACTGACACCGAACGTGACGGGCGCATTGATCCGCAACCGGCCGCTGGGCACGCCGCGGGTCACGGCGGCCATTTCTTCGGCAGCGTCCATGTCGGCCAGAATCATCTTCGCCCGCTGATAGAACGTACGGCCAAAATCCGTAAGGCTTTGCTTGCGGGTGGTGCGATTGAGCAGCGAAACACCCAGGTGCTGCTCCAGCATCTTCACCTGTTTGCCGACCATTTGCGGGGACAGATTAAGCTCATCTGCCACCGCGCTGAAGGAACCCAGCTCCACCGCTTTGACGAACGTGGACATGAGTGTGAGTCGATCCATTGGAAACTCGTTGTTTCTAGTGTTGCGCCATCGTAGGCCTTTATCGGCGGCGGGCCAAAGCCTAAATTGGCGTCCATGGCACCGATTACGCTGGTGCAATTTCATCGATAACCGAGGAAGTAACCCATGGCACGCATTGTCAGGATTCATGAATACGGTGACGCGAGCGTCCTGAAACTGGAAAACGTTGATGTCCCGCCACCTTCGGCGGACGAGGTGCAGATCGAGGTCAAAGCCTTCGGCCTGAATCGCGCTGAAGTGATGTTTCGCAATCACGCTTATCTACAGGAAGCGGAGTTCCCGAGTCGCCTCGGTTACGAAGCGGCCGGAGTCGTAGTCGCGGTGGGTGCCCGTGTCAGCGAGTTCAAGGTCGGTGATGCGGTCAGCGTCATTCCACCGCTGGACATCGCACGCTGGGGCACCTACGGCGAACTGGCCAACGTACCCGCCAGCCTGACCGTCAAGCATCCCAGGAACCTGTCCTTCGAACAGGCCGCCGCATCCTGGATGCAATACGTCACCGCCTGGGGAGCGCTGGTCGAACAAGCGAAACTTCAGAAAAACGACTTCGTGATCGTGACTGCCGCCTCCAGCAGCGTCGGACTCGCAGCCTTCCAGATTGCCCGGATGGTCGGCGCCACCTCGATTGCCGTGACCCGCACCCGTGCCAAGAAGCAGGCATTGCTGGACGCCGGCGCAGCGCACGTGATCGTCAGCGATGAAGAAGACATGGTGGCAGCGGTCATGGCGTTGACCGACGGCAAGGGCGCACGCGTGGTATTCGATCCGGTGGGCGGCCCCTCGTTCGAGCCGCTGACCCAGAGCATGGCTCGCGGGGGCATCCTGCTGGAGTACGGCGCCTTGAGCCCGGAACCCACACCGTTCCCGTTGTTTACCGTGTTGGGTAAATGCCTGACGCTGAAGGGTTACCTCTACTCGGAAATCGTTTCAGACCCGGCCGTGCTGACACGCGCAAAAGCCTTTATTGTCGACGGTCTGGCTTCGGGTGCTCTGCAACCGGTCATTGCCAAAACCTTCACCCTGGATGACATTCAGCAGGCGCATCGCTTCCTTGAAGCCAATCAGCAAGTCGGAAAGGTTGTCGTCATCGTCTGAGGTAAACACCCGCCTGCGTGCCGGCCGCAAACGAAAAAAGCCTGCTTTTCAGCAGGCTTTTGTCTTGGCATGACCTTATTTCTGTTGGGCCGTCAGCGCCGCATAGCCATTCATCAGGTTGCGGTAGTTGGGGATCCGCTGGGACAGCAGATTGCCCAGTCCCTCGATGTCGTTGCGCCAGTCGCGGTGCAGCTCACAGGCTACCGAGAACCAGTTCATCATTTGTGCGCCGGCCTGGGTCATGCGGTTCCACGCCGCTTGTTGCACCGTGGTGTTGAAGGTGCCGGAGGCATCGGTCACCACGAATACGTCAAACCCCTCCGCCAGTGCCGACAGCGTCGGGAACGCCACGCAGACATCGGTCACCACACCGGCAATGATGATCTGCTTGCGACCGGTGGCCTTGATTGCCTTGACGAAATCTTCGTTATCCCACGCATTGATCTGGCCTGGACGAGCGATGTAAGGCGCATCCGGGAACATTTCCTTTAGCTCCGGTACCAGCGGGCCGTTCGGACCTTGCTCGAAACTGGTGGTGAGGATTGTTGGCAACTCGAAAAACTTCGCCAGGTCGGCCAGAGCCAGCACGTTGTTCTTGAACTCGTTCGGCGAAAAGTCCTGAACCAGAGAAATCAGGCCGGTCTGGTGGTCGACCAGCAGAACTACGGCGTCGTCTTTGTTCAGGCGGTTGTAGGTAGCAGTGCTCATATTGAATCCCTTTTTGAGTTGTACAAGTTCGGTTGCGTTCAAGTTGGGCACAGATTAATAGCTGGACTGAACGTGATAAATCGTCTGAAAAAGGTTTCACCGTCAACTAAAAGGAGACAATGAAACCAGATCATGGTGCTGCGCCAAACTTGCTGCCGATCCTTGTCATAATGTTTGCCAGCACTACGTTCAAACGACATTCAAGGAAGAGCTGATGCTCGGACGCAATTCCCAGGAGCCAACTGCGAACCACAGGCGGCGCAACACAGCAGTGAAGGCCGGCTCGACCTTTCGGCTGACCGTCAGCTTCATGGTAGTGGTGGTCGTGGCTTTTCTGGCAGTCGAGAGCTGGCGAACCTGGCGGGACTATCGTTCGGTGTTTGCTTCCGCTCGCGACTCCGCCACCAACCTCGCTCGTGCCACGGCCCAGCACGCAGAAGACACCATTCGCCAGGTCGACGTGCTCACCGCCGGGCTTGCAGAGCGCGTCGAGGGGGACGGCCTGCAGAACCTCGATGTAGCACGCATTCACAAGCTACTGGTGCAGCAATCGAAAATCATGCCGCAGTTGCATGGCCTGTTCATCTACGGCCCGGATGGCCACTGGATCGTGACCGACAAGGAGGTCACACCGGAAATGGCCAACAACGCTGACCGCGACTACTTCCAGTACCACCGCACGCATGATGATCGGCAGGTACGCATCGGCCGGGTGGTCGAAAGCCGCTCCACTCATGACTTGATCATTCCGATCTCCCGACGTTTGAACAATCCTGATGGCTCGTTCGCGGGCGTACTGCTGGGGACGGTCAAAGTCAGCTATTTTGTCGACTATTACGGCGACTTCCGCATCGATGACAAAGGCGCGCTGGTGCTGGCCATGCGTGACGGCACGATTCTGGTGCGCCGCCCCTTTATCGCATCGGTGGTTGGCAAAAGTCTGGCAAACAGCGAGATTTTCAAGACCTACCTGCCCAGCTCCAACGAGGGCATTGCCCAGATCCGGGCGGTGGTGGATGACACCGAACGCCTTTATGGCTATCGCGCATTGACGACCTATCCGCTGGTCGTCGAAGCAGGACTGTCCAAGGACTCCATTACTGCCCCGTGGCGCCGGGACTTGTTGAAAAACGGCTTCGTGCTGATTTTTCTGATTCTGGTACTCGCTTGCTTCGGGCTGATCGTCCTGAACCAGTTGCGCCAGCGAATGGCGATGGAGCGGGAAATCCGTTCCGCTCATCAAACCATGCGCGACATGGCGCTGACCGACAGCCTTACTGGTCTCGGTAATAGACGACGCCTCGATACCGCATTGGCGGATGAAATCCGTCTGGCTCGTCGCCAGAACTCACCGTTGTCATTGATCATGCTCGATGTCGACCACTTCAAACGCTACAACGACCGTTATGGTCACGCCGCAGGCGACGATTGCCTCAGCGCCGTCGGAAGAGCCATCCAGCAAGCGATCAAACGTCCGGGGGATCTCGCGGTGCGCTACGGTGGAGAGGAGTTCACCGTGCTTCTGCCCAATACTGATAACGCCGGTGCCATTCAGATCGCCGAGAACATCTTGCAGGCGATCCGGTTGCTGGAACTGGAACATACCGGGCATCCTTTGGGCTACGTCACCGCAAGCGCGGGGATTGCCACCCGCCGTCCCGTTGATGAGTCAGTGACGATGGCCATGTTGTTGAAATCGGCGGATATGTGCCTGTATCAAGCGAAGCGGTTGGGACGCAATCGCTGGTGCTCCACAGATCAGCCGGCAGATAGATAGCAACTGAGCGCATTACGGATGCGCTCCTGACCATCTTAACGGCTGCCCTGCAGTCGCCCTTTTTGCGTAG
>NZ_JBJJMM010000044.1:0-33778 GCF_046231795.1 Pseudomonas sp. KCJK9016 | reverse complement strand
TCTGGGTGTAGTCGGCCTGTGTGCCTTCATGCTCGGCGTCTCCAGCCTCCTCGGGTCAAAAGCCTGGGGCCGCAGCAAAAACGAACCGTTCGAGTCCGGCATGCTACCTACCGGTGGCGCCCGCTTGCGGCTCTCAGCCAAATTCTATCTGGTCGCGATGCTGTTCGTGATCTTCGATATCGAAGCCCTCTTTCTCTTTGCATGGTCTGTGTCCGTCCGCGAAAGCGGCTGGACCGGATTCGTCGAAGCTCTCGTTTTCATAGCAATTCTGTTGGCAGGTCTTGTCTACCTGTTCCGAGTGGGCGCCCTTGACTGGGCTCCGGAAGCTCGTCGCAAGCGGCAGGCGAAGCTGAAACAATGAGGCTTTGGCAATGCAATACAATCTCACCAGAATCGACCCTGATGCTCCTAACGAGCAGTATCCGATCGGCCAGCGGGAAACCGTTTCCGATCCGTTAGAGGATCAAGTCCACAAAAACATTTTCATGGGCAAGCTGGAAGACGTGCTGAGTGGCGCGGTCAACTGGGGACGTAAAAACTCCCTGTGGCCATACAACTTCGGTCTTTCGTGCTGCTACGTGGAAATGACCACCGCCTTCACGGCGCCCCACGATATCGCGCGCTTCGGCGCCGAAGTCATCCGGGCCTCACCGCGTCAGGCCGACTTCATGGTTATCGCCGGAACCTGCTTCATCAAGATGGCGCCGATCATCCAGCGTCTCTACGAGCAGATGCTCGAACCGAAATGGGTTATCTCCATGGGTTCGTGCGCCAACTCCGGCGGCATGTACGACATCTACTCCGTGGTTCAAGGGGTGGACAAGTTCCTGCCCGTTGACGTCTACGTACCTGGCTGCCCGCCCCGTCCGGAAGCATTCCTGCAAGGCTTGATGCTGCTGCAGGAGTCGATTGGCCAGGAGCGTCGCCCACTTTCCTGGGTCGTTGGCGATCAAGGCGTTTATCGCGCCGACATGCCTTCGCAGAAGGAACAGCGCCGCGAACAGCGAATCGCAGTCACCAATCTGCGTAGCCCTGACGAAGTCTGATCCAGATCTGTTTCAAAGAAACGAGAAGCTGGCTTCATTCTTTACGTTGACCGAAAGCGAAAAAATAACCATGACTACAGGCAGTGCTCTGTACATCCCGCCTTACAAGGCAGACGACCAGGATGTGGTCGTCGAACTGAACAACCGTTTTGGCGCCGAAGCGTTCACCGCTCAGCCTACCCGCACCGGCATGCCGGTGCTGTGGGTGGCTCGTGCCAAGCTCGTCGAAGTCCTGACCTTCCTTCGCAACCTGCCCAAACCGTATGTCATGCTCTATGACCTGCACGGCGTGGACGAGCGCCTGCGTACCAAGCGTCAGGGGCTGCCAGGCGGCGCCGACTTCACCGTGTTCTATCACCTCATGTCGCTGGAACGTAATAGTGACGTGATGATCAAGGTCGCCTTGTCCGAGAGCGACCTCAGCTTGCCGACCGTCACCAGCATCTGGCCGAACGCCAACTGGTACGAGCGTGAAGTCTGGGACATGTACGGCATCGACTTCAAAGGTCACCCTCACCTGTCGCGCATCATGATGCCGCCGACCTGGGAAGGTCACCCGTTGCGCAAGGACTTCCCGGCCCGTGCCACCGAGTTCGATCCGTTCAGCCTGAACCTGGCCAAGCAACAGCTCGAGGAAGAAGCCGCACGCTTCCGTCCTGAAGACTGGGGCATGAAGCGTTCCGGCCCGAACGAGGACTACATGTTCCTCAACCTGGGTCCGAACCACCCTTCGGCTCACGGTGCGTTCCGTATCATCCTGCAACTGGACGGTGAAGAGATCGTCGATTGCGTTCCGGACATCGGCTACCACCACCGTGGTGCCGAGAAGATGGCCGAACGTCAGTCCTGGCACAGTTTCATTCCGTACACCGACCGTATCGACTACCTCGGCGGCGTGATGAACAACCTGCCGTACGTGCTCTCGGTCGAGAAGCTGGCCGGCATCAAGGTGCCTGAAAAGGTCGACGTCATCCGCATCATGATGGCTGAGTTCTTCCGGATCACCAGCCACCTGCTGTTCCTGGGTACTTACATCCAGGACGTTGGCGCCATGACGCCGGTGTTCTTCACCTTCACCGACCGCCAGAAGGCGTACACGGTGATCGAAGCCATCACCGGTTTCCGCCTGCACCCGGCCTGGTACCGCATCGGCGGCGTCGCCCACGACCTGCCGCGCGGCTGGGACAAACTGGTGAAAGACTTCGTCGAATGGCTGCCCAAGCGCCTCGACGAATACACCAAGGCGGCCCTGCAGAACAGCATCCTCAGGGGTCGTACCATCGGCGTGGCCCAGTACAACACCAAGGAAGCCCTGGAATGGGGCGTCACCGGTGCCGGCCTGCGTTCCACCGGTTGCGACTTCGACCTGCGTAAAGCGCGTCCTTACTCCGGCTACGAGAACTTCGAGTTCGAAGTGCCGCTGGCCGCCAACGGTGATGCCTACGACCGCTGCATGGTTCGCGTCGAAGAGATGCGCCAGAGCGTCAGGATCATCGAGCAGTGCCTGCGCAACATGCCGGAAGGCCCGTACAAGGCGGATCACCCGCTGACCACGCCACCGCCGAAAGAGCGCACGCTGCAGCACATCGAAACCCTGATCACGCACTTCCTGCAGGTTTCGTGGGGCCCGGTCATGCCGGCCAACGAATCCTTCCAGATGATCGAAGCGACCAAGGGCATCAACAGTTATTACCTGACGAGCGACGGCGGCACCATGAGCTACCGTACCCGGATCCGTACTCCGAGCTTCGCCCACCTGCAGCAGATCCCTTCGGTGATCAAAGGCAGCATGGTCGCGGACCTGATTGCGTACCTGGGTAGTATCGACTTCGTTATGGCCGACGTGGACCGCTAAGCATGAACAGCACGCTTATCCAGACAGACCGTTTCACCCTCAGTGAAACCGAGCGCTCGGCCATCGAGCACGAGCTGCATCACTACGAAGATCCGCGCGCGGCGTCGATCGAAGCCCTGAAGATCGTTCAGAAGGAACGTGGCTGGGTGCCGGACGGCGCTCTGTACGCCATCGGCGAAATCCTCGGCATTCCGGCCAGCGACGTTGAAGGCGTAGCCACGTTCTACAGCCAGATCTTCCGTCAGCCGGTCGGCCGTCACATCATTCGCGTCTGCGACAGCATGGTCTGCTACATCGGCGGCCACGAGTCGGTGGTCAGCGAAATCCAGAACAACCTGGGTATCGGCCTCGGCCAGACCACCGCCGACGGTCGTTTCACCCTGCTGCCGGTCTGCTGCCTCGGCAACTGCGACAAGGCCCCGGCGCTGATGATCGATGACGACACCTTTGGCGATGTACAGCCTGCCGGCGTCGCCAAACTGCTCGAGGGCTACGTATGACCCTGACTTCTTTCGGTCCTGCCAACCGCATCCAGCGTTCGGCCGAGACTCACCCGCTGACCTGGCGCCTGCGTGACGATGGCGAAGCCGTATGGCTCGACGAGTACCAGGCCAAGAACGGTTATGCCGCTGCACGCAAGGCCTTCGCCGACATGGGGCCGGACGACATCGTCCAGACCGTGAAGGACGCCGGCCTCAAGGGTCGTGGTGGTGCTGGCTTCCCCACTGGCGTGAAGTGGGGCCTGATGCCAAAGGACGAATCCATCAACATCCGCTACCTGCTGTGCAACGCGGACGAAATGGAGCCGAACACCTGGAAAGACCGCATGCTGATGGAGCAACTGCCCCATCTGCTGATCGAAGGCATGCTGATCAGCGCCCGCGCGCTGAAAACCTACCGTGGCTACATCTTCCTGCGTGGCGAGTACACCACCGCCGCGAAGCACCTCAACCGTGCCGTGGAAGAAGCCAAGGCTGCGGGCCTGCTGGGCAAGAACATCCTGGGCAGCGGCTTCGATTTCGAGCTGTTCGTCCATACCGGCGCCGGGCGTTACATCTGCGGTGAAGAAACCGCATTGATCAACTCCCTCGAAGGCCGCCGCGCCAACCCGCGCTCCAAGCCGCCCTTCCCTGCCGCCGTGGGCGTGTGGGGCAAGCCGACCTGCGTGAACAACGTCGAAACCCTGTGCAACGTACCGGCGATCATCGCCGACGGCGTGGACTGGTACAAATCGTTGGCCCGCGACGGCAGCGAAGACATGGGCACCAAGCTCATGGGCTTCTCCGGCAAGGTCAAGAACCCGGGCCTGTGGGAACTGCCATTCGGCGTGACCGCCCGCGAGCTGTTCGAAGACTACGCCGGCGGCATGCGCGACGGTTACAAGCTCAAGGCCTGGCAGCCAGGCGGCGCCGGTACCGGTTTCCTGTTGCCGGAACACCTCGATGCACAGATGTATGCCGGCGGCATCGCCAAGGTGGGCACCCGTATGGGGACCGGCCTGGCCATGGCGGTGGACGACAGTGTCAACATGGTGTCCCTGCTGCGCAACATGGAGCAGTTCTTCGCTCGCGAATCCTGCGGTTTCTGCACCCCTTGCCGTGATGGCCTGCCATGGAGCGTCAAGCTGCTGATGGCCATCGAACAAGGCAAGGGCCAGCCGGGCGACATCGAGACCCTGCTGGGTCTGGTCGGTTTCCTCGGCCCGGGCAAGACCTTCTGTGCTCACGCACCGGGTGCCGTGGAGCCGCTGGGCAGCGCCATCAAATATTTCCGTCCAGAGTTCGAAGCCGGTATCGCGCCTGCAAGCGCCGCCGTCCCGCCTCTGGCAAGGCCGATCACCATCGGCGCGTAAACGCTTAAAAAAAGGCGAAGGGTCCGTGCCCTTCGCCTTTCGTCCGATGACGCCTTTCGGGGCTGACTGGATTCGGACGGATAACAAGATTCCATTAGCCACGCCCGCTGACACCGGGCCAACGAAGAACTTTGAACCATGGCCACTATCCACGTAGACGGCAAAGCGCTCGAAGTCGACGGGGCAGACAACCTGTTACAGGCATGTCTGTCGCTGGGCCTCGACATCCCTTATTTCTGCTGGCACCCCGCGCTTGGTAGCGTCGGGGCCTGCCGCCAGTGCGCGGTCAAGCAGTACACCGACGAGAACGACACCCGTGGTCGCATCGTCATGTCCTGCATGACCCCGGCCACCGACAACACCTGGATCTCCATCGACGATGAAGAATCCAAGGCGTTCCGCGCCAGTGTCGTCGAATGGCTGATGACCAACCACCCGCACGACTGCCCGGTCTGCGAGGAAGGCGGTCACTGCCACCTGCAAGACATGACCGTGATGACCGGCCACAACGAGCGCCGTTATCGCTTCACCAAGCGCACCCACCAGAACCAGGATCTGGGCCCGTTCATTTCCCACGAAATGAACCGCTGCATTGCCTGCTACCGCTGCGTGCGTTTCTACAAGGACTACGCCGGCGGTACCGACCTCGGTGTGTACGGCGCCCACGACAACGTGTACTTCGGTCGCGTTGAAGACGGCACCCTGGAAAGCGAGTTCTCCGGCAACCTCACCGAGGTGTGCCCGACCGGTGTGTTCACCGACAAGACTCACTCCGAACGCTACAACCGCAAGTGGGACATGCAGTTCTCGCCGAGCATCTGCCATGGCTGCTCCAGCGGTTGCAACATCTCCCCGGGCGAGCGTTACGGCGAACTGCGTCGCATCGAAAACCGTTACAACGGTTCGGTGAACCAGTACTTCCTGTGCGACCGTGGCCGTTTCGGTTACGGCTACGTCAACCGCACCGACCGCCCACGTCAGCCGCTGCTGGCCGACGGCACCAAGCTTGGGCTGGACGCTGCGCTGGACAAGGCCGCCGACCTGCTGCGCGGTCGCAACATCGTCGGTATCGGTTCGCCCCGTGCCAGCCTGGAAAGCAACTACGCGTTGCGTGAACTGGTGGGCGCCGAGCACTTCTACTCCGGTATCGAAGCCTCCGAGCTGGAACGCATCCGTCTGGTTCTGCAAGTGCTCAAAGACAGCCCGCTGCCAGTACCGACCATGCGCGACATCGAAGACCACGACGCGGTGTTCGTCCTCGGTGAAGACCTCACCCAGACCGCCGCCCGTATGGCCCTGGCCCTGCGTCAGTCGGTAAAAGGCAAGGCCGAAGACATGGCCGAAGCCATGCGCGTTCAGCCGTGGCTCGACGCTGCGGTGAAGAACATCGGTCAGCACGAACTGAACCCGCTGTTCATCGCCAGCCTGGCTGAAACCAAGCTCGACGACATCGCCGAGGAGTGTGTACACGCCGCTCCGGACGATCTGGCCCGCATCGGTTTCGCCGTGGCTCACGCCCTGGACGCCAGCGCACCGGCCGTCGAAGGTCTGGACGCCGAAGCCCTGGAACTGGCCAAGCGCATCGCCGACGCTCTGCTCGCCGCCAAGCGCCCGCTGATCATCGCCGGTACCTCGCTGGGCTCCAAAGCCCTGATCGAAGCGGCTGCGAACATCGCCAAGGCCCTGAAGCTGCGCGAGAAGAACGGTTCGATCAGCCTGATCGTGCCGGAAGCCAACAGCCTCGGCCTGGCCATGCTCGGCGGCGAATCGGTCGATGACGCGCTGCAAGCGGTCATCTCTGGCCGTGCCGACGCCATCGTCGTGCTGGAGAACGATCTGTACACCCGCACCGCCAAGGCCAAGGTCGATGCGGCACTGAACGCTGCGAAAGTGGTGATCGTTGCCGACCATCAGAAGACCGCCACCAGCGACCGCGCGCATCTGGTTCTGCCAGCCGCCAGCTTCGCTGAAGGCGACGGTACGCTGGTCAGCCAGGAAGGTCGCGCCCAGCGCTTCTTCCAGGTTTTCGACCCGCAATACATGGACGCGAGCATTCTGGTCCACGAAGGCTGGCGCTGGCTGCACGCCCTGCGCGCCACCCTGCTGAACCAGCCGGTCGACTGGACGCAACTCGACCACGTCACCGCTGCCGTGGCCTCGAGCACCGCGCAACTGGCCGGCATCGTCGACGCCGCCCCGTCCGCCGCGTTCCGCATCAAGGGTCTGAAACTGGCCCGTGAACCGCTGCGCTACTCCGGCCGTACCGCGATGCGCGCCAACATCAGCGTTCACGAACCGCGCACCCCGCAAGACAAGGACACCGCGTTCGCCTTCTCGATGGAAGGTTACTCGGGCTCCGCCGAACCGCGTCAGCAAGTGCCGTTCGCCTGGTCGCCGGGCTGGAACTCGCCGCAAGCCTGGAACAAGTTCCAGGACGAAGTCGGTGGTCATCTGCGCGCTGGCGATCCGGGCACCCGCCTGATCGAAAGCACTGGCGATTCGCTGAACTGGTTCGCCGCGGCTCCGCGGCCATTCAACCCGGCGCCGGGCACCTGGCAAGCCGTACCGTTCTTCCACCTGTTCGGCAGCGAAGAGAACTCTTCGAAAGCCGCTCCGGTTCAGGAACGCATTCCGGCGGCCTACGTTGCACTGGCCAAGTCCGAAGCCGACCGCCTGGGCGTCAACGACGGTGCGATGCTGAGCCTCAACGTTGCCGGCCAGACCCTGCGTCTGCCGCTGCGCATCAATGAAGAGCTGGGCGCAGGTCTGGTGGCACTGCCTGCGGGCATCGCCGGCATTCCACCGGCATTCGCCGGCCTATCCGTTGAGGGTCTGCAGGAGGCAGCGCAATGACCTGGTTCACCCCTGAAGTGATCGATGTGATCCTGACGGTCATCAAAGCCATCGTGATCCTGCTGGCCGTCGTGGTCTGCGGCGCACTGCTCAGCTTTGTCGAACGTCGCCTGCTGGGCTGGTGGCAGGACCGTTACGGTCCGAACCGCGTCGGCCCGTTCGGCATGTTCCAGATCGCTGCCGACATGCTGAAGATGTTCTTCAAGGAAGACTGGACTCCGCCGTTTGCCGACAAGGTGATCTTCACCCTGGCACCGGTGGTGGCCATGTCCGCCCTGCTGATCGCGTTCGCGATCATCCCGATCACCCCGACCTGGGGCGTGGCGGACCTGAACATCGGCCTGCTGTTCTTCTTCGCCATGGCGGGTCTGTCGGTCTACGCGGTGCTGTTCGCCGGCTGGTCGAGCAACAACAAGTTCGCCCTGCTGGGCAGCTTGCGTGCCTCGGCGCAGACCGTGTCCTACGAAGTGTTCATGGGTCTGGCCCTGATGGGTATCGTGGTGCAGGTCGGTTCGTTCAACATGCGCGACATCGTCGAGTACCAGGCGCAGAACCTGTGGTTCATCATTCCGCAGTTCTTCGGCTTCTGTACCTTCTTCATCGCTGGCGTGGCCGTGACTCACCGTCACCCGTTCGACCAGCCGGAAGCGGAACAGGAACTGGCCGACGGTTACCACATTGAATATGCCGGCATGAAATGGGGCATGTTCTTCGTCGGTGAATACATCGGCATCATCCTGATCTCGGCGCTGCTGGTCACCCTGTTCTTCGGTGGCTGGCACGGTCCGTTCGGCATCCTGCCGCAACTGTCCTTCGTCTGGTTCGCACTGAAGACCGCGTTCTTCATCATGCTGTTCATCCTGCTGCGCGCTTCCATCCCGCGTCCGCGTTATGACCAGGTGATGGATTTCAGCTGGAAATTCTGCCTGCCACTGACCCTGATCAATTTGCTGGTGACCGCTGCAATCGTGTTGTGGAACACGCCTGCGGTTGCGGTTCAGTGAGGATTTGACCCATGTTCAAATATATTGGCGACATCATTAAGGGTACCGGTACCCAGTTGCGCAGCCTGGTCATGATCTTCGGTCATGGTTTTCGCAAGCGCGACACCCTGCAATACCCGGAAGAGCCGGTCTACCTGGCGCCACGCTACCGTGGCCGTATCGTCCTGACCCGCGACCCCGATGGTGAAGAACGCTGCGTAGCCTGCAACCTGTGCGCCGTGGCGTGCCCGGTGGGTTGCATCTCGCTGCAGAAAGCTGAAACCGAAGACGGTCGCTGGTACCCGGACTTCTTCCGTATCAACTTCTCGCGCTGCATTTTCTGCGGTCTCTGCGAGGAAGCCTGCCCGACCACCGCGATCCAGCTGACCCCGGATTTCGAGATGGCCGAGTTCAAACGTCAGGACCTGGTGTACGAGAAAGAAGATCTGCTGATCTCCGGCCCCGGCAAAAACCCTGATTACAACTTCTATCGTGTTGCAGGTATGGCCGTTGCGGGCAAGCCGAAGGGCGCCGCACAAAACGAAGCCGAGCCGATCAACGTGAAGAGCTTGCTGCCTTAAGGAAGAACGATGGAATTCGCTTTCTATTTCGCATCGGGTATCGCTGTTGTGTCCACACTGCGTGTGGTCACCAACACCAATCCTGTGCACGCCCTGCTCTACCTGATCATTTCGCTGATCTCCGTGGCCATGACCTTCTTCGCCCTCGGCGCACCGTTTGCCGGTGTGCTGGAAGTGATCGCCTATGCCGGCGCCATCATGGTGCTGTTCGTGTTCGTGGTGATGATGCTGAACCTGGGCCCGGCCTCGGTTCAGCAGGAGCGCAGCTGGCTCAAGCCCGGCATCTGGGCAGGACCGGTGATTCTCGCCGCCCTGCTGCTGGCCGAACTGCTGTATGTGCTGTTCGCTCATCAGAGCGGTCAGGCCATCGGTCAAACCACCGTGGACGCGAAAGCCGTGGGCATCAGCCTGTTCGGTCCGTACCTGCTGGTGGTCGAACTCGCCTCGATGCTGCTGCTCGCTGCAGCCGTCACGGCGTTCCATTTGGGCCGTAACGAGGCGAAGGAGTAAGACATGCCTGCTATCCCTCTCGAGCATGGACTGGCAGTTGCCGGCATCCTGTTCTGCCTTGGTCTGGTCGGCCTGATGGTCCGCCGCAACATTTTGTTCGTGTTGATGAGTCTGGAAGTGATGATGAACGCCTCTGCACTGGCCTTCATCGTTGCGGGCGCCCGCTGGGCGCAACCGGATGGACAGATCATGTTCATCCTGGTGATCAGCCTGGCAGCCGCCGAAGCCAGTATTGGCCTGGCGATCCTGCTGCAACTGTATCGCCGCTTCCACACGCTCGATATCGACGCTGCCAGTGAGATGCGCGGATGAACCTACTCTTTCTGACTTTCGTATTCCCCCTGATCGGGTTCCTGTTGCTGTCGTTCTCCCGCGGCCGCCTCTCGGAAAACCTGTCGGCGCTGATAGGTGTCGGCTCCATCGGCCTGTCCGCCATCGTCGCGGCCTACGTGATCTGGCAGTTCAACGTCGCCCCGCCGGAAGGTGGCGTGTACGTGCATGTGCTGTGGACGTGGATCTCGGTGGAAGGCTTCCAGCCGAACTTCGCCCTGTACCTGGACGGGCTGTCCGTGACCATGCTGGGTGTGGTGGTCGGCGTGGGTTTCCTGATCCACCTGTTCGCCTCCTGGTACATGCGCGGTGAAGCCGGTTACTCGCGCTTCTTCGCCTACACCAACCTGTTCATCGCCAGCATGCTGTTCCTGGTGCTGGGCGATAACCTGCTGTTCATCTACTTCGGTTGGGAAGGCGTGGGTCTGTGCTCGTACCTGTTGATCGGTTTCTACTACAGCAACCGCAACAACGGTAACGCCGCACTGAAAGCCTTCATCGTCACCCGTATCGGCGACGTGTTCATGGCGATCGGCCTGTTCATCCTGTTCCAGCAACTGGGCACGCTGAACGTCCAGGAACTGCTGGTGAAGGCGCCTGAGCACTTCAAGGTCGGCGATTTCTGGATCGTGCTGGCCACCCTGATGCTGCTGGGCGGTGCGGTGGGCAAATCGGCGCAACTGCCGCTGCAGACCTGGCTTGCGGACGCGATGGCCGGCCCTACCCCGGTTTCGGCACTGATCCACGCTGCAACCATGGTGACCGCCGGTGTCTACCTGATCGCCCGTACCCACGGTCTGTTCGCCCTGGCGCCGGACATCCTGCATCTCGTGGGAATCGTCGGTGGTGTGACGTTGGTTCTGGCAGGTTTCGCGGCACTGGTGCAAACCGACATCAAACGTATCCTCGCCTACTCGACCATGAGCCAGATCGGCTACATGTTCCTGGCGCTGGGCGTTGGCGCCTGGGAAGGCGCGATCTTCCACCTGATGACCCACGCCTTCTTCAAGGCCCTGCTGTTCCTTGCCTCCGGTGCGGTCATCGTCGCCTGCCACCACGAGCAGAACATCTTCAAGATGGGCGGCCTGTGGAAGAAACTGCCGCTGGCCTACGCCAGCTTCATCGTCGGTGGTGCCGCCCTGGCCGCCCTGCCGCTGGTGACCGCCGGTTTCTACTCCAAGGACGAAATCCTCTGGGAAGCGTTCGCCAGTGGCCACAACGGTCTGTTGTACGCCGGTCTGGTCGGTGCGTTCATGACCTCGCTGTACACCTTCCGCCTGATCTTCATCGCGTTCCACGGTGAAGCCAAGACCGAAGCTCACGCCGGTCATGGCATCGCTCACTGGCTGCCACTGTCGGTGCTGATCGTGCTGTCGACTTTCGTCGGCGCCATGATCGTTCCACCGCTGCACGGCGTACTGCCCGAGAGCGTCGGCCATGCCGGCGGCGAAGCCAAGCACAGCCTGGAAATCGCCTCGGGCGCCATCGCCCTGGCCGGTATCCTGCTGGCGGCCCTGCTGTTCCTCGGCAAGCGTCGTTTCGTGACCGCGATCGCCAACAGCGGCATCGGCCGTCTCCTTTCGGCCTGGTGGTTCGCTGCCTGGGGCTTCGACTGGATCTACGACAAACTGTTCGTCAAGCCGTACCTTGCGATCAGCCACATCCTGCGCAAAGACCCGCTCGACCAGACCATCGGTCTGATCCCGCGCATGGCCAAGGGGGGTCACACCGCCCTGAGCCGTACCGAGACCGGTCAACTGCGTTGGTACGCCGCCTCGATGGCTGCCGGTGCCGTGCTGGTCATCGGCGCTGTCGTGCTGGTAGCGGTCTGATATGAACCTTGCGAATTTGCGAAAGGAAACGAACCCGTCATGATTCTGCCTTGGCTAATCCTGATCCCCTTTATCGGCGGCCTGCTGTGCTGGCTGGGTGAGCGCTTCGGCGCCACCCTCCCCCGCTGGATTGCGCTGATCACCATGTCCCTGCTGCTCGCCCTCGGCCTCTGGCTGTGGGCTCACGGCGACTACTCCCTTGCGCCGAAGCCCGGCGCCGACCCGACCTGGGCGCTTGAGTTCAAGCACGTCTGGATCCAGCGTTTCGGCATCAACGTGCACCTGGCCCTCGATGGTCTGTCGCTGCTGATGATCCTGCTGACCGGTCTGCTGGGTGTCCTGTCGGTACTCTGCTCGTGGAAAGAGATCCAGCGTCACGTCGGGTTCTTCCACCTGAACCTGATGTGGATCCTGGGCGGTGTCGTCGGCGTGTTCCTCGCCCTCGACCTGTTCATGTTCTTCTTCTTCTGGGAAATGATGCTGGTGCCGATGTACTTCCTCATCGCGCTCTGGGGTCACAGTTCTTCGGACGGCAAGAAGACCCGGATCTACGCGGCGACCAAGTTCTTCATCTTCACTCAGGCTTCCGGCCTGATCATGCTGGTGGCGATCCTCGGTCTGGTATTGGTCAACTACAACAGCACCGGCGTGATCACCTTCAACTACGCCGATCTGTTGAAAACCAAGATGTCGATGACCACCGAGTACATCCTGATGCTCGGCTTCTTCATCGCCTTCGCGGTCAAGCTGCCAGTGGTTCCGTTCCACTCCTGGCTGCCTGACGCTCACGCCCAGGCACCGACTGCAGGTTCGGTCGACCTCGCCGGTATCCTGCTGAAAACCGCGGCCTACGGCCTGCTGCGCTTCGCCCTGCCGCTGTTCCCGAACGCCTCGGCCGAGTTCGCGCCGATCGCCATGACCCTCGGTCTGATCGGAATCTTCTACGGCGCGTTCCTGGCGTTCGCCCAAACCGACATCAAGCGTCTGATCGCCTTCTCGTCCGTTTCCCACATGGGCTTCGTACTGATCGGCATCTACTCCGGCAGCCAACTGGCGCTGCAAGGTGCCGTGGTCCAGATGCTGGCCCACGGTCTGTCGGCGGCGGCACTGTTTATCCTGAGCGGTCAACTGTACGAGCGCCTGCACACCCGTGACATGCGTGAGATGGGCGGTCTGTGGTCGCGTATCGCTTACCTGCCGGCGATCAGCCTGTTCTTCGCAGCCGCTTCGCTGGGTCTGCCGGGTACCGGTAACTTCGTCGGCGAGTTCCTGATCCTGATCGGCACCTTCGCCAGCGCGCCATGGATCACCGCGATTGCCACCTCCGGTCTGGTGTTCGGTTCGGTCTACTCGCTGATCATGATCCACCGCGCCTACTTCGGTCCGTCCAAATCGGATTCGATCCTGCACGGCATGGACGCTCGCGAACTGATCATGGTGCTGGGTCTTGCGGTGCTGCTGATTTACCTCGGCGTTTACCCGCAACCGTTCCTCGACACCTCTGCCGCCACGATGCATGGCGTGCAGCAGTGGCTCGGCACCGCCTTCACTCAACTCGCTTCGGCCCGGTAAGAGCGCTATGGAATTCACGATTCAACACTTTATTGCGCTAGCGCCACTGTTGATCACCAGCCTCACCATTATCGTGGTGATGCTGGCAATCGCCTGGCGCCGCAACCACTCGCAGACCTTCCTGATTTCGGTGGCGGGTCTGAACCTGGCCCTGCTGTCGATCCTGCCGGCCCTGAAAGTCGCGCCTCTGGCCGTGACCCCGTTGCTGCAGATCGATACCTTCGCCTGTCTGTACATGGCGCTGATCCTGGTCGCCACCCTCGCCTGCGTCACCCTCGCCCACGCCTACCTTGGCGATGGCGGTTCGGGTTACCCGGGCAACCGTGAAGAACTGTACCTGCTGATCCTGATGGCCGCCGCCGGTGGTCTGGTTCTGGTCAGCGCGCAGCACCTGGCCGGTTTGTTCGTCGGTCTGGAACTGCTGTCGGTGCCGGTCTACGGTCTGGTGGCCTACGCCTTCTTCAACAAGCGTTCGCTGGAAGCCGGCATCAAATACATGGTGCTGTCGGCCGCCGGTTCCGCGTTCCTGCTGTTCGGTATGGCACTGCTGTACGCAGACGCCGGTTCCCTGAGCTTCGTCGGTATCGGTCAGGCGCTGGCCGCAACCGGTCTGCCAAGCTCGCTGGCGCAACTGGGCCTGGGCATGATGCTGATCGGTCTGGCGTTCAAGCTGTCGCTGGTGCCGTTCCACCTGTGGACACCGGACGTTTACGAAGGTGCTCCGGCACCGGTGGCGGCGTTCCTCGCCACCGCTTCGAAAGTCGCCGTGTTCGCGGTCATGGTGCGTCTGTTCCAGATCTCCCCTGCCGCCAGCAGTGGTGTTTTGAGCAACGTTCTGACCATCATCGCCATCGCCTCGATCCTGTTCGGTAACCTGCTGGCCCTGACCCAGAGCAACCTCAAGCGTCTGCTCGGTTACTCGTCCATCGCGCACTTCGGCTACCTGCTGATCGCACTGGTGGCGAGCAAGGGTCTGGCGGTGGAAGCCATCGGCGTGTACCTGGTCACCTACGTGATCACCAGCCTCGGCGCCTTCGGCGTGATCACCCTGATGTCCTCGCCATACAACGGCCGCGACGCAGATGCGCTGTACGAGTACCGCGGCCTGTTCTGGCGCCGTCCGTACCTGACCGCCGTACTGACCGTGATGATGCTGTCCCTGGCCGGTATCCCGCTGACTGCAGGCTTCATCGGCAAGTTCTACATCATCGCCACCGGTGTCGAGTCGCACCAATGGTGGCTGGTCGGTTCCCTGGTACTGGGCAGCGCCATCGGCGTGTTCTACTACCTGCGTGTGATGGTCACCCTGTACCTGATCGAACCGAACCTGCGCCGCCACGACGCCCAGCTGCACTGGGAACAGAAGGCAGGCGGCGTGATGCTGCTGGCCATCGCCGTGGTCGCGTTCTTCCTCGGTGTGTACCCGCAACCATTGCTGACCCTGGTTCAGCAGGCGGGTCTGGCGGGCTGATTGCTCTGCTGGAATGGCTGCAAACAGAAACGGCACCTTCGGGTGCCGTTTTTGCGTTTATGCCATCACAGTCTCTTCACCATCGGCATGCAGGCCAGTTGCAGACCTGAAGGTGATTGATAAACCGCACTCCCCTCCTCGCCGTAACCGCAGCGCCTGTAGAAATCGGCTGCATTCAAAGTCGCATCCAGGCAAACCTCTGCCACTCCCAGATCCCGGCATCCTCCGGGGTGGCTCTTTTGATTTCGAACATTTCTCTCTCCATGAGCAATGTGCGGACAGGTAATGAAAAAGCCCCGTCCATTTCTGGCGGGGCTTTGGGTGACACGTCATCTACCAGACATGCATGACCTTATGGCCCGCCGGAAGCGGTCATAACGGAGCACATCATTGTCATTCGGTGTTGAGCAGTCATGGCTGGATAGTGCTGCGTTTTTTTCGGTCACGTCAATTACAAGGTTCCTCCCTATTCAGTCGAATGCTCCCGCCATACTGGCCGATTCGTCCTACAGGTGTTTTTACGATCGATGACTACCGTTGAAAAGAGGGCGAAAAGGATGGCCTGGAGGCCTTGACCAATTCGATCATCGGGACAAAACTATACGCAGGTAACGTACAGAACATGGATGCTCTTTTTATAGAATTACCCGCATTCCAGAAGCACCGGGACGATTACCTGGACGATGAGCTGTTTCGCAGCTTTCAGTTGGAGCTGCTGAAAAATCCCGAGGCGGGCGATCTCATCGAAGGCACGGGCGGGCTGCGTAAAATCCGCTTCTGCGACCAACGACGCGGCAAAGGCAAGCGCAGCGGATTACGAGTGATTTATTACTGGTGGTCCGGTTTCGACCAATTCTGGCTGTTCACCGTGTACAGCAAAAACGAGCAAGACGATCTGTTGCCTTCCCAGAAAAAAGTCTTCAAACAGGCGCTGGATACAGAAATCAACACGAGAACCCAAATATGAAACGTGACATCTTTTCCGAACTGATGGAGGGCCTTGAAGCTCTGGCCGACGAGCGCCAGGGCAAGGTCACCCTTCGTACCCACAAAGTCCAGTTACCAAAACTATTACCGATCACAGCCGAGGAAGTGGTTGCGATCCGCCAGCAACTCAACCTCTCCAGGTCGGTTTTTGCAATGTACCTGCGAACCAATACCCGAACCCTCGAAAACTGGGAACAGGGTCGGGCAACGCCGAATGCTCAAGCGACGACACTCATTCGACTGGTCGAGCGTTTTCCACAGACGATCGACCACCTTGCGGCTCTGACCTGACTTGCGGGATCTAACAAAATTGTAATTCCCCCATCACCTCCGCGTTATCCGCAGCCTGCAACGATGTCACCCGGCGACCAATCCGGCGGGCCCTTGCCCGTCGAACAATTAAAGCCACGCCGAAGCACGTTCCCGTTCTGCCGAACTCAGGAGTGATTGATGGTTAATAACAACACAAAAATATCGATGGCCGCTCTGGCAGTGGTCGTCGGCGCCGCGCCGTCCACGGTGTTTGCAGAAGAAAAGCCCGAAGGATTTATCGAAGGCAGCAGCCTGACGGTCCTCAACCGTAATTTCTATTTCAATCGTGATCACCGCAACGGCCAGTCCAGCCCCACCGGCAATGGTTATTCCGAGGCCTGGGCCCATGCGGTCATCGGCAAGTTCGAATCCGGTTTCACCCAGGGCACCTTCGGGGTCGGGGTGGATGCTTTCGCGATGATCGGCCTGAAACTCGATACCGGTGATGGTCGCAACGGTGGCCGCAGTTCGTTCGATGTGTTGCCGGTCAACAGTGACGGTAAAGCGCGGGACGAATACACCAAGGTCGGTGGTGCCGTCAAAGTGCGGGCGTTCGATACTGTGGTGAAAATCGGCGATGTGTTCCCGGTCAACCCGGTGGTCGCTGCAGGTGATTCGCGCCTGCTGCCGGAAAGCTTTCGTGGTGTGACGGCGACCAATACCAGCATCGAGGGCCTGTCGATCCAGGGTGGACGGTTGCATGCCATGAGCCAGCCGGTGTCCAGCGATATGCGCGAGGACTTCGCGACCTTCTATGCCGGCCCGGTCAACTCACCGTGGATCGCCTACGGCGGCGGTGATTATGCGCTGAACAAAAACCTCGGTTTCAGCCTGTACACCAGTCGCCTGAAAGATGCCTGGAACCAGTATTACGCCGGCACCGCCTGGACGTATCCGCTGTCGGATGACCTGTCGCTGTTCGGTGGCCTTAACTATTACAAGGCGGTCGATGAAGGCAAACAACGGCTCGGCAAGTTCGACAACAACATCTGGAGCGGCCGGGTCGGCGTGAAGTTCGGCGCGCATTCCGTCGCCCTCTCCCACCAGCGCAACAACGGCAACGACGATTTCGATTACCTGCGCCAGTCCGACTCGATTTTCCTCGACAACTCGATCCAGTACAGCGACTTCAACTCGCCGAAAGAGCGTTCATGGATGGTGCGCTACGATCTCGACATGACCACTTACGGCGTACCAGGCCTGTCGTTCATGACCCGTTATGCCCGCGGCACCGACGCCGATTATTCCAACGCCAATGCCGTGTACATGCGCCGCGATGCCGAAGGCAATCCGCTGACCGGCCAGAAGCGCTGGGAGCGTGACATCGAAGTCAAATACGTGGTGCAGAGCGGTTCGATGAAAGATCTGTCACTGCGCCTGCGCCAGGCCACCACCCGTGCCACATCGTTCGAGTCGGATCTGGATGAAGTGCGGGTGATTGTCGAATACCCGCTGGCGATTCTCTGAGTTTCACGAGCAACACATTCACCTTTAGAAGCGCCTTGCTCCTTTGGTAAGAGGTGAATCCTTTGGCGTCCTTCGGGGCGCCTTTTTTTGCCTTGAGACAAAATCGTTTTCTTGACCGTACAGCAAGCCTGCTGTCATCTTCGCCTGCGCAGAAAACAAGAATAACGAGGGATTGATGAGTCACCGTAAAAACCTGGAAATCGAGTACTTGAGGGGGGCAGCGGTGGTCATGACGTTTCTGTGTCATGTCACCATGATGTTGCCGTTTCATACCGATACGCTGCTGAGAATCTTCTCGATCTTCATGCCCTGGTCCGGGGTCGATCTGTTCTTCTGCATTTCCGGTTTCGTTGTCAGCAAGGCCTATCTGGACTATTTCGACCACCATCGCGCACAAGGCCAGGCGGGGCTGGCAACGGTATGTTTCTGGCTGCGTCGTGCCTACCGCCTGTTGCCCACCGCATGGCTCTGGATACTCATTCCGCTGTTGTTTTCCGTCATTTACAACCAGTCGAACGCTTTCGGCTCGTGGTATGACAATCTGCGCAGCTTCACCGCCGTCGCGACCTTCAGCGGTAATCTGGGGATGCATTTCAACTCGCTGCTGGGCCCCAGCCCGCAATACTGGAGCCTGGCACTCGAAGAGCAGTTCTACTTCGTATTTCCGTTTTTTCTGCTGTTTATTACCGCTCCCCGCTGGCGAATCATTGCTCTGTTCGCACTCATTGCCTTGCAGTTCGGTATCGATCGCAACCCTTACGCCGAGCCCGGAAGCCTGCTTACGCACTTTCGTCTGGATGCAATGCTCTGGGGAATTCTCCTGTGCCTGTTTACCCGCACTCGTCTCTATCGGCAGATAGAACCTGTCGGGCTGGGCCAGGGAACGCTCAAGCCGCTGCTTTGCACGCTGTTCCTGCTCTACATGCTGGGATCCGTCGCGATCCAGCTGATCGCCATGCCGATTGCAGTCGGTATGGTTGCGATCGTTGCGGCGCTGATTGTCTGGCTCGCGAGCTATCAGAAAGGTTACATGTACTGTCCGGTTTTCATGGGCGGTCTCATGCAGTGGCTCGGCTCGCGGTCCTATGGACTTTACGTGATCCATGTTTTCACCAATCACCTGAGCACCGAAATCTGGACCCGTGTGGCGGCGAGTCAGGGTGTGCCGCTGGATGGGCGTTTCACGCTTGAACTGTTACTGACATCGGTGAGTCTGCTGGTGGTGCTGAGCGAACTCAATTACCGCTTTGTCGAAATGCCCCTGCGCCAGCGTGGCGCGGAGATTGCCCGCCGCAAACTCAGCCATGAAGCACTCCCCGAAGCACCCAGCGTGAACACGGAACCATTGCCGGTCAAATAGCCCGGAAACGGAAAAGCGCGGCAGACCCGCCGGTCTCCCGCGCACAGCCGCGATGACGGGCTGCACACCGTGGCGGTGCGCAGCATCAGCCACCACTGTTTCGGCAAACACCCGCCACGCTGTATTTGAGCGTGTTGAGCTGCCCGTTCGAATCTTCGTAGGTCATCGCGGTGGGAACGACGCTGCAGGCCGGCTGTGGCTTCACCACGCTGACTATTTTCACCACATCCAGCTTCATTCCGTATTCGTAGTCCTTCACCACCGGAGCTGCTTTGCCTCGTTCGGCCGCGTATTGCTCCATAGCCTTTGCGTTAGCGCTGAATGCGCGCTCGAAGGTTCGATCACCGCCCCCCTCGGCCAGCACATTCAAGGACATCGTCATGACGCCGGCGAAGGCCATCCATTTGATCAACTTCATGTTTTCTCCTCCATAAAAAAGCCCGGCACCGATGCACAACAGCGGGCATGTCTCAGTGCGGCGGGCTTACAGGTCCTGGGGGCTGTCATCTTTCTTGTCATTGACGACAACCGGATCCCGGGCCTTTTCCTTGGCAACGAACAGCTCCATGGAGCGGTCGTTGTGGGTCATCATCCGGTCGAAAGTCCGGTCGCCGCCGCCTTCGGCCATCGCCAGGGAAGACACCGCCAACGCCAACAAAAACGCACCGATCTGTACAGGTTTCATGGTTGATTCCTCATTCAAGTCACTGACGGGATCAAGGTAACAATCCGAACCTTTCGTGACGGTGGCGCCGAAATTACATATCCGTCATGTAGAAAGGCCCGCAATTGCGGGCCTTTTGTTAAACCAAGAAATGACTAGGCAGCCGTAGGTGACTCCTCCTCCCGACGGTGCGCAATCTGATACAGCGCCGGCAGGATCAGCAGCGTAAGAACGGTCGAGGACAGGATCCCGCCGATCACCACCGTCGCCAGCGGTCGCTGCACTTCGGCCCCGGTGCCGGTCGCCAGGGCCATCGGGATGAAGCCCAGCGACGCCACCAGCGCGGTCATCAAAACCGGTCGCAATCGTGTCAGCGCACCGACGTTGATCGCCTCGGACAGCGAACGCCCCTCCTCCCGCAGGTTGCGGATGAACGCGATCATCACCAGGCCATTGAGCACCGCCACACCGGACAATGCGATAAACCCGACACCCGCCGAGATCGACAGCGGAATGTCCCGCAACCACAGCGCCATGACCCCGCCGGTCAACGCAAACGGAATCCCGGTGAACACCAGCAAGCCGTCCTTGAGGTTGTTGAACATCATGAATAGCAGCCCGAACACCAGCAGCAACGCCACCGGCACCACGATCTGCAAACGCCTGGCCGCCGATTGCAGTTGCTCGAACTGCCCGCCCCAGGTGGTCCAGTAACCCGCCGGCACCTGCACATCACGCTCGATCGCGTCGCCCGCCTCGGCGACAAAAGAGCCGATATCCCGCCCACGCACGTTGGCGCTGACAATCACCAGGCGTTTGCCGTTTTCGCGGCTGACCTGATTCGGCCCCAGCACCAGGTCGAGACTGGCAACGTCCTTGAGCGCGATGAACCCGATCTGGTTGGTCGCGCCGTTCACGGCAGGCACCGGAATCAACAGCGCCGACAGTCCTTCAAGGTCCTTGCGCATCGCATCGGACAACCGCACCACCATGTCGAACCGCCGGTCACCTTCAAACAGCGTCCCGGCCTTCTGCCCGCCAACGGCCACCGCAATGGTGTCCTGCACATCGCCGACGTTGAGCCCATAACGCGCAGCCTTGTCGCGGTCGATATTGATGGTCAGCACCGGCAGGCCGGTGGTTTGCTCGACCTTGACCTCGGACGCGCCGTTGACCTTCTGCATCGCGGCGGCAATCTTCGCCGCCGTGACATTGAGCACCTCCATGTCGTCGCCAAACACTTTGACCGCCACGTCGCTGCGCACACCGGAGATCAATTCGTTGAAGCGTAACTGGATCGGCTGCGACAGTTCATAGTTGCTGCCCGGTAACGTCGCGGCGGCTTGTTGCAGTTCGGCCATCAGGGTTTCCCGGGACTTGCCCGGGTCAGGCCATTGCTCTTTGGGTTTGAGCATCACGTAGCTGTCGGAAATGTTCGGCGGCATCGGGTCGGAGGCGATCTCCGCCGTACCCGTACGGGCGAAGACGCGCTCGACCTCCGGCACTTTATCGAGAATCAGCGTCTCCAGACGCTGCTGCATATCCAGCGACTGCGTGAGGCTGGTGCCCGGCACACGCAACGCCTGCAAGGCGAAATCACCTTCACTGAGGCTCGGCACAAACTCGCTGCCCATGCGGCTGGTGAGCACGCCACTGACCACGATCACTGCCAGCGCAGCACCGACCGCTACCGTGCGACGGGACATGACCCAGGCCAGTGCCGGTGCATACACGCGACGCGCGCCGCGCATCATCACGCCCTCTTCTTCCTTGACCTTGCCGGTGACGAACAGCGCAATCGCCGCCGGCACGAAAGTGACCGACAAGAGCATGGCGCCAAGCAGCGCAATGACTACGGTGAACGCCATCGGGTGGAACATTTTCCCCTCGACGCCGCTCAGGGCGAAGATCGGCAGGTACACCACCATGATGATCAACTGCCCGAAAATCAGCGGTCGCCGCGCCTCTTTCGCCGCTGCGAACACTTCATGGAAACGCTCGGATCGCGTCAACAGTCGCCCGTGATGCTGCTGTGCATGGGCCAGTCGTCGCAGGGTGTTTTCCACGATGACCACCGCACCGTCGACGATGATCCCGAAGTCCAGCGCGCCGAGGCTCATCAGGTTGGCACTGACCTTGTTGCTGAACATGCCGGTGAAGGTGAACAGCATCGACAGTGGAATCACCATCGCCGTGATCAGCGCGGCGCGGATATTGCCGAGGAACAGAAACAGGATCGCGATCACCAGAATCGCACCTTCGACGAGATTCTTCTTCACCGTGGCGATGGCCTTGTCGACCAGATGCGTGCGGTCATACACCGGTACCGCGAGCACGCCGTCGGGCAAGGACTTGTTGATCTGTTCGAGCCTGGCGGCGACCGCTTGCGAGACCGTGCGACTGTTTTCCCCGATCAACATGAACACGGTGCCGAGCACCACTTCACGGCCATTTTCCGTGGCGGCGCCGCTGCGCAGTTCGCGACCGATCTCCACGGTAGCGACGTTCCTGATCCGGATCGGCGTGCCATCGACATTGGCCATGACGATGTTGGCAATGTCCTCGGTGCTCGCCACCTGCCCCGGTGCACGAATCAACAATTGTTCGCCACTGCGCTCGATGTAGCCGGCGCCGACGTTGGCGTTGTTGCGCTCCAGCGCCGTCACCAGATCGGTGAGGGTCAGTCGGTAGGCCGCGAGTTTTTTCGGGTCGGGCGCGATCTGGTATTCCTTGGCAAAACCGCCGATGGTGTTGATCTCCGCCACACCGGGAACGTTGCGCAGTTGCGGCTTGATGATCCAGTCCTGGATCACCCGCAGATCGGTCGGCGTGTAAGGCGTGCCGTCGTCTTTCAGCGCACCTTGTTTTGTCTCGACCGTCCACAGGAAGATCTCGCCGAGCCCGGTGGAGATCGGTCCCATCACCGCTTCCACGCCCTCGGGCAATTGCTCTTTGGCGGACTGAAGGCGCTCGTTGACCAATTGCCGGGCGAAGAACAGATCGGTGCCGTCCTTGAAGATCACCGTGACCTGAGACAACCCCGAGCGCGACAGTGAGCGGGTTTGCTCAAGCGCCGGCAAACCGGCCATGGCGGTTTCAATCGGAAAAGTGATGCGCTGCTCGGTTTCCAGCGGCGAGAACCCGGCCGCACCGGTGTTGATCTGCACCTGGACGTTGGTGATATCCGGCACGGCGTCGATCGGCAGTTTCTGATAACTGGCGATACCGAGGCCGGCCATGAGCAGAACGGCGAGCAGCACGATGATTCGCTGCTCGATGGCAAACTGGATCAGGCGTTCGAACATGGGCGTTTCCCGCGATTAATGACTGTGCTCGGCCGAGGCTTTGCCCAGCTCTGATTTGAGGACAAAGCTGCCGGCGCTGGCGACTTGCACGCCCGGTTCCAGTCCCGCGGTGACTTCCACCTGCCCCGCCGCGCGACTGCCCAGCTCCACCGCTTGCGCCTTGAAGCCGTCGTCGGTGCGGATGAACACCGTGGGTTTGTCCTCGACGGTCTGGATCGCGGCTTCCGGTACGGCGACCTGAGCCTGACGGCTGTCGGTGGCAACCAGCGCCGTCACAAACAGTCCCGGGCGCCATGAGCCTTGCGGGTTTTCCAGGGTGACGCGCACAGTCGCGGTACGGGTCTGCTCGCCGAGCAGGCTGCCCACATAGGCCACGGTGCCGGTCACTTCAGCCTTCAATTCCGCCGCGCTGACGGAGACGGGTTTGCCCACTTGCACCTTGTTCAAATCCTTCGGTGACACGCCGAAGGTGACCCACACCCGCGACAGATCCGAGAGCGTAAAAGCCGCTGTGGTTTCATCGACCACTTCGCCCGGCGTCATGTGCTTTTCCACTACCACACCGTCGAACGGTGCCCGCAGTTCATAGCGATTACCCCCGGTGGCGACCACGCTGCCACTGAGCACGCTGATCTTTTGTCGGGCGTTGTTCACCGCGATTTCAGCTTCATCCAGGGCCTGGCGGGCCTGAAGAAAATCCTGCTCGGCGGAGATCTTGTCCTCCCACAGTTTTTTCTCGCGCTCGTAGGTCGTACGCGCCAGTGCGAGGCGCCGTTGCGCGGCAGCCTGTTCACTGCGCTGTTCGGAAATCTGCTGACTGGCGATCACCGCCAGCAACTGCCCCTTTTTCACCGACTGCCCCAGGTTGACCGACACCGACTCGACCACACCAGGTACCCGCGGTACCACGTGCGCGGTACGGTCTTCGTCAAAGCGCACTTCACCGGGGAATGGCAGGCCGAGGCTGATGGTCTGTGCTTTGGCCGCGGTCAGTTGAATCCCTGCCGCTGCGATTTGCTCGGCAGTCAGTTCGATGTGTCCTTCTTCGCCATGCCCGCCTTCAGCAGCGCCTTCTTCGGCGTGATCGGCATGTTCCGAAGCTTCATCGGCGTGGGCGTCGATACTTGCGCTGCCTGCCCACATCGAGCCGATGCCGATGCCCAGTGCCAGGGACGCCGCAGCGACCACGATCAGTTTTTTATCCATGAAAACTCCTCTGCGCCGTGCCATCGCGCAGTGATCAGAAAATTGAAATTCAACGGTTGCCACCGAGGTCGCCGAAAATGCGTTCGATGCGAACCCGGGCGTCGGTCGCCTCACTGACGGCCTGGATGTATTGGTTGCGGGCATTGATCAGCGTGCGCTGGGCGTCAAGTACGTCGAGAAAGCCGAACTTGCCCATTTCGAAACCGCGCGTGGCGCTGTCCACCGCCCGTTGCGCGGCGGGCAGGATGGTCTGGTCGAACGCCCGGATTTCGCCGTTGGCGGTCTGCCATTGCTCAAGGGTGGTCTGGACTTCCGTGCGCAGGCGCAGCTCGGTGGCGTTGCGCAGGTCCCGCGCCTGATCGGCGCGGCGCGCCGCCGCCAACACATTGCCCTGATTACGGTTGAACAGCGGGATCGGCATCGACAGCCCGACCACGTTGACCCGCTCACGCTCGGTTTCGCTGTACTGACTGCCGATGCTGACGGTGAGATCGGGAATCCGCTGGGACTTTTCCAGCCCCAGCGACGCTTCGCGCTGGTCGATCTGCAATCTGGCCAGACGCAGCTCGGCCGTTTCGTTCAGACGCTCGAGCAAGCGGGTCGGCGGCGGAACGTCGGTCAGGTTCTGTTGTGCGACCTGCACAGTGGTCGACGTCGGCAAGGGTGCGCCCATGACCTGGGCCAGTTGCTGGTATGCAGTGGCCTGATCGCGCTCGGCGCGGCCCAGTTCGAGGCGAACCTCGGAAAGCTGCACCTGCGCCCGCGTGCCTTCGACCGGCGACGACTTGCCCGCCTCGATCCGCCCCTGCGCCACCCGCAAACCGTGTTCAGCCAGTTGCTGCGACTGTCGGGCCAGTTGCAAACGTTGCTGTGCGGTTTGCGCCGCGTTGAACGCCTGAATCACATCGGCGCGCAAAGCGTTGCGCTTGCGCTCCAGCTCGATGCCGGCGGCATCCTGAGCACGGCTCGCCACATCGATCCGCGCGCCACGCTTGCCGCCCAGTTCGATCGGCTGGCTGAGCATCACCGTGGTGGTGCGCGACTGGCGCCGAGTGTCCTCGGCCTCCCACGAAACCTCGGGATTGGGAATCAGACCGGCCTGTTTGCGGTCACCTTCGGCAATACCGATTTCCCACTGCGCGGCGGCCAGCTCCGGGTTACCCGCAAACGCGGTTTGCAGGGCCTGATCGAGTGTCAGGGTCGATGCACTGGCAAGGCTTGTACAGGCCAGCAACCAGAGGCCGCTGGCGGTTTTTTTCAGGCGTGACCGCGCCGTCCGTTCTATTAAACCGGGCAATGGAAGACTTCCTTCAATCAAGAATCTTTGATTGCGCCACGGTAGGGTTTTGAACTTATCGACAAGGTGACTGGAAAATTACAAATCCGTTATCCACGTTTAATGAAAGTTGTTTTGCTCTAGGATTTCAGATTCGGATCCCGTTATAGCAATACCTGGAAACAAATACGGGTTAGTTATCTGCCGAATAGCGCTTGCCTGAACAGAATTCATGAAAAGTTCGATTTCACCCTGCGACAGGCTGCCGCGGATGGCCGTTTTAAAGGACTCGGACGTTGACTCTGTAGCTGCTACAGCCTTTACCTTGCACACCATTCAGCAACAACAATTGTCCGGAAGACCTTACAAAAACAACAACTTTCCCGGCCACCTTAATTAAATGCCCATTAAATATAAGGGGTGAAAGATCATGCGAATCCTTGTCGTCGAGGACGAGCTTAAAGCTGCCGAATACTTGCATCAGGGACTGACCGAAAGTGGTTATATCGTGGACCATGCCGTCAATGGTGCTGACGGTTTGCACCTGGCGCAGCAACAGGCATATGACCTGATCATTCTGGACGTGAACCTTCCGGGGATGGACGGCTGGAGCCTGCTGGAACAACTGCGCCGCACCCATTCGACCCGAGTGATGATGCTCACCGCACGCGGGCGTCTGGCGGACAAGATCCGGGGGCTGGATCTGGGCGCCGATGACTATCTGGTCAAGCCGTTCGAATTCCCGGAACTGCTGGCCCGGGTGCGCACCCTGATGCGCCGCAGCGAGAACATCCCGATACCGCAGGTGCTCAAGGTCGCCGACCTGGAACTCGATCCGGGACGCCACCGGGCCTTTCGAGGCGAACAGCGTATCGACCTGACCACCAAGGAATTCGCCTTGCTGCATCTGCTGATGCGTCAGTCCGGCGAAGTGCTGACCCGTACCCAGATCATTTCGCTGGTGTGGGACATGAACTTCGACTGTGACACCAACGTGGTCGAGGTCTCGATCCGCCGCTTGCGGGCGAAGATCGACGACCCGTTCGACAGCAAACTGATCCATACCCTGCGCGGTGTGGGTTATGTGCTGGAGGCCCGGGAATGAAGCCGGCCAGCCTGTCGCTGCGACTGGGGCTGACGGTCAGTATTCTCGGTGCGCTGCTGGTGGTGTTCCTGGGAATCCTCGCCTATTTCGCGCTGACCCATGAGCTCAATGCGCTCTCCCGGGACAGCCTGGAAAAGAAGATGGCGCAGGTCGAACACAGCCTGTCGCTGTATGTCGATGCCAATGAAGTCAGTGGCAAGCCGCACATTCTGCTCGATCAGGTCATGGGCCATGACAACCTGACACTGACGATCTATGACCGGGACAATTTACGCTCGCCCCTGCTCAAGTCCGGTTCGGGACTGACGGACCCACGGATTGAATTGAAAGCGCTCCGGCTGACGAGCGATCGATTGACCTACAGCGACAGCGCCGATGACAACGGGGTGAAGTTCCTGACCGCCTCGAAGCTGATTCGCCTGAAAGACGGCAGCAGCGTGCCGGTGCTGCTGTCGATGGACAATGCCCACGACCAGGCTTTGCTCAGCGCCTATCTGCGTTCGACGCTGATGGCGCTGCCGTTGCTGCTGGTGTTCATCGGCCTGACCGCGTGGGGCGCGGTGCAGCGCGGACTGGCGCCGCTGCGGGAGTTTCGCAAGGTGGCGGCCAGGGTCACCACACAGGACCTCGACCATCGGCTCTCGGGGGTGAACCTGCCTCAGGAGTTGAGCGAACTGGCACACGGCATCAACGTCATGCTCGATCGCCTGGACAGCGGCGTGCAGCAGTTGTCGCAGTTTTCCGATGACCTGGCCCATGAACTGCGCACACCGATCAACAACCTGATGGGCAAGGCCCAGGTCACGCTGTCACGGGAGCGCCCGGTCGGGGAATACAAGGATGTGCTGGTGTCGTGCACCGAGGAACTGGAACGCGTTGCGCGGATAGTCTCGGACATGCTGTTTCTGGCCCAGGCCAGCCAGCCGATGGCGCACGCGTCGTTCGAAGCGATAGCGCTGCAGGACGAGGCATTCAGGGTGGCCGAGCTGTTTTCCCTGTCGGCGCAAGACAAACGGATCCAGCTCAAGGTGGTCGGCAGCGCTCGAGTCTCGGGTGACCGGCTGATGATCCAGCGGGCGATATCGAACCTGCTCTCCAATGCCTTGCGCCACTGCCCGCCCGGTAAAACCGTTTCGCTGTTCATCGAACAGGCACCGACTCAGGTGACGCTGCGGGTGAGCAACCCCGGTGCAGGCATCGAAGCCCGGCACCTGCCGTATCTGTTCGACCGCTTTTACCGGGTCGACAGCAGCCGCACCCGCTCACAGGGCAGCACCGGCCTGGGCCTGGCCATCGTGCGTTCGATCATGAGCCTGCATCAGGGCACTGCGCAGGTGCAAAGCCATCCGGGGGCAATGACGGTATTCAGTCTGGTATTCCCCGCTTTTGCGCAAAAGCGTTAGAGCCCTCAAGCAGATTTGTGCGGTGTTTTCTCCATCTTTGTCAGAAAAGTCACCGCACAATGACGCCGCAGCGTCACCGATCCCCTTGGGCGGGATTTTTCTTTGGCTTCGCGATGAAACGTCTGACGAAGACAGGAAACAGAACATCGCCAATCCTTATTGTCCAGGTGCCCGCCTCTTTACTTTGTTCTGCGCCAATACCCGTTTGAACGCAGCCGCCCGCTGTTTCTGAAGCGTCAATCGACGATTTATCAGTACGTGTTTCGACACGAGTAAAAACCGTTGACGGAAACCTCCCGACATTTTTGACCCCGCCATCACTGCCCTCCTAGATTCGACTCGTGCCTGCAACGGCACATCCAAATAACAACCAAGGAGACACACCATGGGCTACATCGGCAGCTGGAACGCCAACCCGATCGATGAACTGGACGAACAGCAAACCCCTTCGCCAGAGCAGATCGAAGCACTGCAACTGACCGAGGAAGAGCAGGCAGAACTGAACGCCGAGTGACAGGACCCGCAGGGGCGTCGCGCCCCTGCGGGCTTTCAGGATGGAAATCATGGACAAGACAAGGATGGCCGAGCGCGAGCTCACCGCCGATCAGGCAACGCAACGTATTCAAACAGAGCTTTCACGCCTGGGCCTTTCGCCGGTAATTCTCACGATCGGCAGCAACGTCGTTGCCGTTCAGGCGAGTCTTTACGACAGCGACCATCGCCGTGCCCGTGGCTGGGGCAAGGGCTATGCGGATCAGGCTCGCCTGGGCGCGCTGTATGAAGCCCTTGAGCATTATTGGACGGATGAGCGACCTGCCACCGAAGGACACATCGAGACGGGGCACTATTTCAACGACACGCCAATCTTTGCCGATGATTCGCTTCTGCAGCGGCTGACCCGCCAACGAAACAGGCGCATCCGCTGCCGGCGCTATGTCAGTCCATCGGGGCAAGACCTGTTTTCCTATCCGGTTGCTCTGACGTCGCCCAACGGTACACGTCCCTGTTCGTCAACGGACATGGCCGACTGCCGCGCCGTGCAACGTTATGCCAGCAACAGCGGTACCGCCATTGGTGCCACTTGCAGCGAAGCGATGTTGCACGCTACCAACGAATGCATCGAGCGCGATGCCGTGTCACTGTTTCTGCTCGACCATTTCTACTACGAGAACCTTCCGCCCCTGCGACGGGTCGTCCGCCTTGATGGTGCCGACGAGCTCGGCCGTCTGTGGAACGATGCCGAACAGGAAATCGGCGGTGAAATCGTGCTGGTCGATATCAGCAGCGAGTTCAAGGCACGAACCTTTCTGGCGTTCACGACGAAACCAGGAGCCCTTTCACAGGTTTTCGGCAGCGGCTGCTCTCTCGACCCGCGTCATGCGGCCTGGCGGGCACTCACTGAACTGGTGCAATTGCAGCTCAGCGCCGCCGAACCCGAGTACCAACGGCAACTGAACAATGCATTGCGCAACCTGCAGCCCTTTCCGCGCCTGCTGCGCTGCGCCCGCTTCGATCTGCAGACCTTGCTGCATCGCTGCGCTCAGCACGAGAAGAAGCTGCCCGCTCCCGGTGAACCGCTGACCGTGGCCCGGCAACTGCACCTGCTGACCCAGGATCTGCAAAACCACGGCCGTACGCCGGGGGCTTCGATACTGAAGCAAACCGCGCTTGGCACAACCCTGGTCAACGTGGTGATCCCGGGACTGGAGCGCTTCTTCGTGGTTTCCAGCGGCAACGTGGTTATCCCGCAGACCCGGGGCCGCACCTTGAAGAGAACCGCCGCATGAACCGACTCGATCGTACACGGGAACTGGCATTGGCCCGTTCCATGAACCTTCACCTGAACGTGAATGGCGATATCGGCCAGTACATCGAACCGCCCGGCAGCGGGCTGCATCATGTTTTTTTCCTGCGAATGAACGATGAGGTCTGGGTCGGCCGCAAGCTTGTGCAACGTGATCGGCATTTTCGATGGCAGGCCGCAAGCGTACTCAAGCCCGGCATGCTGCTGGGGCCCCATCTTCATTCGTTGTGGGGTAACGAAGGTTTGTCGATCGACTTTCGAGCGGTTTCTGCCGAACGAAAAACGCAGACCTTCGAGCGCGCATTGCGTCAGGCTGACAGCGAGATCGTGTTCCCCTTTCCGGTGCTTGACGCTTGCGGCCGGGAAGCGGTCTGTCCGGCTGACTTCTGGCAATGCAGTGAATCCCTTGTCGAACAGTTGAACGACGATGAACAACACTTGCGCGAACACTGCGTGGGGCTGCTTCAGGCAAACGCCGAATCCGGCGCGATGATCTACGACCCGGCCTGTTCGACCGGCGAGTTCATTACCCGGCTCGCTCGCGCCCTGCCGGACTGTCAGTTTCTGGGGAGCGACCGCTCGGCTTCGATGATCGAACATGCCAGACAAGCTCACAGGGGCACCTGCGTCGAGTTCCGCTTGCTCGATGCGATTGAAGCCTTTGATGCGGGCATTCACTGCGATGTGTTGATACTGCGTTTCCTGAACGCCGAAGTCGTGACCCGCCGAGAAGCCCGGGCCGCATTCGAATCGCTCATCCGTTGCGTCAAGCCTGGCGGCAGAATCCTCGTTTTCGGTCACACCCCGGTGCTGATTCCCGTTACCTGGCTCGCCGCCACCCACAACCTGCAACTGGAATCCAGCGTTGCAGCGCGTCCGGGAAAAATGGAACTGTTCCAGTTCTATTGCCTGAAGGTCGCGAAAGCATGACGTTTTCCCCGCATGGCAGAGGCTTTCACTCGACCGACGATGGTCATCGACTCTATTGGGAACGACACGGCGTCACGGGGGGCGAGCCGGTGTTTTTCCTGCATGGTGGCCCTGGCGGGCGAATCAGCCGCCATCACCTGGAATTTTTCGACCTGCGTCATTTCGACGTCATCCTGTTTGACCAACGCGGCTGCGGACGCTCCACGCCGTATGGCGAACTGCGCGACAACACGACGGGGCTCTGCGTGGAAGACATCGACGCCCTGCGCCAGCACTTCGGCTTCGAAAAAATCAGTGTGCTGGGCGTTTCCTGGGGCAGTTGGCTGGCGATCCGTTACCAGCAGCGCTATCCCCGGCACCTGCTGAAAACCACACTGGTTTCGGTGTTCGTGCCTTTCTCGGCCAATGTCCGGGCCTACGATCAGGCACTCATGCAGCAGTCGGCATCAGGCCGGAGCGCCAGGGACATTTTCCGTGTACTCGGCGAAGACTGCCCGTCGCAACAACGAGAAGCCGCCATCGAATGGTTGAATGCCGTTTTGCGCCGTACGGGGCAGAGGGTATGTCCCGGCACACTGGAGCGTTTCGTCGATCAGGAAGCGGTGCTCGCCATACGTCTGGAGCTGCATTACCACCTGCACGGCTATTTCTTCCAGCCGAAGGATCAGCACCTGATCCTCGACGACAACACCCTGCTGATCCAGGGCATCCGCGATACCTTCGGCATGGCCAGCGTGCGCTGGCTCCGGCAACGCATGAACATTCACTGCCGTTTGCTGCATGCCGGGCATAACGCGTTCGAAGGCGCCATTCTCAAAGCCGTGCGCCGGGCGGTGAAACGTGAAATCGAAAGCTGAAAAAAACGGCACCCGAGGGTGCCGTTACGTCTCGCACAAACGCTTACTGGCGTGCCGCCTCCCACGACTTGAGCAGTTCGTTGTAGCTCACGGTCTCGCCTTTCGGTTTCTCGTTGGCCAGTTTCGGTTTCGGTGCGCCCGGTTGATCGAACCAGTATTGCGCGTCGCGCTCGGGGTTCATTTTCGGGGCGCAAGTGGCCTGGGCCTTGGAGCGTTCCAGGCGGGTCATGATTGCGTCCTGATCCTTGGCCAGGCCGTCGAGCGCCTGTTGCGGAGTCTTGTCGCCGCTGGCAGCTTCGGCGATGTGGCTCCACCACAGTTGTGCCAGACGCGGGTAGTCCGGCACGTTGGTGCCGGTCGGCGTCCATTGCACCCGGGCCGGGCTACGGTAGAACTCGACCAGGCCGCCGAGTTTCGGTGCCAGGTCGGTCATGGCTTGCGAGTTGATGTCCGACTCGCGGATCGGCGTCAGGCCGACGATGGTTTTCTTCAGCGACACGGTTTTCGAGGTCACGAACTGCGCGTACAGCCAGGCGGCGAGTTTCTGCTTCTCGGGCGTGGACTTCATGAAGGTCCAGGAACCCACGTCCTGATAACCCAGCTTCATGCCCTCTTCCCAGTACGGCCCGCGTGGCGACGGCGCCATCCGCCATTTCGGCGTACCGTCGGCATTGACCACCGGCAGGCCCGGTTTGGTCATGTCGGCAGTGAACGCGGTGTACCAGAAGATTTGCTGGGCAATGTTGCCTTGGGACGGCACCGGGCCGGACTCGGAGAAGGTCATGCCCGCCGCTTCCGGTGGTGCATACGCTTTGAGCCAGTCGACGTATTTCTGCGTGGCGAACACCGCCGCCGGGCCGTTGGTGTCGCCGCCACGGGTCACGCTGGAGCCCACCGGATGGCAGTCCTCGACACGAATGCCCCACTCGTCCACCGGCAAACCGTTGGGAATCCCCTTGTCCCCGCCACCGGCCATGGAGAACCAGGCATCGGTGAAGCGCCAGCCCAGAGACGGGTCTTTCTTGCCATAGTCCATATGTCCGTAGACGCGCTTGCCGTCGATTTCCTTGACGTCTTCGCTGAAGAATCTGGCGATGTCTTCATAAGCGGACCAGTTCACCGGCACGCCCAGGTCATAACCGTATTTTTCCTTGAATTTGGCTTTCAGGTCGGCGCGCTCGAACCAGTCGGCGCGGAACCAGTACAGGTTGGCGAACTGCTGGTCGGGCAATTGATAAATCTTGCCGTCCGGCGCAGTGGTGAAGGAAATGCCGATGAAGTCCTTGATGTCGAGGGTCGGCGAGGTGAAATTCTTGCCTTCGTTGGCCATCAGGTCGGTGATCGACTCGGTCTTGCCATAGCGAAAGTGCGTACCGATCAAGTCCGAATCGTTGACCCAGCCGTCATAGATGTTCTTGTCCGACTGCATCACCGTCTGCATTTTTTCCACGACGTCGCCTTCCTGCAGCAGGTCGTGGGTGAGCTTGATCCCGGTGATTTCGCTGAAGGCCTTGGCCAGCACCTTGGACTCGTATTCGTGGGTGGTCAGGGTTTCGGATACGACCTTGATGTCCATCCCGCGAAACGGCTCGGCAGCCTTGATGAACCATTTCAGTTCTTCAAGTTGCTGCTCCGGTGTCAGGGTCGACGGCTTGAACTCGCTGCCGATCCATTTTTTTGCCGCGTCCTCGTAGGCATCGGCCCAGGCGGATGCGCTCAGACCGCTGAGTGCCAGCATGGCTGCCAATGAAATGCTATGTCGCAGCTTATTGTTTTTGTCGAACATAGAGACCTCCTGTTTAAGTTCCGGAGCAACATTGCCGAGCGATTCGACTAGCCCCAACGCATCACAGCCAACAGCCACACCAGGGACAACGCGGACGCCACCCAGATGCTCCAGTCGGTCACGCCGATCACCAGCAGATGCAGGTAGGCGCTGCCGAGAAGACCGATGAACAAGCGATCGCCACGGGTGGTGGCCATCGGCAGAAACCCTCGCCGCAGGATGCTCGGCGAGCGCAGTTCCCAGGTGGTCATGCCCACCAGGATCAAACCGATCACGATGAAAAACGCCGCCGTCGGGACGGTCCAGCTCATCCATTCCATCATCGTTTCCTCAGACCCGGCCCAGGGCAAAGCCCTTGGCCACGTGGTTGCGAACAAACCAGATCACCAGCATGCCCGGCAGAATGGTCAACACCCCCGCCGCTGCCCACA
>NZ_JBJJMM010000043.1:0-33987 GCF_046231795.1 Pseudomonas sp. KCJK9016 | reverse complement strand
GGCTTCCGCTTCTATTTTTTGGTTAAGTTTCGGGGATATGGTTTCTTGTATGGCAGATGATTTGCTCTTCCCGCTCTCTAAAGCTTGGCGGAGTGTTTCAGCAAAAGCTGAAAAATTTTGATGTTGCTCCGAAAAACATTGGTTGCTCACATTATTCCCCTGTCGTGTCGTTTGGATCGAACTCAAGGCTAGGGTGAGTTTCGCATTCAGTGCATGTTGATTTTTGGATGGTAAAAGAAAAATCGTTTCTCTAGAGGTTAGCTCAGTTCATCCATTTGTGCGAGTTTGCAACGAAGAGGGTAAATGGAACAGATTTATTTATTTTGGATTTTAAGGTGATAAATAAATCTGTCTAAATTGTTGTTTAGCTCGAGGCGCTTATCGCTCTCGTGTCACTGAAGGACAGTGTCGGGGTTGGTAGCAGGCTTCGTTTTGGATAATAAATTAGTCTCAATTTTTTGGATGGTTGACTACTCTTGGTTGGCTTTTATCATAAATTTTTCACGTTTTATGATTCTGATGCCTTTTGCACCTTTAGTGATCAGTCCGTTGTTTTCTAGCTTTGCGAAAGCGTCATTAATAAAGCCTTGCCATTGTGGGAATGAAAAAATTTCAAGTTTTTTATTCCAGTTGTAGGTGTTTTTTGAAATTTCACCTATTTTGAATTCGGTTCTGTTCTTATTGTATCCGATAGTCAATTCTCTAATTGCTAATGCCATGGCAACTCTACCTTCAAGGCTCAATTGGCTAAAGGCTGAAATTAGTTCGCTTTGGGTAGTGTTGTATCTGCTTTTTAGCAGTGTGCCTATTGAGTATATTTGAATGGGTAGGTTTTCAATAGCTTCGGTGGAGTGCATTTTTCTATTGGTGAGTATGCTTAGTAATTGAAGTATATAATTTTCAAAATTTGGATTTCGCTCATTGTGAGGGTTTGTGCACACATTGCATGTTCCAGCAGGCGGATTGCCGACATTGTGAGGTGTTGGTTCTAGGCATATGTGGCAGTGCTTTAGTTCTAAAGTTAACGGATAAGTATTTTCTGCTTTATCTATCATTGAGATTGTGCTTCTTGAGTCTGGCGCCCAAGTGTATATTTTCGGAGTGTCTGAATGGATAAAAAAGGCTTCAAGCAGTAATCTGGTTACTTCGCATTTCTGGACGGGAAGTGTGTATGCATGCCAGGTTTTCGACCATGAAATATGGAATATGTCATTTTGTAGCGTGATGTCGATAGTCGGCTGGTTTTTGATTATTGTTTGTGTGAGTGACTTGGAACTCTCTGAATCCACATGATCTTTATTGTTTAAATAAAGTTCTCTACCTAGATTTTCGTATTTTCCTTTTTGTACTTCATAGGCATCTAGAATTACGATGCAGCGCGATGTAGAGCGTGAGTAGGCGCAGAAAAATTCTAAATTTGACATGTCTGTAGCGGCCAATATGATGATTACAGGGCTTTCCATGCCCCTGAATCGTCCGATAGACTCAACTTTGATCCCTTGAGGTACTAAGCTTTCGGGTATTCCCATATAAGTAGGTGTTAATACAATAATTTGCCCAGGCAATAAGCCTTGAGATAATATTTGGGCAATTGTTTGGCTTAGGGTGTTTTTGGGGTTGCTGGTTATTATCTCTGTAAGTGTGTTCTCATCATTTTGCCTTAAGTTTGTAATGGAGTGCGTCGGTTGTTGAAAGATTTTTAACCGTTCGCAAACGCGTTTAGGCATGCGAAGACTTTCAGTAAGGAAGAACGCTTGTGCCTGAAGGTATTCTTCTATCTGCGCAAGGCTGACTGGCTTTTCATATGGAAAAGCTTGAGTTGCATCGCACATGGCGATAATTTTTTTGGATGAAAAGTGCTCTACTAATATTTCCCAGAGCTCTCTTCGGATTACTTGGCCTTCATCAATGATGAGGGCTGAGTATTTATTCAAAAAGCCATTGTTGCAGGCCTTTTTTAGGCTGGTCGCTGCTTGTTTCTCAAACCAATCTGCCGTGAAATTTGCTTTTTCACCATTATAAGTTGAGGCCTTCGAGCATAATGAATAAATGGTTATTGCTAAGGTGTTGGCGTGGTCAAGTAGTTCGCTTGATATTTTTTGAGCAAGGAGTGAGTTGAATGTAATGCAGAGTACTGAAGTTCCGGAGGTAGATAACCTGCGTGCAGTTTCAATTGCTATAATTGTTTTTCCGGTGCCTGGCCAGCCGCTAATTAAAAATCTATCTTTTTTTAGTGCCCAATCGATGCACTCTTGTTGTTCAGGTGTCAGTCGGAGCCATAGTTTGTTGTCGCTGTTTATTTTTGAGTACCAGCAAGGGGTATAGCTAATTGTCGGGATCAGCATTTCAATTATGGTTTCAATTTTTGATTTGCTGATCGGTACAGTATTTAGTAGTAGTTTGAAGTAGTTCATGATAGAGCGGACTCTCTCGTCAACTCTATCTAGATCTTTGATGTCGAGGATTAGTTTGATTGGTAGAAGGTGGTTATTGTCCACAACGCTGGGAGGCAGTTGTGAGGTTTTCATTTCTGAGCCGGGAAAGAAATAAGCACGCCCAATTTGAACCGTAACGCCGTTGTTTCTCAACCATTCTTGAATGGCGAATATGCCGCGGTTCAATTGGGCTACGGGATCGACGTTTGTCTTGCTGTAGTAAAAACCTGATGAGTTATGTCCAATTACACCTCCTTTTACCTCAAGGGCAAGTATTCCGAGGTCAGGATGTAGTATGAGGAAATCAATTTCCCCAACAGGGCTTTTGTTGTTTTGTAGCTCATCTACAAATGAAGATAGCCATGGAATGCTATGGATTATTTGGAAGTCATCATTTAACTGTTCTTCAAGTAGTCTGTAAACAATTGGCTCTGCCACATGGCTGTCATTGAATTTCGGTCCGTGAGGGGGGTGCATTATTGCCATGTGATTGTCCGTATCAATAAATACAATGTTATATGCGTGGAGTTGTTGCGCTTTGCTTAGGGTGTCTAAGCAACTATTTATACGATTCTCTGAGCATTTTGTAGGGGCGTGAGTCGTCTGAATCTTAGTCACTTTCATGGGATTCTATGTTGCTTGGTTTTCATCGTCCAGTCGGAAGTCTTTTTGCCATATATTTAAAATTGTTACTGGTACGGTGATGTTGATTTTTCAGTCCCTACATGTGACAGCCCCCAGCTCGCGAGTGGGTGGAAGACGCTGACGGGGTCATTGAATTGCCGCGTTATTTCAATCTAAACAGAAGAATGGGCTGATGTTTAAGATGTGCCAGTCTGCGTGATCCCTACCCTACACATCCTTGCGCCACCCCCTACACCTAAGACAGAATCCGCCGGCTTGTGCGTCTAGGCCGTGGCTTTTATCGTTCTCGGGTCACTGAAAACCAGTGATCGGGTTTGGTAGCCCGCGTGTTAGATGTACAGCGTCACCGTCTCCGGTTGTGCTTTCGATCGGGGTTTATGGTGGTCATGTACAGGGCGTCTTCGGGCGCGCCGGCTCCTAGCACCCGGTCTACCAACCTGTGCATGGCCGCCACCCTTCGTTTGGTAGCGAAAGGGTGAAGCCTCCACTTAAAGTGTTAGGAGTTTCATCCATGATCAAACCAACCCCAAACCCACCCGAAACCGATCCAGTTTCCCCCTACAAATTCCCCGATTCCAGAACCCTGAACGAAGCCGCCGAACGCGCCCTCGACCATTACCTCACCCCGCAACAACGCATCATGGGCAGTCATACCGAGCATGACCCCATGTTCCTGGCCAACCCGGCCTACACCAGTGAATCCCTGTTGGCCAATGCCTGCGAATCCCTCGATTCCGCCAGTGAAATGCTCAGCAACTTCGCCGCGATCCTGGAACCCGGTCTTCGCAAAACGGCACTGGGCATCGCGCAGGTGGTAATGGTCGCGGGGCTGGCGGTGAATCAGGCGCTGGATCACGTCGAGCCGAAGTCGTAAGTGCGAGCACCTTCCGTGGCGAATGCCGCCACGGGAGGGCCGTGTTTCTTCAGAATTCTTCAATGCTGACGACAACTTACCCATTCCATTCCGCGTCTTTGAGTCGTTCATGAAAAAACTAGTTGTCGTGATGTTCGCCGTCCTGTTTCTCGCAGGCTGTGCCAATCAGAAGTTCAAACCCGAATACCGCACCCAGATCCATACGGTGAAAGTCCTTCCGGTGACCTGGAGCTTCAAGGAAATGACCTACATGGGCCGCGAGCAGGCCTGGGGCGCGGCAATCGGGGCCGGTGTCGGCGCGGGTGTCGGGATGGCGTCCCATGCCGGTAAGTTGGGCACGGCGGCGCTCAGTGGGGCCGGGTTTGCGGCGGGGCTGAAGGCCGGGGACCTGGCGTCGATGTCTACGGTCGAGGCGATTCAGTACAACATGACGAGTGCCGATATCGACCTGGGCAAACTGGTCAAGAAGGGGTTCGAGGATCAACTGGCGGCCAGCGGTCGTTTCAAGATCGTGGCCGATAACGAGCCGGCCGATGCGCAGATCGAGTTGACGGTGGTCACCTGGGGCTTTGCGCTGACGCAAGGTTTCAGCAGTGTGGTGTATCCGACGATTGCCGTGAACGGTGCCCTGAAGCGGGGCGATGAGTTGATCTGGCAACGCAAGGAGCCGATCACTCCGTTCAACGGCGCCAATACCTATGGTTACGAGCCGCTGCGCTATCGCACCGAGCCGGAGCTGGTCCGTGAGGCGTTGACCGGTATTTCGCAGATTGCCGGCACTTACCTGGTCAAGGATCTGAACGAGTAATCACGGGTTTCGCTGAACCCGCGCTGTCGATGGCGAAAGTTTCATGTTGTCGGCGCGCGCGGGCGCCTAGGATGCAGCGATAAGATCGTTTCATCTCAGGGGAGCCGTGCCATGAGTGCCCATGTCGTCAAAGTGCTGTTGATCGCTGCAGCTGTCTCGGTATTGAGTGCCTGCTCGGGCTCCGGTGGCTTGACCACCACCAGTTGTTTCTCCTCGGATTGCCAGTCGCCGGAAGGGCGAGCCAGCGCCAATACGCTGAAGTTCGGCGGCACCGGTATCGGTGCCAGCCTCAACCAGTACAGCTCCGGCATGTTGCATGACGATTGAATAGAAAAGGGCGCCCATTGCGGGCGCCCTTTTTTCGTCTTGAAGCGTTTTACTGCGGCCCCGCCAGCCACTCGCCAATCACCTTCTGATACTTCCCGGTGACCTTGCTCAGATGCAGCCACTGATCGACATACAGCTTCCAGCTCATGTCATCACGGGGCAGCAGGTAGGCCTTTTCCCCGTATTGCATGAACTGCTCCGGGTTGACCGCGCACAAACCGGGTTTCTGTTTCTGCTGATACCGCGCCTCGGAAGCGTCGGTGATCATCACGTCGGCCTTGTTGTCGAGCAGTTGCTGGAAGATCGTCACGTTGTCATGCAGGGCCAGTTGCGCCTTGGGCAGGAAGGCGTGGACGAAGGCTTCGTTGGTGCCGCCGGCGGGTTCGACCAGACGCACGTTCGGCTGGTTGATTTGCTCGATGGTCTGGTACTTGGCTTGGTCGGCGCAACGCACCAGCGGGATCTTGCCGTCGACGTCGAGGGTGTTGCTGAAGTAGGCCTTTTTCTGCCGTTCCAGGGTGACCGAAATCCCGCCCATGCCGATGTCGCACTTGCCGGCCTGCATGTCGGGCATCAGGGTTTTCCAGGTGGTCTGCACCCACTCGATCTTCACGCCGAGGCTGTCGGCCAGGGATTGCGCCATGGCGATGTCGATGCCTTCGAAACCGCCGTCTTCGCGTTTGAAGGTGTAGGGCTTGTAGTCGCCGGTGGTGCAGACGCGCAACTGGCCTTGTTGCTGGATGGTGTCCAGATGCGAGGCGGGCTCTTGCGCATGGGCGGTGCCGGCCAGCGCCAGCAGACCGCAGAAGATCATCGTGTTTTTTCGAATGGTCATTGTGATCGGGCTTGTGCAGTGGGAGTGCGGGCCAGTGTAGTGAAAGGGTTTGCCGGGTGTCATCCCGCGTCCGGCCCGAGCGTTCCCAGCCACGCCACCAGTGCCACAATCAGCAGTGCAATGCCGAACTCCACTGACACGCTTCGGCGCAGCGCGTTGGCTGCGACTTGATGCTGGCCGTCGCGCAACGCTTGTTCCAGCGACGGGCCGAGGTGAAAGCGGTTCAGCGCTGCTAAAACCAGCATGCCGGCAAACAGCACGACCTTGATCGTCAGCAGTATCCCGTAGGTGCCGAGCAAGACGTCGCCCAACTTCGGGCCGATGATGAACAGGTAGTTGAGCACGCCGGTCACCGAGAGGATGAGCACAATCGCCGCGCCCACGCCTTCGAAACGTTTGACGGCATCGGCCAGCGAACGAATGCGCGCTTCACTGAACAGAGCGTCGAGCCGTGACATCAACACCAGCGCCAGCATGGCGCCCATCCATGCACCCGCCGCGAGCAGGTGCAGGATGTCGCTCAGCAGATGCCAGGCGCCATCCATCGCCCCGTGCCCGCTCCAGGCCATAGAGGCGAGGGCAAGTGCGCCGGTTATCGATGCCAGCCACACACACGGCCAGATCATCACGACGACCAGTGCAAACATCCGCACCGCCCACGCCACGCCGACATCGGTCTCGAACAGCATCATTTGCAGATGCGGCCACAGCGCTGCGAATTCCGTTTCGCCGCTCATGGTGCGGGTCATCAGTACCAGTCCCGCCGCTGACAGCACCACCCCGATCAATGCCATTGCGCGCAACATCGGCCGAAACCGCAGCGGCGGGGCAGCGTTGTACACCCCGAACAACGCCACCCCGAACAACAGCAGCAAATCCACATACAACGCCATCCGCAGGAGGATGTTGATCAGGTCGGTCATCGTCACTTCACTTTGAACGTGACGTTGCCGGTGATCGGGTGAGTGTCCGACGACACCGCACGCCATTCGACCTGATAGGTGCCGGCGGGCAAGGGCGCGAGCGGGGTGACGAGCATGGTTTTCGGATCGCTGCCGGCGCTGACTTTGGCTTTCATCGGCATGGGCGAGTGGGCCATGCCGGGCATTTCGGTCATCACCAGTTTGGCGCCGGAGAATTGGGTCATCAGGTCCTCGGAGAAATGCAGTTCAATTTTCTGGGGAGCTGCGCCGTTCGCGCCTTCAGCCGGAGTCGACGACAGCAGTTTCGGATGGGCCTGGGCCAGTGTGCTCAGGAGCAAACCGGTGGCGAGTACAAAGGAGATTTTCAATGGGCGCATGCAAGACCTCTGTGTTGTTTTTTGAAGGGATTCAGAACCACATCCGCACACCAAGAACGAATCGCGCTTCGCTGCGATCCTCGCCTTCTTCCCGTGCGTAAGCGGCGGTGTTGCCGTAGGTGCGGTTCCAGCTCACGCCGATGTACGGCGCGAATTCACGGCGGATTTCATAGCGCAGACGCAAGCCGGCCTCGGTGTTCGACAGGCCGGAACCCAGGCCACGTTGCGGATCGTTTTTGCCGTAGACGTTGAGTTCGGCGGTGGGCTGCAGGATCAGACGATTGGTCAGCAGGATGTCGTAGTCGCCCTCCAGCCGCACCGCGCTCTGACCGTTTTCGCCGAGGAACGCCGTGGCTTCGGCTTCGAAGTTGTACAGCGCCATGCCCTGCAGACCGAACGCGGCCCAGGTTTGCGGGGCGCCGGGTTTGAAGTCCTGGCGCAGGCCGCTGACCACGTCCCACCACGGCGAAATCGCGTGGCCCCACAGCGCCTGGATCTCCGCGTCTTCGGTCTTGCCGTTGCTGCGTTCGCCTTCGGAGCGCAGCCACAGGCGATCGATGTCACCGCCGATCCAACCGGACACATCCCAGGCCAGGGTGCTGGCGTCGTCGCCGTTCTGCCATTCGAGTTTGTCGGCGAGAAAGTAAGAGTTGAGGGCGCTGTCGTGGATCTGATGTCCGGCGTGGCTGGTAAACACGGCGGCACGGTCGGTGTCGGTCAACGTCGGAATCGGCGTGCGGCTTTGGGTCGGTGCGGCGGGCTGCATCATGCCGTCGTCCATGCTTTGCAGATCGCCCATTTGGCCGTGGTCCATACCCTGCATGTCGCCGGCGGCGAACGCCGAGGTCACCGACAGCAGCGACAATGAAAATACGGCAAATCGAGTCATGATTGGCGCCCTCATTCTTCCACCCGCACTTCACGGAACATGCCCATTTCCATGTGATAAAGCAGATGACAGTGATAGGCCCAACGGCCCAGCGCATCGGCGGTGACGCGGTAAGTGCGGCGGGTGCCGGGCGGCATGTCGATGGTGTGTTTGCGTACCTGGAAGTTGCCGTTTTCGTCTTCCAGATCGCTCCACATGCCGTGCAGGTGAATGGGGTGGGTCATCATCGTGTCGTTGACCAGCACCAGCCGTATGCGCTCGCCGTATTTCAGGCGCAGCGGCTCGGCGTCGGAGAACTTGATGCCGTTGAACGACCAGGCGAATTTCTCCATGTGGCCGGTGAGGTGCAGCTCGATGGTGCGGCCCGGGTCGCGGCCGTCGGGATCTTCGAAGGTGCTGCGCAGATCGGTGTAGGTCAGCACGCGGCGACCGTTGTTGCGCAGGCCGAGGCCGGGGTCGTCGAGTTTCGGCGCGGTGGTCATGGCTTGCATGTCCACCAGCGGGTTGTCCTTTTCGCTGTCGGGGTGCGACTGCATCGGGCCCATGTTCATGCTGGCGTGGTCCATGCCACTCATATCGCTCATGTCCATCGAGCCATGGTCCATGCCGCCCATGCCCATGTCGTCCATGGTCACCAGCGGGCGCGGGTCCGGCGCGGGCACCGGGGCCGACAAACCGGCGCGGGCGGCGAGGGTGCCTCGGGCGTAACCGGTGCGGTCCATAGCCTGAGCGAACAGGGTGTAGGCGTCGGCGGCGGGCTCGACGATCACGTCATAGGTTTCCGCCACGGCGATGCGCAGTTCATCGACGGTCACCGGTTTGACGTGCAGGCCATCGGCGGCGACCACGGTCATTTTCAAGCCGGGGATGCGCACGTCGAAGTAGGTCATGGCCGAGCCGTTGATCAGCCGCAGACGCAGTTTTTCGCCCGGTCGGAACAGCCCCGTCCAGTTGCCGTCGGGTGCGTGGCCGTTCATGAGGAAGGTGTACGTGGCGCCGCTGACATCGGCGATGTCCGTGGGATTCATCTTCATCTGCGCCCACATCGTGCGATCAGCGACGGTGGCGCCCCAGCCTTTTTCGCCGACGTCATGAATGAAATCGCCGATGGTGCGCTTGTGGTAGTTGTAATAGTCGGACTGCTTTTTCAGGGTCTTCATCAGGCTGGCCGGGTCTTCGTCGGTCCAGTCGCTGAGCATCACCACATGCTCGCGGTCGTACTGGAACGGCTCCGGCTCCCGGGCGTCGATCACCAGCGGCCCGTAGACGCCGGCCTGTTCCTGCAACCCGGAATGGCTGTGATACCAGTAGGTGCCGTGCTGGCGAACCTTGAATTGATAGACGTACACGCCACCGGGCTCGATGCCCTTGAAGCTCAGGCCCGGCACACCGTCCATGTTGGCCGGCAGCAGAATCCCGTGCCAGTGGATCGAGGTGTCGGCCTTGAGCCGGTTGCGCACCCGCAGGGTTACGGTGTCGCCTTCGCGCCAGCGCAGCAGGGGACCGGGGACGCCGCCGTTGATGGTCATCGCGGTGCGCGGCTGGCCGGTGAAGTTGACCGGGGTTTCGCCGATGAACAGCTCGAAATCGGTGCCGTTCAGTTCGTTGAGTTGACCGGGGCTGTTGAGTGCCCACACCGGCGTGCGCCACAGGCCGAGGCCGCCGAGCAGACCGCCGGCGGCCAGGCCTTTGACGAAGGTGCGTCTTGAGGTGTTGGAAAGCATGCGCTGGAAATCCCCGTTTGACCAATGACGGGGAGGCTAACCAGCGGCAGCTTTCAGTTGGCTGAGGCGCGGATTACAGTTGCGTCAGGTTCGGCGACCGAGGTTGTCCGCCAGGTCCCTTGCCTGTTGCGATGCGGCGAACCGTGAATCGCGATCCACCTCTTCACCGAAGATAGTTTTCTCGACGATCAGCGCGTGCACATCGCTGACGCCGATAAACCCCAGCCATGCCTCCACGTAGGGCTTCTGGAAATCGAAGCGCTCGGCAGGCGTGATCGACTGCGCCGAAAAATCCATTCCCCGCGCATATGCCACCACGGCTTGTTTGCCCTTCAGCAAACCCTGTAATCCACGCTCCGGATCGAAGCTGAAGAGAATGTCTTTCTGCGACACCAGGTCGATGAAGTGCTTGAGCTTGTAGGGGATGCTGAAATTCCACAGCGGCACCGAAAACACCAGCACATCGGCCCGGTGCAGGTGGGCGGCGAGGTTTTCGAGGGTCTGCCAGGCCGACTGTTGCGATGGCGTCAGTGGCGTACCGCTCAGGCCCGCGTATTTGGCGTTCATCGCCTCGGCGTCGAATTCCGGCAGTTGCAGGTTCCAGAGATCGAGCGTGCGGACCTGGGTCTGCGGATGATTTTGTCGATAGCGTTCGATGAAGCTGCGCGCCACTTCCATGGATGCGGAGCGCTGTTTACGGGGAGAGCATTCAATGTGCAGGAGCGTGGTCACGGTGGGCCTCGACGTTCGGGTAGGGAAGGCGAGGCATTGCAACATAGCTGGCTTCTAACTATAAATCGTAAATAAATCGCTGATTGATCACATATCAAACTATGTTCGATGTTCTGTTGTTGAAGACTTTTGTCACCGTCGTCGACGAGGACGGTTTCAGCCGTGCCGCCGAAAAACTGCACCTGACCCAATCGGCGGTCAGCGGTCATCTGCGACGGCTGGAAGAGCAGATCGGCAAGCCGCTGCTCAAGCGCACCACCCGCTCCCAGCAATTGACGGCGGATGGCGAACGGCTCATCGCCCATGCCCGCACGATTCTGGCGTTGAATCGCGACGCCTGGGCACAGCTCACGCGCACGCCGTTTCATGGGCGGGTGCGGATCGGCGTGTCGGAGGATTTTGTCGAGCCTCGGCTGTTGCGGGCGCTGCAGGAATGCGCGGCGCAACATCCGGGCATGCAGATCGATGTGCAGGTGAATATTCCCGGTACGTTGTTGAACCAGATGAAACAGGGGGATCTGGAACTGGTGATCGGCTCGCTGTGCGAGACCCGGGAGCCGGGGTTGTTGCTGTGGCAGGAACCGCTGGTGTGGGCCTGGTCGGCGCAACCGGTCACCCGATTGCCGACGCCGTTGCCGCTGGCGCTGTTCCCCGAACCTTGCCCGTATCGCGAAGCCGCGCTGACCCGCCTGGCGCAGGCCGGTATCGCCCAGCGCACCGCGATGCTCTGCACCAGCAGTGCTGGTTTGCGTGCGGCTGCGCTGGCCGGGTTCGCGGTGGCACCGATGGCCGCCAGCCAGTTGGGGCAAGGGCTGGCGGCACTGGGTGTGGAGGTGGGTTTGCCGGTGTTGCCGGATGCTGAATTTCGACTGTTTACGGCGAGCCACGCCGATCCGCAGATGATCGAAACGGTCTCCCGGGTGATCGTCGACTATTGCTCAACACGACGACAGTGACGCGTCCTACAGCCCGAGTCCTTCCTGGACCACCAGCAGCAGGTTGTTTTCAGTCAACGCAATGGCGTCCAGTTGTTGCCCGGTCTCGAGGGTCTGCAACCACCAGTGACTCTCGCCGTGTTCATCGACGGTGCGCAGCAGCGATGTTGCCTTGCCCGGCAGGTTGATCTGCACACGCCCGGCGCCGTCTTCGGTGAAGCGGGCGATGGGGTCGAACGTCAGGCTATGGTGATTGGCTTCGATGACCAATTGATCGATGGCGTAGTCGTGGGTTTCGCCATCCGGTGAACTTTCGCAGACATGGGTAGGATTTCGCCGAATCTTCAGGCCCACCTCGATCACCGGTTGCAACCAGCCTTCGATCCGGTGATACAGGGCGTAGACCTGTGCCGGCCAGCAATCGATTTCCAGTTCGGCGCAGGTGATTTCGTCAGCATGGGTGTGCCGTGTCTGTTTGAGTTTCGCGGCGAGTTCGTCTGCTTTACTCATGTCGGTTCCCTGTGGTGAATTCAACAGCATGGTAGTCCTTTCAAAGTAATGCAGGTTTTGCCTTGCGTCATGCGCCTGCAACACTGGCATGACTCAATCAGTCCCTGACCACTTGACGGTCAGACCACAAAAACCATGGACGCAAGCGTTCCAAGGAACGGGAAGATGAAAAAGCTTTTTACAATTATGGCGCTGATTGCGCTGATGGTCGGTAGCATCGGCCTGAGTTCGGCGCGCCAGTCACACGCCAGCAAGGCACCGACGGAGTCGGTGGCGGGGGTCTTCGATTACTACCTGCTGACGCTGTCCTGGTCGCCGACGTTCTGCCTCACCCACAAGGACGATCCGCAGTGCACCGGCAAGGGTTACGGTTTTGTCCTGCATGGCCTGTGGCCGCAATACGCCAAGGGCGGCTGGCCGGAATCCTGCCCGCCAGTGACCACGCTCTCGGCCGCCGAAACGCAGAAAGGTCTGACGCTGTTTCCGACAAAGAAACTGCTCGATCACGAATGGAGCAAACACGGCACCTGCAGCGGCCTCGGGGCGATGGGCTATTTCGATGAAGCGGACAAAGCCGTGGCGGCGGTGAAAATCCCGGAAGAGCTGCAACCGTTCAGCAGCTCCTACTACTTCCAGGCGCAGGAAATCGCCGACCTGTTCCGCAAGAACAATCCCGGCATCCCGGCCGACGGCATCGCCGTGATCTGCAGCGGCCCGGAACTCTCGGAAGTGCGCGTGTGCATGGGCAAGGACCTGCAATTCGGTGCGTGCGGCAAGGGTGTGAAGACCCAGTGCCGGTCGGGGGATATCCGGGTACCGCCGTCGCGCTAACGCAATCGGTTGTTGCTCATCAAAACAGGCGCCTTTTCAGGCGCCTGTTTTGTTTACACGACAGGACTTATGTCATCCGGCGATACGCCGATACCGTTCAGTGGCATGGAAGCGGTACTGACCCCATAGAAAGCAAGTAACTGAACAATGTTTGAACACATTTGGCGCAGCATTAATTCTCCGGACTACTTCCCCAACGTACTGGATTGGATGATCCATATCCTCCTGAATCCGTTCATGGTGATGATGTGCCTGATGGTCGGAGCGCTGACCGGTAAATGGTGGAGAGCCATCCCCTACGGCAGCCTTACTTGCTATGTGGTGTTCCTGAGCCGGTCGTCATTCTATCGGTGGGGAAGCATTTTCCCCGAAGCCGGTCTGCCTGCGCTTTTCGTTGATGGCGCATTATTGGCCATCCTCGGTTTTTATTTGAAAGGCTTACTCAGAAGCCGCTCACAAGCTAAATCCGAAGGCCATTGGCTGTGCTGGCTTTACAAAAGTCTGAAGGTCGTAATGCTGACACTCCTGGTGATTTTCTGGGTACTCGTTGTGCTTTTTGTCGTGATCTTCACCGTCTCGGTTGCCACCCAACCGTCATTGGCGCACTGAGAACATGACGAACTCTGAAATATAAATCGCCGCGCAGGTCATCCATTTCCACTGCGCGCCGATATCTACGGGGGCGGGATGGTCCCGGTGGCACTTGGTTGCCCCGCACTATCCGGTGGGCTACGCTCACAAAAAACAAGGGTTTCGGGCCTTTGCCCCTGTCGTACCTGCCCAGGACACGCTTTTGCCTATCCCCATTCACGATCCGCATCAGGCCCCCGGCGGCACACTCAAGCGTTTACCGCTGCGCAAGGCGGCGGCGCTGTTCATCGTTGGTGTATGCCTGTGTCTGTCCGGCTTGCTGTATTTGCAAATCGAACAGTCGCGCCGCCAGGATCTGGCGAATGCGCAGATGGCTTCGGCCAACCTGACACGGGCGATGGCGCAGCAGGCCGAAGACACCTTTCTGGCTGCCGATCTGGTGATGACCAGCCTGGTCGACTGGATTCAGGAGGACGGCTATGGCGCGGCGCAGAGGCCGCGACTGCAAAGAACCTTCGCGCGCCGGGTGCAGCAGCTGGAACAGTTGCACGGCATGTTTCTGTTCGATCGCGAAGGGCAGTGGGTCATCACCTCGTTCCCGGATCTGCCGCGTGGCAACGGTGTGGCTGATCGCGAGTACTTCAAATATCACCAGCAGAACGTTTCATCCGTGGCGCACATCGGCCCGGCGATCCGTAGTCGCGAGAACGGTGAGTGGATCATCCCGATCTCGAAACGGGTCAACGACCGCGCCGGCAATTTCCAGGGCGTGCTGCTGGCCGGCATCAAGATGTCGTACTTCGATCAATTCTTCAAAAGCTTCAGCCTCGACGACAACGGCACCATGTTCCTTGGCCTGACCGACGGCACGCTGCTGGCCCGGCGGCCCTTCGACGAGGCGTTGATCGGCAGCTCGCTGGCCAAGGGCGAGATCTATCAGACGCTGCTGCCCAACGCTTCTGCCGGCACGGCGATGATCGATTCGGTGGTGGACGGGGTCACGCGGCTGTACGGTTATCGGCAACTGGCCGCGTATCCGCTGGTGGTTTCTGCTTCTACATCGCGGGACACGATTCTTGCGGGCTGGCATGACCGAGCCTTTCAATCCAGCGTGATCGTGGCGCTGGTGATGCTCGGCGTAGGGCTGTTCGGCTGGGTGTTCATCCATCAGGTGCGCGACGGCGAGCGGATCGAGAAGAATCTGATCAAGGCCCAGCGCGCGCTTGAGCAGATCGCCACCCACGACAGTCTCACCGGGCTGGCCAACCGGCGTCTGTTCGAGCGCTCGCTGGAGACCGAGTTTGCCCGTGGTGCACGGCAGTCGAGCCCGGTCAGCCTGATCATGCTCGATATCGACTTCTTCAAACGCTACAACGATGCCTACGGCCATGTGGCCGGCGACCACTGTCTGACGCAAGTCGCCCAGGTGGTGAGGAACTGCTGCCAGCGCAAGTCCGATCTGGCCGTGCGCTACGGCGGCGAGGAGTTCGCGGTGCTGTTGCCGGACACCGACATCAACGGAGCGCTGGCGATTGCCGGGCAGATCCGCCGCAGCGTCATGGACAAACACATCACCCACAGCGGCTCGCCCTCCGGTTATCTCACGGTGAGCCTGGGCTGCTATTCCTTCATTCCGCTGGGTAACGACAGCCCGGAGCTGTTCATCCAGCGCGCCGATGCGGCGCTGTATCAGGCCAAGAACGCCGGTCGCAATCGAGCGGCGGTGTTGTCGATGGACGTCGGTGTCGGCGAATTGCTGCGTTCGGATCGCTGATCGAAAAAGGCTTCAGACACAGGCCATGCTGCGTTCACCATGGCCTGCTCTTGTTCGTTCAACTGCCGGTGCCTGCGCCGGATCCACCTGTTCCGCCGCCCGCCGCGCCGGTCCCACCCCCGGCGCCCGAGCCGGAGCCGCTGGCGCCGCCATTGGTTCCGGTACCTGATTTCATCCCGTCGGAAGGGCCGTCGTTAGGTCGGGTAGTGGTGTTGTCCGGCGGCATGCTCGTGCCGCTGTTGGCGCCGGGCTGGGTGCCCGATGCGCCGGTGCTGTCATTGGCGGCAAAACTGGTGGCGGATGCCGTGGCCAACAGGCCGGCCAGCAGGAACGAGGTCAAGGTGCGCGTGTTCATGATGTTTCTCCAGAAATGGGATTTACCTGAAGTTGGTCCGAAGCGCGCACGGCTTGGTGCCGGTCAAGTGACCAGTGGTACTCAGAAGTCCACGGTCGCCGAAACTTTCAGCGTGCGCGGCGCGCCCTGGGTCAGGTAGCCGCCATTGGCCGATGCCCAATAGGCTTCGTTGGCGACGTTTTCCAGATTGGCCCGCAGGGTGATCTGTTTCTCATCCAGCCGGAAGGCATAGCGCGAACCCAGGTCGAAGCGGTTCCACGCCGGGATGCTCTGGGTGTTGGCCGCGTTCAGGTACTGGCCGCCAGTGCGTAACATGCGGGCGCTGAGGGCTGCGCCTTCCAGGCCCGGAATGTCCCAGTCGGCGCCGATATTGAACTGGAAGCGCGGGACACCGATGGCGCGGTTGCCGTCGTTGACGCCGTTGCTGCTGCCGTCGAGTTCGGTCTTCATCACGGTCGCGCCGCTGAGCAGCCGCAGGCCGTCGACCGGTTCGCCGTAGACGTTGAGTTCGACGCCTTTGTTGGTCTGCTGGCCGTCGACCCGGAAAATCCCGTCCTGGGTGTAGCTCGACGGTTGCTCGATGCGGTAAACGCCGAGACTGGCGCCGTAGCTGCCCATGTCCAGGCGCACGCCGGCCTCGATCTGTTTGCTGCGCACCGGGGCGAAGGTTTCGTCGCGGTTGATGGCGCTGGTCGGTGGCGTCGGGCCCTTGGCCAGGCCTTCGATGCGGTTGGCGTAGAACGACACGTGTTCCCACGGTTTGATCACCAGGCCGTAGACCGGGGTGGTGATCGACTCGTCATAGCTCGATGTGCGGGCGCCGGTGGCCGTGGCCCAGCCATCGACTTTCATTTGCTGGCGGCGCACACCGAGGGTCAGCAGGATGCGGTCGTCGAGGAAACCCAGGGTGTCGGAAATCGCTTCGCTGCGCAGGGTGTTTTTGCCGACCACACGTGGATCGTTGATGTCACCGGCGAACGAGGTGGCAGGCGGGCGCGGTTTGTCGGTGACGTTGTACAGGTTGGTGCTGTAGCGCGAGGCGCTGCCGATGGTTTCGAACGCCGAGCGTTGCTCGCCCCGGATGCCCGCCCAACCGAGGTTCAACTGATGGCTGACGGGGCCGGTATCGAAATGGCCGTTGAGGCCGGCCATCGCGCTTTGGTTGTCCTCGTCATGGGGTGAATAGAGCATGCCGCCGCGGGCGTTGCCATTGAACTCGGTGACGGTCAGCGACGAGTAAACGCCATTCTCCCGGGTGTGCTTGGCGCCGCCGGACACGTAGGCCGTCCAGTTGTCGTTGAGGTCGTACTCGGCGCGGGCCATGCCGAAGGTGTCTTCAAGCTGCGAGTAGCTCCAGCTCTGGGCGTAGCTGGCATTGGCGTGCGGCACCTTGGGAGCTTTCGTCAGGCTTGAGTCGACGTAAATCACCGAGCGGCCCTGATTGATGACCTGCTTCTGATAGCCGAAATCGGTGGAGACCCGCAGGCGTTCGCCGCGATAGTCCAGGCCGACGCTGAACAGCGACGAACGCTGGTCTTCGTCATCGACAGCGGTGTCGCCTTCGCGCTGCATCAGATTGACCCGAGCGCCGAAGCGGTTGTCCTCGCCAAAGCGCTGGCCGAGATCCAGATGTGTGCCGACCCGACCGTCGGCACTGTAGTCGAGGGTGACGCTGCGGGTCGGGGTGTCCATGGCACGTTTGGGTTGCAGGTTGATCCCGCCACCGATGCCGCTGCCGCTCGGGGTCACGCCATTGACGAACGCATTCGGGCCCTTGAACAGTTCGACCCGATCCAGCGCTTCGACGGCGATGATCTGTCGGGGCAACACGCCGTACAGTCCGTTATAGGAAATGTCATCGGAAGCCAGCGGCAGACCGCGGATCATGAACATCTGCGAGAAGTTGCCGAAGCCGTTGGACTGGCGCACCGAGGCATCGTTGAGCAACACATCGCCAATGGTTTGCGCCTGCTGGTCGGCCATGGTCCTGGCGGTATAGCTGGTGACGCTGAACGGCAGGTCGTTGACCGCCTGATTGCCGAGCATGCCGACCTGCGCGCGGCGGGCGACCTGTTCGCCGCCGTAAGTGTCATCGTTGCTGTCGTGCTGGGCGCTGATGGTGGTGGCGCCCAGCTCCAGCGCGCCGTCCGCCGCGGCTTTCGGCGTCACGGTGTAACCGTTGTCGCCAGTGCTGATCAGTTCGAAACCGCTGCCTTCCAGCAACCGGGCAAAACCGCTTTGCGCGGTGTAATTGCCTTGCAGGCCCGGGCTCTGGCGATTGCCCAGTTGCGCCGGATCGAACGACAACGGCACGCCGACGCTCACTGCAAACTGCGCCAGTACGTGGCTCAGCAGGCCGGGGCCGATGTTGACGCTTTGGCTGGTGCTTTCGCTGACGCTGTCGGCGGCGTGACCGAGAGTCGGCACCAGTGAGCCGAAAGCCAGCGCAAGACTCAGGGCCTTGAACGGAAAAAGAGCGGGGCGGGGCGTGGGCAATGCGGTCATTCGGCGATCCTGTCGAGCGCGTGGAAATTGAGGTCTATCCACTCACCGAACGAGACGCGAAAAGGTATCAGTGAACATTGAAATTTTTTTGTCGGGTTCAGACGCGGGGCTCCACCGACAACCAGTAGCGGGTCAGGCTGTTGATGGTCAGCGGCAGGGTGTCGCTGAGCAAGCGCAGGCTGGCGTCGGTGTCGCGCAGGGAAAACGCACCGGACACGCGCATCGCCGCAACGTCCGGATGACAGCGCAGGGCGCCGCGACGATAACGGCTCAGTTCGCCGAGCAATTCGTCCAGACGCATGTTGCTGGCCAGCAGCATGCCCTTGTCCCAGGCCAGGCTTGCGGTGTCGAAGGTTTCGGCGGTGTCGAAACCGCTCAGCTTGAAGCGCTGACGTTCGCCGGCCTTGAGGACCGCGTGTTGCTGGAGCAGTTGCGGAGTGATCTGCACCTGGCCTTCGAGCACCGACACCAGGCTGCGCGAACCTTCGGTGCGCACGCAAAAACGTGTGCCCGATGCACGGGCCAGACCTTGTGGCGTTTCGACGATGAACGGGCGGGCGGCGGCATCGCTGGCGGTGTTGATCAGCACCTCGCCCTCGAGCAACAGCACCCGACGTTCAAGCGGACTGAAAGCGATGTCCACGGCGCTGTCGGTGTTGAGCAACAGTTGCGAACCGTCCGGCAGTTGCAGGTTTTTTTGCTCGCCGACAGCGGTGCGCTGGTCGGCGGTCCACTGTTGCCACGGAACGTGTTGCGAGGCGATGCCCAACGGCCCGGCCATCAACAGCAGGCCGAGGCGGATGAGGGTCTGGCGACGGCTCAGGCCTTCCTTGCGTGAAGCTCGTTGCAGGGTCTGGATGGCGACGTTGGCCGGCACACTGCGCAAGTCCCCCAGCAGGGCTTCGGCCCGTTGCCAGGCCATGGCGTGTTCGGCGCTGCGGCTGCGCCATTGGGCAATGGCCTGATGATCGGATGGCGAGGCGGTGCCTGAATGCAACTGCACCAGCCAGTCGGCGGCTTCACCGAGAATCTGCGGATTGATCATCGACGAACTCATCAGGCGACACTCAGGCAGGCAAGGAACGCGGCGCGCATGTGGCGTTTCACGGTAATCAGCGAAACCTTCAGGCGTGTGGCGATCTGCGCGTAGGTCAGGCCTTCGATCTGCGACAGCAGGAAAGTGTCGCGGGTCTGCGCCGGCAGTTCACGCAACAAGGCCTCGATGCGCCACAGGGTTTCCAGGATCAGATAGCGGGTTTCTGCCGACGGCACTTCGGCGGGCGGCAGGTTGGCGATGGTTTCCAGATAGGCGCGTTCGAGGTCCTGACGTCGCCAGCGGTCGATCACCAGACCTTTGGCGATGTGCGTCAGCAGCGCCCGGGGTTCGCTGCCAAGAGGCTTGGGTACCTGGCGGTTGAGCAGACGCAAGAATGTATCGTGGGCCAGATCGGCCGCATCGCAGCGATTGCCCAGCTTGCGCTGCAGCCAGCCTTGCAGCCAGCCGTTGTGTTCGCTGTAGAGCGTCTGGACTTGCTGATTCAATGGCGGATCGAAAGACGACATGAGCGGCAGATACTCGTTGCGGGCATCCGATGCCTGGCTGCAATTGGAGTGCAATTAAGAATGGATCGCATTCTAGTGGCACCGAACAAGCGCTGGCAATCGCCCCTCTGCACTTTCTTTTCTGGCGCTAGAAAGCAGTGGCCTACCCGTCTTCCGGGAGATTGGCTATTTGTCCGGCGCGGTCCCGGGACTAACGTAGCCACACATTCACTTGCCCCGGAGAGCCACCATGAAACCTCGTGTCGATTTCTACACCGCGTCCCCCGATGCCCTGAAAGCGATGATCGCCCTGGAAACCGCCGTCTCGAAACTGCCGCTGGAAAAGCCCCTGATCGAACTGGTCAAACTGCGCGCTTCGCAGATCAACGGCTGCGCGTTCTGCATCGACATGCACACCGCCGACGCGATCAAGGGCGGCGAAACCCCGCGCCGTCTGTTCGCCGTGACGGCCTGGCGTGAAGCGCCGTTCTTCACCGACCGTGAACGCGCCGCGCTGCTATGGACCGAGTCCCTGACCCAAGTGAGCCTGACCCATGCCCCGGACGAAGATTACGAAGCGGTCGCCGCGCACTTCTCGCCCAAGGAAATGGTCGACCTGACCGTGGCCATCAGCACCATCAACAGCTGGAACCGTCTGGCCGTGGGCTTTCGTAAAACCCCGCAGGCCTGATCGATCAATGTGCATCGGCACTCGGCGCAGCCGGTGGTTGCACCTTGCGCATCAAGGGCACCATCGCCGTGGCGATCACGAAGCACACCATGATCATCAGGAAGGTGTCGCCATAGGTCTGCGTTTGCGCCTCACGGTAAGTCAGCAGCCATAACTGATGCAGACCGGCGGTGATGCCCACGTCACCGCTCTGACCCAGTGCGGCGAAGTTGCCGCCGACCTGGGCCAGCCACTGGTTCAACGCTTCGTTGCTGCTGTTCAGATGCTCCGCCAACCGCGTGAAGTGCAGGTTGGTGCGGTCGTTGAGAATGGTCGCGCACGCGGCGATCCCGATCGCACCGCCCAGGTTGCGCATCAGGTTGAACAGGCCCGAGGCGTGCTTCAACCGCGCTGGCGCCAGCCCGCCGAGGGTCAGCGTCACGGCGGGCGGCACGGCCAGTTGCTGGGCAATCCCGCGCAGGGCTTGCGGCAACAGTAATTGCCCGGCACCCCAATCGTGGGTGATCGGACTGAATTCCCACATCGACAGGGCGAACAACGCCAGGCCCGCCATCATGATCCAGCGCAGGTCGAGGCGGTTGGCGAGAAAGGCGTACAGCGGAATCGCCATGATCTGGAACACCCCGGTGGAGAAAACTGCCAGACCAATGTCCAGCGCGCCGTAGCCACGCACCCGGCCAAGAAACAGCGGCGTCAGGTAAATCGTCGCGAACAGGCCGATCCCCGTGACGAAGGAAAAGAAGCAGCCGAGCGCGAAATTGCGATCCTTGAGGGCGCGCAGGTCGACGATCGGATTGGCCACGTGCAGCGTGCGGCCAATGAACGCTACACCGGCCAGGGTGCTGATCCACGCGGTGGTGAGGATGGTCTGGTCGCTGAACCAGTTCCAGCGGGGGCCTTCTTCGAGGGTGTATTCCAGGCAACCGAGAAACAGCGCCAGCAACACCATGCTTGGGTAGTCCGCGCCCTTGAGCAGCGACAGTTCCGGCTGGTCGATCTTCACCAGCATCGGCACGGCTACGGCAACGAAAATTCCCGGCAGCAGGTTGATGTAGAACAGCCAGTGCCAGGACGAAACATCGGTGATCCAGCCGCCGATCACCGGGCCCAGCGTCGGGGCCAGCGACGCCACGGCGCCGATGGTCGCGGCAGCAATCACCCGCTGTTTACCGGTGAAGAAAAAGAACGCAGTGGTGAACACCAGCGGAATCATCGAACCGCCGAGGAAACCTTGCAGCGCGCGAAAGGCGATCATGCTCTGGATATTCCAGGCGATGCCGCACAACAGGCTGGCAAGGGTGAAACCGATGGCCGAAGCGCAGAACAGCCAACGGGTCGAGAACACCCGCGACAGCCAGCCCGACAGCGGGATCACGATGATTTCGGCGATCAGGTAACTGGTCTGCACCCACGCCGTTTCATCGGTGCCGGCGGACAGTCCGCCGCCGATATCGCGCAGCGAGGCCGAGACGATCTGGATGTCCAGCAACGCGATGAACATGCCGATGCACATCGTGGCGAAGGCGAACACTTTGGTCGCCGTCGCCATGTCGGCGGCATTGAACGGCTGCGCAGGGACGGCGAGGGCGCGACTCATGGCGCGCTGGCCACGGCGGTGGTCTCAGGCTGGGCGCGGGTGTCGACTTCAGCGGTCACCGACAGCCCCGGACGCAGGTGACCGAGCACGCTGTCGGCGGGGTCGAGCAAGATGCGCACCGGTACACGCTGGACGATCTTGGTGAAGTTGCCGGTGGCGTTTTCCGGCGGCAGCACGCTGAACTGCGAACCGGTGGCCGGGGCGAGGCTGTCGAGGCGACCGTGGAATTCCTGGCCGGACAACACGTCCGCATGGATGCTCACACGTTGGCCGGGCTTCATTCGCGCCAGTTGGTCTTCCTTGAAATTGGCATCGACCCACAGACCGTTGGCCGGCACCACCGACAGTTGCTGCGAACCCGCCTGGGCATAGGCACCGACCCGCGCGCGGCGGTTGCCGATCACGCCGTCGACCGGGGCGCGCAGCTCGGTGTAACCGAGGTTGAGTTGCGCCAGATCACGCTCGGCCCGGGCTTGCTGGAGGGCGGCACGGGCCTGTTGTTTTTGGGTTTCGATCACCGAGAGTTGGCGTTGCGCGGCCAACAGCTCGGCCTGGGCCTTGGCGCTCAAGGCTTGCGCGGTCTTGAAGGTGGCGTCGGCCCGTTGTGCGGCTTCGACCGAGACGGCGTTGGTGGTGACCAGACGTTTATAACGCGCATTGTCATCCCGGGAGCGGGCGGTTTCGGCACCGGCGGCATCGATGCCGGCGCGGGCCTGACCGATCACCGCTTGTTGCAGTTGTTCGGTGGCGTCGAGGTTGGCCAGCAGCGCTTCCTCGGCGGCAACCGCGCCCTCGGCCTTGGCCAGATTGGCGCGGTAGTCCCGGGCGTCGAGGCGGATCAGCACGTCGCCGGCCTTCACTGGCTGGTTGTCGCTGACCAGCACCTCTTCGATGTAACCGGCGACTTTCGGCCCGATCACCGTCACGTCGGCGCCAATGTAGGCATCGTCGGTTTCTTCGAGAAAACGCCCGGTGCCCCACCAGTGCGCGGCATACAGCCCGGCAAACACCAGCGCAGCCAGGCCCGCAGTGGGCAACAGCAGGCGTTTGAGCAGGGGAGGTCGGGGGGCGCTGACCGGAACGGCGAGGTCGGGTTCAACGGTGGGCATGCTGGTCATGGCGTAATACCTGCAAAAAAGGCTGTTATTACGACTGTAATATGACGTGAGTAATATTTTGTGGCAATTGATTTTTATCGCCGGTCGTCAGTTGCTTATCTGAGCCAGGTGCCGGGCGTGCTGCCGGTCATGGATTTGAAGAACGCGATGAACGCGCTGTCGCTGGCAAAACCCAGTTCAAACGCGCAATAGCCAAGGTTGCGCCCGATGGCGAGCAGTTCCATGGCGCGCATCAATCGCCATTGCTGGCGCCATTGCTGATAGCTCATGCCGGTTTCGCGCCGGAAGATACGGCCGATGGTGCGGCTGCTGGCGCCGATCTGTTGTTCCAGCACTTGCAGCTCCGGCGGCAATTGTTCGGGCCGCGCACGCAGGGTGGCGAGACGCTTGTCTTGAGGCAATGGCAACAGCATCGGTTGCTGCGCCGCCTCACGGATTTCACTCTGGCACAGTCCCAGCAGATGGACGAATTTGCCCTGCTGCCAATCGGTATCGAAATCAGCAATCGCTATCGGCTCCAGTACGGCACGAAGCAGCGGGCTGACCTCGATCACGCAAACTTGTTGCGGCAGGTCGCGGCACAACTCGGGCGTCAGGTAGATAGAGCGATAGTCGACGCTTTGCTGCATGACCGCCCGATGCGTGACGCCACCGGGAATCCACGCCGCCCGCGACGGTGGCAGCAGGCACAGTTGCTCGGCCAAGGTGATGCGTGTGCAGCCCCGACGGGTGTAGAGCAGTTGCCCGCGCTGATGCCGATGTAACCCCGAGTCGTGATCGCCGAGGGTGGAGGCAATGCCGATCACCGGCGCCGGGAAGTGATCCGGGTCAAAACGGTCGTGAGCTTCGAGCCAGGCCATGGGTTGTCCGATTTCAGCGATAAATTGGCGGGGTTTGGATAATACGCCAGTCACGGCTTTTTAAACTCCTCGGCGCTTTTGTTGAGGAGTCAGGGTGATGAGCCATAGAACGTTTTTGATGTTGGCGATTGCGCTGCTGATGTTCCCGCAGATCGCCCAGACCCTATTCAGCCCGGCGCTGGGGGATATCGGCCGGGCGTTCGATGTGGGTCCGCAAGCCGCAGCGCAGACCTTGTCCGTGTATTTTCTGGCCTTCGCGTTTGGCGTGGTGACCTGGGGCCGCGTGTGTGACCGGATCGGTCGGCGGCCCTCGATGCTCGCCGGTCTGGCGATATATGCAATGGCCTGTGTACTGGGTTTGTGCGTTCGCGGTTTCAACGGTTTGTTGATGGCTCAGGCATTGGCGGCCTTCGGCGCTGCCGCCGGTTCGGTCGTGACCCAGACGTTGCTGCGCGACCGCTTTAGCGGGACGGAACTGGCCCGTGTGTTTTCGCTGGTGGGCATGGCGCTGGCGGCCAGTCCCGCTATCGGCCTGTTCAGTGGGGCGAGCCTGGTACAAGGCTTCGGCTATCGCGGCGTGCTCGCTGCACTGTTGCTGCTGGCTTCGATCTTGTGGATCTGGAGTTGGCGCACCTTGCCGGAAACCCGTCCGCCGCATGAGGTTCCTGTCAGTCTGTTTGCAACCCTCGCCGATATGCTTCGCGATCCCGGCATCTGGCGTTCGGCCCTGTGGATTGCATCGTTCAACGTCGCGTTGTTCAGCTATTACAGCCTCGGGCCGTTTCTGTTCGAACGTCTCGGCCTGGGCGGCGAGTGGTTCGGCTACAGCGGCGTGATGCTCGCGCTGGCCTCAGGGTTTGGAGCATGGTTCAACAAACGTCTGCTGCAATCCGGTTGCAGCCCGTTACGGTTGATTCGCCTGGCGGCGTTCACCGGTTTGCTCGGCGGCATCGGCGTATGGCTGTTGGAAGCGCACGTCTGGTTCGTGCTGCCGATGCTGCTTGTGGTACTGGCGTTCGGCATGGCGATTCCGAATATTCTGGGCGCAGCCTTGCGCAATTACCCGGATCGTTTGGGCACCGCCGGCGCATTGCTCGGGCTGTTTTATTACCTGCTGATCGGTGCGGGATTGATGTTGGCAGCCTGGTCCCAGGCCCTCGGGGAAACCCTGATGGTCTGCAACTTGCTGGCATTATCGCTGGCGATGCGTGCTAAAAACGCATTTGTTTAAGAAATGTAAGCAATGTAGGAAGAATCTTGCATTTGTGTGGGAAGCCTCTGACTATCACTGCAATTGATGGGATGGCATTAAGCCATTTGATTGCAAGGAAGTTGAGTGCCGTATTCGATTCGCGCTGTTTCTCGCTGTAGTTATCTGCCTCGTCCGCTGTTGTCTGCTTTGTTGTTGAGTGTGTGTGCACCCAGCGTTTTTGCTGCCGAACCGTCGAATCCAGGCCAGGAAGTGCTGCGCCAGCAGCAACAGCAACAGCGCGACTTGCAACAACTGCAACTTGAACAACGCAAGCGCCAACTGGAGCGCGGCGCGTTCGGCCCGACGCCTGCCACCCCGGCCATTCCCGAATCGGTCAAACCCGATGAACGCTGCTGGCCTTTGAGCGGCACGCGCATCGGCGGCGTCACGCTGATCGATAAAGACAAGCTCAACGCCCGCATCAAACCGCTGCTGGCGCCGTGCATGGGCGTTGGCCAGATCAACCATCTGCTGGCGACCATCACCGCGCTCTACGTGGAGAAGGGTTACATCGCCAGTCGCCCGTACCTGAGCAGCGCGCCGGCAGCGGGGCAGTCGCTGGATATCCTGATCGACGAAGGCTATATCGAGTCCATCGAACTGGCCGACCAGAGCCTGCCGGTGTCCCTCGGCGGCGCGTTCCCGGGCATGCTCGGCAAGCCGCTTAACCTGCGGGATCTGGAGCAGGGGCTGGATCAGTTGAACCGTCTGCGCTCCCTCGATCTGACAGCGGACATCGCTCCCGGCAGCCAGCCCGGCGCGTCAAAAATCATCTTGCGTTCACGCACTTCCGGGCAATCGCGCTGGGCCCTCGGCGCCGGTTTCGACAACCTCGGCAGCGCCAGCACCGGGCGGGATCGCAACACGTTCACCTTGAGCCTGGATAGCCCGCTGGAACTCAACGATCTGTTGAGCCTGAGCGCCAGCGACACCCTCAACCGGGGCGACCGCTACAACCGCAACGCCAGCCTCTATTACGCAATTCCCTACGGCTACTGGACGTTCAGCACCTTCGCCAGTCATGCCGAATATCGTTCGCCGTTCAAACTGCCCGGCTCGACCCTGTACAGCACCGGCATCACCGATCAACTCAGCCTGCGCGCCGACCGCGTGTTGTGGCGTGACCAGAGCCATCAGCTCAGCGCCAACCTGCAACTGGCGCACAAGGATGTCGACAGTTATCTGGAAAACGTCCGCCTGGGCATTCAGAGCCCGACCCTGACCGTGGCCGAGGCCGGTCTCAATCTGTTCTGGCTCGACCGGGCGGTGTGGAACCTCGACTTCAATTACGCCCAGGGTCTGCGCTGGCTCGGCGCCGACGACGATGCCGATCATCAGGTCAGGAACCTGCCCAAGGCACAGTTTCGCAAATACCGCGCCGGCCTCAGCCAGTGGCGCAACGGTCAGTTCGGCACCCAAGCCTGGCAATGGCAGAGCCAGCTCAATGTGCAATACAGCCCCGATCCTCTGCCGGCCATCGAACAACTGCTCGGCACTGACGATTCCGCGGTGCGCGGTTACCGGGTCAGCAGTGCCTCCGGCGCCAGCGGCGCGATCTGGCGCAACACCTTGCGTCTGCCGCTGCGCACCGATCTGCCGCTGCAGATCACTCCGCGGGCAGGCCTCGACCACGGCTGGATCAAGGCCGATCACGGTGCGCCGGTTCAACGCCTGAGCGGTGCCAGCATCGGCCTCAACCTGGGCTGGAAAAACCTGCAGGTGGATGTCGATTACCAACGCAGTCTGACCACCCCGACCGGCCTGCACCGCGAGCCTGAAACCTGGCTGATGCGGGTCGGATTGCAGATATGAACATCAGTGAACAACAGCCATCGGATCTGAGCGCGACAGCCGTGGCCTGTAACTCAACGCGCAACGTGATGCCGCACTACATGGAGAGTTTCTTATGCCAATGAACACCTTTGCGTTTCATCTTTCCCCACGGGGCAAACTGCGCTGGGCCATCGCCAGCCTGTTCCTGGCCGCTCATCTGCCGGGCGCCATGGCCGGCGGTGTGGTGGTCGCACCCGGCCCCGGCGGCACCGCGCAGTTGCAGACCCAGGGCGGCGTGCCCATCGTCAACATCGTTGCGCCCAATGGCTCGGGCCTGTCGCACAACCAGTTCCTCGACTACAACGTCGACCGTCAGGGCCTGGTGCTGAACAACGCCTTGCAGGCCGGGCAATCGCAGCTCGCCGGGCAACTGGCGGCCAACCCGCAATTGCAGGGCCAGGCGGCGAGCGTGATCCTCAACGAAGTGATCAGCCGTAACCCGTCGGCCATCAACGGCGCCCAGGAAATCTTCGGGCGCGCCGCCGACTACGTACTCGCCAACCCGAACGGCATTTCGGTGAACGGCGGCAGCTTCATCAACACGCCGAACGCCAATCTGGTGGTCGGTCGTCCCGAGCTAAACGACGGCAAACTGCAAGCCCTGAGCACCCGCGACGCCAGCGGTCAGTTGCAGATCCAGAGCGGCGGCCTGGGCAATGGCGAAGGCTCGATCAACCTGATCGCGCCGCGCATCGACAGCCAGGGTGCGATCACTGCGCGGGACCAACTGAACCTCACCGTCGGGCGCAATCAGGTCGACTACGCCAGCGGCCAGGTGAAAGCCGTGGACCCCGCAGGCAACACCACCGATCAGCGGATCGACGCCAGCCTGTTCGGCGCGATGCAGGCCGGGCGCATCAACATCGTCAGCACCGCCGAAGGCGCGGGCGTGAAAGTGGGCGCGGTGCAAGTCGCCGGGCGTGACGGCGTGCAGATCCGTTCGGCTGGTGACTTGAGCGTCAGCGGTCAGGCGATTCCGGACAGCCTCGATGTGACCCGCGCCGGCATTCGCAGCAGCCAGGGCGACGTCGGCCTGCACAGCGGCAAGGACCTGACGTTGGCCGCCACCGACGTCAGCGGTCGCGACGTGAAGGTCGATGCCAAGCGCAATCTGACCCTGAGCACCGTTGAAAGCCGCAAGCTTCAGGAACAGCGCGAAAACTGGAACAACAGCACCATCGGCATCACCTGGGAAACCTACGAGCGCACCCGGACCGACAGCGATTCACGCCAGCACGGCAGCCAGATCGTTGCCAGCCGCGACGCGCAATTGTCGTCCGGCAAAGACACCGAACTGAAAGCCGCCAAGGTCGACGCGAAGAACAACCTCAGCGTGCAAAGCGGCGGCGATCTGCGTTTGACCGCCGCCACGGAAAGCCACACTCAGACCGATCAGGGCAAGCACCGCAAACACCTGTGGAAAGCCGATTGGGACAGCAGCAGTGAAGAGCAGCGCAGCGTCACCAGCCAGCTGAAGGGCGGCAACATCGCCCTGCAAACCGCCGCACTGTTGCGTTCCGAAGGCGCCGAAATCGACAGCGCCGGCGATCTGCAACTGGCCGGCAAACAGGTGGAAATCACCACCGCGACCCGCACCAATCGCAGCAGCGACAACCGTTATTCCGGCGATCTGGTCGGCGGCGGTTTCTTCGGCAAGACCGGCGACGCCGACAAGGGCCAGACCCGACATCAGGGCAGCAAGATCAACGCCGCCGGCAAGCTGCTGGTCAAGGCCGACGACGTGCGCATCAGCGGCAGCCAGGTGCGTGGCGCCAAGGACGCCAGCGTGATCAGCGACAACGGATCGCTGACCATCGACGGCGTGCAGGACACCTCGCACAGCAACAACCACGACAAGGACAGCAAGTTCTTCGGCATCACCAAGGACGAGTCCCGGCAGAACAGCAAGGACAGCACCACGGTGCGCAGCGAGCTGGCGTCCGACAGCAACCTCAAGCTGAAAAGCGCCAAGGACATCGAAGTCGCCGGCTCCACGGTCAAGGCCGGTGGTTCGCTGACGGCGGATGCGGCGGGTGATGTGAATGTGCATTCGACGCAGAACACCCACGACAGCAGCAACAGCACCCAGACCCGTGGCTTCGACGCTTACGCCAAGGAGCAGACGGCGGAGCAGTATCGCGCCGGCGTGCATTACGAAGACAAGGCGCAAACCGTCACCGCCAACGACGTCACGCAGCAGGGTTCCAGCCTCAGCGGCGGCAGCGTGCAAGTGAAGGCGGGCGGTGACGTGACGCTCAAGGGCGCCGAGGTGAAGTCCACCGCCGGCGACACCATGCTGAGCGGCAAGAACGTCTCGCTGCTGGCCGAGCAGGACAGCCACGGCACTTCGACCGAGACCCGCAGCACCGGTGGTGGTTTCTACTACACCGGCGGTCTGGATCGCGCGGGCAGCGGCGTGGACTTCTCGCACAGCACCTCGCAAGACACCACCGCTAAAACCACCGCGCAAACCACCGGTGTGCGGAGCAGCGGCAGCCTGAACATCAACGCTGACAAACTCGCTACCGAAGGCGCGCAGCTCAAGTCCGGCAACGGTCTGAACGTCGCTGCCAGCGAAGTCGACAATCGTGGCGCCAGCAACACCGAAAGCAGCACCCACAAGGAGAGCAACTGGTCGGCGGACATCGGTGCCAATGTCGAGTACAAAGACATCGCCCGACCGATTGCCGGCGCGGTGAAGGAAGTGCTCGACGGCAAGGTCCCGGACAAGGACGCACTGGCCAATCTCGGTCAGCCGAACGTCGGTATCGACGTGGCGGTCGGTCATGCGAGCGCTGACAAGACCGAGCAGAGCAGCAATGCCGTGGTCAGCCGGTTCGACGGCCAGACCGTGGACGTGAAGGTCGGCGGCACGCTGCATGATCAGGGCACCCAGTACAACGCCAGCGCTGGCAAGGTGAACATCAGCGCTGACAAACTGGTGGCCGATGCCGCAAACAACAGCCGCAGCAGCACCGACAATTCGGTGGATGCCAAGGTCGATGTGCGGGTCTACACCAAGACCGGTGAAGACGTGAACGTGGCCGGCAGCGGCGCGGGCGGCAGCAGCCAGTCGAGCAAGAACAGCTCCACGGCGGTGGTTGGCGGTTATGCCGGTAGCCAAGGTGTGAACATCAATGTTGGTCGCGACGCACAGTTCGAAGGCAGCCGTTTCGACGGCGGGCAGGGCGGTGTCAGCGTCAGGACCGGCGGTGATCTGGCCCTGAATCAGGCCAATGACCGTCAGAGCAGCGACAGCTCCAGCCTGCGGGGCAGCGGCTCATTGACCGTCGGCACCTTGCCGGGCACCGACGGCACCAACGTCGATCTCGGCGCCGGGTTCCAGCTCGATCACAAAGGCAACAAGACCACCGACAGCCAGGCCCACGTTGCCAGCCTCAGTGGCAACGGGCCAGTGCAACTGAGCAGCGGCGGCAATCAGGTTCAGCAGGGCACGAAGATCGACAGCGCTGGCGCTATCGACTTGAAGGCCGACGGCAAACTCGACCTGCAAGCGGCCACCGACACCCACGTCGCCAACGGCAGCAATCTTGGCGGTGGGCTGAAGGCGGGCGGCAGCAAGAGCAGCAGCGAGAAGAGCCTCGATCAGGGCGGCAACCTCAGCGGCAACTTCAACATCGGTCGGGTCAACGAGAACACGCAAACCCTCACCGGTGGTCAGCTCAACAGCCAGAACGGCCTTGCGCTGAGCGGTGATTCGGTGCGCCTGCAAGGCACTCAGGTCACTGCGCCAAACGTCAGCATCGACGCGCAGAAGGGCGGTTTCGTTCAGGAGTCCGCGCAGTCCACCGACAGCCGCAATAACTGGAACGTTGCGTTGAACGCCGGTGGCAATCTGAGCAAAAGCACACCGACCGCCGCCGATGAAAAAGTCAGCAGCGATCACGGCTTCAATGCCGGGGCCAAGGTGGGCGTGGATTACCTGCAAAACACCACCCGGCAGAACAGCCAGCTCAAGGCTGACACTGTGGTGCTGAACAGCGCGGGTGATGCGAGCCTGAGCGGTGCGCGGATCGATGCGCGCAATGTCAGCGGCAACGTGGCCGGTGATCTGTCAGTCGAGAGCCGTCAGGACTCCAGCACCCACGTCAAGGTCGATGTGGATCTGGGGCTGACCGCCAAGAAAACTCCCGCAGACGACAAAGGCAAATTGGCCGGCACCGACTACAAGCCGACACTGAAAGCCGAAGGCGAATACGCGCACAAGGACAGCGTGAAGCAGGCTTCTGGCATCAGCGCCAGCCAGGGTGTGAACCTCACCATCGGCGGCGCTACGCAACTGACCGGCGCGCGGATTTCCGCCATTGAAGGCAAGGTCGATCTGGGTGGTTCGAAGGTCAGCAGCAGCGACCTGAGCAACCGCGACTACGGCGTGAAGGCTGGCCTGGATCTGCCGCACAAGTCCGAAGAAAACGCACCGAAGGTTTCCCTTGAAAACGGCAACCTGAAGGTCGGCCCGGTGACCCTGAGCGGTCACCTGGACAGTCAGGCCCTGCAAGCCGGGATCGACGAAAAAGGCTGATTCATCGTCAGTGAAACCAGCGGGGGCGAGCCTGCTCGCTCCCGTTTCTGATGGATGCCCCGCTCTAAACGGCAGCCCCTGTCGTTTCCCGTCAAGTCGATGAATGCATGCGCTCCACGCTCGGGTGAAACCGGGAGGCCGCGCCATGCACGATAACGTCCGGATCCGGCAGGTTTGGCGGAAGGACTGTCAAAGGTATTCCCGCAAGGGATCGGAACGCCGCAGCCGTGTCCTTATCAGGACACGGCTGCGGTCAGCCGGTTCAGCCTTCGCTGCGCTTGAGGTCTGCCAGCACGGACGCGTTGTCCGCCGAGAGCAGGCCGGTCTGCGAGAAGATCCGCAGCTTGTCGGAGGTGTCGGCGATGTCGAGGTTGCGCATGGTCAGCTGACCGATGCGGTCCCGTGGCGAGAACATCGAGGCCACTTTTTCCATCGACAGACGTTCCGGGTGATAGGTCAGGTTCGGCGAAGTCGTGTTGAGGATCGAGTAGTCATTGCCACGGCGCAGTTCCAGCGTCACTTCACCGGTAATGGCGCGTGCGACCCAGCGCTGGGCGGACTCGCGAAGCATGATGGCCTGCGGATCGAACCAGCGACCCTGATACAGGAACTTGCCCAGGCGGCGACCGTTGTCGCGGAACTGGTCCATGGTGTCTTCGTTATGGATACCGGTGACCAGACGCTCGTAGGCAATGTGCAGCAGGGCCAGGCCTGGGGCCTCATAGATGCCGCGGCTCTTGGCCTCGATGATGCGGTTTTCGATCTGATCGCTCATGCCCAGACCGTGGCGGCCACCGATACGGTTGGCTTCCAGCATCAGCTCGACGGCGTTGGCGAAGGTCTTGCCGTTGAGGGCGACAGGCTGGCCTTCTTCAAAGCGGATCGAGACCTGCTCCTTGTCGATTTTCACGTCGTCGCGCCAGAACGCCACACCCATGATCGGGTTGACGATGTGGATACCGCTGTCGAGATTCTCGAGGTCTTTGGCTTCGTGGGTCGCGCCCAGAAGGTTGGAGTCGGTCGAGTAGGCCTTTTCCGCCGACATCTTGTAGGCGAATCCGGCCTGGTGCATGAACGCGGACATCTCGGCGCGACCGCCCAGTTCCTCGATGAACTGCTGGTCAAGCCAGGGTTTATAGATCTTCAGCTCCGGGTTCACCAGCAGGCCGTAGCGGTAGAACCGTTCGATGTCGTTACCCTTGTAGGTACTGCCGTCGCCCCAGATGTTGACCCCGTCCTCTTTCATGGCGGCAACGAGCATGGTGCCCGTCACGGCGCGCCCCAAAGGCGTGGTGTTGAAGTAAGTGGCGCCCGCCGTCTGAACGTGGAACGCACCGCTCTGCAGAGCGGCGATGCCTTCGGCCACCAGCTGCGCACGGCAGTCGATCAGGCGTGCGTCTTCTGCACCGTACTCCTTGGCGCGACGTGGAATCGACTGGTAGTCGTCCTCGTCGGGCTGGCCGATGTCCGCCGTATAGGCATAGGGCACGGCGCCCTTGATGCGCATCCAGTGCAACGCAGCGCTGGTATCGAGGCCGCCGGAGAAGGCGATGCCTACCTTTTGGCCCATTGGAAGGCTTTCGAGAATTGAACTCATGACTGGGCTCCTTGAAGTCGGGGCATCGAGAATACCGGGAAATTTTGCGTTGCATAGACTCCTCACCATTCAAAGCGTCTGCACGGGGAGCGTCGAATTTGATTTTTAGATCGGCGATGAATGGCATTTGACGGTTTGGAAAACGTGAACCATATTGGATCCAATTTATGGAAATGCATATCCAACCTAACGACACAAGGACGTGTGTATTTCAAATGATTTCTTCTCTTCGATATTTCCGTTCCCTTCTCCAGCCTTTCCACAACAGGGAGGCGCGTCCGCATGATCGGGCGCGAGCGCTGGAAAACCACTGGCTGAACGCCGTTTCGCTTTAATCATTCGCCACTCGACAAGTGCGGCCAGCTCTATCGAGCCGGGCGCGATATTGCTGTGAAAAAAGAAACAGGTGCGGTTCGTTCCGGCTATATGCCGCAAGTGCAGACGCGCCCTTTTTCAGTTGCACGCTCCCACACGCATAACGCAGTGGGCCAATGGAGAATGCTGACATGGAAAACGAGATTTACGATTGCGTGGGTATTGGCTGCGGGCCGTCGAATCTCAGTATCGCGGCGCAACTGCACGGACGGCGTGAAGTCCGCAATATTTTCTTCGAGAAAAAAGCCGAGTTTTCCTGGCACAGCGGCATGATGTTGCCGGACGCCTGCCTGCAAGTCTCGATGTTCAAGGATCTGGTCACCCTGACTGAGCCGACCAATCCGTTTTCGTTTGTCTCGTACCTGCATCAGCACGGTCGGTTGCTGCCATTTCTCAATGCGCAGTTTGCGCAAATCTCCCGTCTTGAGTTTGCGGATTACCTGAAGTGGGCCGCGCACACCAATCACAACGTGCATTTTGGCGAAAGTGTGGAAGCCGTCGATTTCGAC